>JAFTFP010000096.1 GCA_017449485.1 Lachnospiraceae bacterium
CCCGGTTCAGCTTTGCCCAGATTGCCGGCCACTGGTTGTGGATCAGCTCCGGGTCGCTGCCGTCATAGAGCACAGCGTCCGTCGGCAGATATTCTCCGAAATCCGCCATCCAGCCGGACATGCCGATGCCGATCATGTTCTGCTTGATCAGCTCCTTGTACCAGGCATAGGCCTCCGGATTGGTCAGGTCGATCATCGCAGCCGGAAAAGTCGTAATTGTCACCAGATAATCTTCGCCGGCCTTGTTCTTCACACAGTAGCCCCGCGCGGAAGCCTCCCTGTAAAGCTCCTTCTCAATGGCCATGAATGGATTGATGTAGCCCAGGAAGCGGATGCCTTTCTGATTCCACTTCCGGATCTGCTCCTTCAGGTCCGGGTAGAGCTCGTCATCCGCCCGCCAGTTCCACATCACCTGATAACCGAAGCCGGTCCGGCGGCAGCCGCACCAGTCCTGGCTCCAGATCCCGTTCACAGGAATGCCAAACTGCTCACATTTTGCCAGCTTTTCATTGATGACGTCCGGGCCCTGCTGGATGCCCAGGATCATGCCGTCATAAATCCAGTCCGGCAGCGCCGGGACGCGTCCCAGCTGTGCAGAAAGCTTCTCCGACAGCTCCGCGAAAGAAGACGCGGCCGCTGTGGTGATCTCCGCCTCCTGCCGCAGCTCCAGCGTGATCTGCCCGGGTTTCGTAAAATCAAAGCGCATGAAGGACGAGCCGTCCACATGCATAAACCATTTATTGGATGAGACAAAAGTCGGCTGCGCGTAGTAGGACTCGTACTGGCTGAAGGCTCTCTTATGCTGCGGCCGGGGTCCGTTCTTCTCCCAGGCGGCCAGCTTCTTTTCGATGCGCGCCGCATTCTGATGCTCGGCGACCCAGATCCGCACCTGCTGCCCCTTCAGATCCCACTCGGAGAAAGTCTCGCCGCAGCCGTAATAATGCTCCGACGGATCAGCCTCGAAGGTGATATAGAAGCGGTTCCAGGAGGGATCGGTCATGTGAAAGGAAAGGCGGCCTTCCTGCGCATCATAGCTTCCAAGCACCGCGCCGGAAGGATCCTTCAGCTCATGATTCTCCGCTGTCAGCACTGTTCTGCTGTGCACCCGGTCGCGATACTTAAAGCTCCCCTTCATCATCGGGAAGGAAGCTTTTCCCTTGGCTGCAGTCATCGTGAAATGCCGCAGGTCGGGTATATGCACTGTCTTATTCATGATTTCTCATACCTTATATATTATGGCATCGGGCCTAAAATTCACATATTTCCGCGCCGAGCATCCGCCCCAGCATGGCCAACGCCTCTTCGCAGTCGCCGTACAGTACCGCATAATGCGGTTCCCAGCCGTCCTTCACTGCCCGGTTTACGATCTGGCCCGCATTCTCCTGCGTCTGTACGACCAGGCTTGTGCCCAGATACTGGCGGGGCCGGTCGAGAATGCTGCCGGGCGCAATAAAGAAGCGGAAGCTTCCGTCCTTCTTTCTGCCGATCCGGAAGATCGTCGCTTTTTCAGCGGGCTTGCAGCCGAACTCCGCAGTCGGTCCGATTTTCCGGTTCGGGTGCACGCCGACACAGGCACCTGTATCTTCTCTTGCCAGGCAGGTCGGCGCCATGCCGCAGTGCCAGAAGGTGATCGTGCTCTCGTTTTCATCCACTGCAACAGGATCTCCGAAGAATGCGGCGCTGCCGGTCATCTCCTGCCCGACATACATGGAAAGGGCGCCGTAGACATCCGCCTCGCAGCTGCAGACGACTTTTTCCGAGTTCAGCAGTGAGAGAACGGCGCAGACCGGTGTGCCGAACTCCGTAAAGAAATCCGGCCAGCAGCGCGAAGCCAGCGCACCGATTTCATTTTCTCTGACATAGTTCCGGTAAGCCCGGTAAAGTCTGGCAAAATCCTGCACATTCTTTTCCGGCATGTTCTCCAGTCCTCTCAGCTCCCGGCCGGCCTGTTCGAGCTCCTCCCGGACTTCCTCCTCCGTGTAGGACTGTGCCGTCCGGATCAGCTCTCTGGCTTCCACTGACAGAAGGCGCACGCCGAAAGTTCCCATCAGCTCCTGATCCAGCGCCCGGCCGAAGCCGAAGCCCTCCGGGGTATGACCCACCGCCAGAAGCCGCAGGCTGCGCATCTGCTTCAGTGCCCGTACCGCCAGCGCCGCGTCACGGACAGCCCTCCGGACCTGCTCCTCCTCGGGCGCTCCGAGCACATATTCAAAATCTGACTCGCGCATGGCGCGGATCGCACCGCCGGCGGAGAAAGCGCCGGTCAGCGAATTCAGCCTGAGGCGGCCGCCGTCTCCAGCGGGCTCCCGCAGGGTCCACAGCAGAATCGGCGTCTTGTCAAAAGCATGCAGAACTTCATAGGTGTAGGCCGCGTTGGCAAAGGTGAGATTCTGCAGAATAATCAGGTCCGGCGTCTTGTCCGCGATAAATTCCCGCAGCGCCGCGGTGGAAAGCAGACCGCCCTCCGGGCAGATCACCTCTTCCCCGGAGAGTACTTCCCGGAGCATGGCCGCCGAGCGCGCAAACTGGTCCGAAGCCGTCTCCATGTGAAAGGTGCCGACACCGATCGGCAGATATAAAACAGATACCTTGCTCATGCTCTTCCCCTCACAATCTTCCAGGTCGCGCCCCAGTCTTCTTTTCCAAGTCCCGCCGCCAGTGCCTCCTGATAGACGCCATAGGCCACTTCCTCACCGGGCATCGGTACGCCGCAGTCTTTCGCGAGCTGCACCGCGATGCCCACATCCTTGGCCGCATTCTGCAGCGAAAAGGCGGTGGGATATTCGTCTTTGGCAAACATGGCTGCGTGATTGTCCAGATAGGCGTTCTGCGCGCCGCCGTAGGAAATCGCGCGCACATAAGTCTCCGGATCAATGCCATTGGCCCCGGCCAGCGTCAGCGTCTCGTTGACGCCGTTCTGAATCTGAGAAGCCAGCGCATTATGGCAGATCTTCATAACCAGACCATTGCCGTTTACGCCCATGCGGATGACATTTTCACCCATCATCGAGAGGATGGGCAGGATTGTCTCGTACAGAGGCTCATCGCAGCCCACATAGATGCCCAGCTTGCCGGCGATGGCCGCCGCCTGGGATTTCACGACCGGCGCATCCGCAAACTGCGCGCCCGTCTGTTTTACTTTTTCTGCGATCTTTCTCGACGCACCGGGGTCGATGGTGCTCATGTCAATACAGATTTTGCCCGCGCCAAGCACCGGCAGAAGCTCGTCATACACCGCCTCGGAGTCCTCTGTCCGCGGCACCATGGTGATGATCAGATCCGCGCGCTGCGCGAGTTCCTTCTTGTCCTCCACTGCCTCGGCGCCGTACTGCGAAAGCTCCTCGGAAAGGCGCAGTGCCTTTTCATGCGTGCGGTTGCACAGCAGCACCTTTCCGTCAAATTTTGCCGCGATATTGCTGCTCATCGGCGCGCCCATAATGCCCAGTCCGATGAAGCCGATTGTTCTGATTTCCATCCTGCTGCTCCTTAAATACTTATTGTGCTGTGTGATCCCAGGCGTCCGTAAAGGTATCCATGCCCTGTCTTGTGTAAGCGTGATTGACAGCTGCCTGGAAGATCGGCAGGCCGGCGGTCACGATGTCGACGCCCGAGACGGCGCAGTCCACGATCTGCTTCGGGGAGCGGACGGCAGCTGCGATGATCTGGGTCTTCCCATACCAGCCGTAGTTCTTGTAGATGGTCACGATATCCTGCATGTACTGTCTGCAGTCCTCGCCGTTGTCCTCT
This sequence comes from Lachnospiraceae bacterium, assembly GCA_017449485.1. Classification (GTDB taxonomy): domain Bacteria; phylum Bacillota; class Clostridia; order Lachnospirales; family Lachnospiraceae; genus CAG-791. The sequence continues at coordinate 3,748 of JAFTFP010000096.1, forward strand.
TTCCAGCCGATGAAGGGTGAGACGAACAGGCAGCCTGCGCGGCCGGCGAGAATCGCCTGCGAGGGCGAGAAGACCAGTGTCAGATTGGTGCGGATGCCTTCCTTCTCCAGCACGCGGGCTGCTGCCGCGCCGCTCGGAATGCAGGGCACCTTGATGACAAAATTCGGACTGATGTCTGCGATCCTGCGCGCGGCCTCCGCGATTTCCTGTGCATCGGTCAGATGAGGATTGATCTCCACAGAGACCGGAAAGACATCCTTTCCGTCAAGACCCTTCTCACGGATCCACGCCGCGATATCATTGATGGCCGTCAGGAACGGCTTGCCGCTGTTCTGAATATGCCGCGGATTGGTCGTCACACCGTCAATCCCGAAGGTCTCCCAGGCTGTCTCGATTTCGTTCAGCTTTGCGCTGTCCAGAAAGAATTTCATGTGTGTAATCCCCCTTAAAAGAATTCTAGAATAGCAAAGAAGCGGAACCTGAAAAAGGCTCCGCTCCCATTGTAGTTTTATAATACGATGAAATCAATCCGATTTTGCGTCTCAGGCGAGTGCTGTTCCGAGGGCTCTGCAGGCTGCAAGGGCATCGTCATCGGGTGTGTTCTGGCAGATCACCGGGTCTGCGGCCATCACAGCGCCGTCTGCAAGGCAGCGGCCTTCCCAGTCGGTCATCCAGGCACCGTCGCCCCAGCCCCAGGACCCAAACAGGCCGATCTTCTTGCCGTTCAGCGCGCCTTCGACTTCTGTAAACATGGGATCAAATTCGGATTCCTCCAGAACCTCTGCACCCATGGCCGGGCAGCCGAAAGCGATGGCGTCATAGGATGCGACATCAGCTGCGGAGAATTCGGAAGGTCCAAGAACGGTCACTTCGGCGCCGCCGGCTTTTGCTCCGTCGGCTACAGCCTCCGCCATCATGCCGGTGTTGCCGGTTCCTGTCCAGTAAACAACTGCTACTTTACTCATCTGTTTTTCCTCCTTCTGATTTGAACATCGCCCGATTCAATACGCTCTCCGGCGTACGGGCGGCACTGCATGTCAAGTCCTTTCACAGCAGACTTGACACAACCTTTAAAACTGTTTTCCCCGGACGGTGAGATCCAGAATGCTCCGGCCGCTGCTCCAGCACTTTTCATAGACATCGGTGCACTTGCGGAATTTCCGGAAGGTCTTTCTCGCCGCGGATTCGTCTCCGTAGACGCGCCAGGTTCCGACGCATTTGCAGCCCCGGTCCCGGTGCTCCATGAAGCCGATGACATCCTCCGGCGGATAGCCCAGAAAAAAGCCGATCTCATGGGGGAAATCCTGGCTGAGCTGAAGGCGCTTCGCCAGATACGCGACGCACTCCTCCGTACTGCCGCAGGGATAACCCAGCTGCCCCAGGCACTTCTGTGCGCGCTCATCCTTCAGATCTGTGCCCAGCCGGTCCGGCCGGTACAGATACAGGAGCGTGCATCCCTTCCGGGAGCGCAGCGGCACCGCCCGCAGGCCCTTGCCGCCAAATACCTGATTCATTTCCCGCATCTCCCGCATCACCTGCGCGGAATCTTCCCACTGCAGATTCACCAGACTCGCTGTCTTAATTCCGGCAAGCGTAGGGGAACAGTTCTCAATCAGTACTTTTTCCGGCATCTGATTCTCCGTCCTCTGTACAGAAAACTGTACAGGCTGCTCTGGTTAGTTATGACTAAGTTTGTAATAACTAACTGTCTGCAATCATACACTCACCCTGCCCGCCTGTCAAGAACAGAAAAAAGCACGGGCCGGCGGGCTCGTGCTTTTCGTTATCAGATTCTTTTCTGAAAACCTTCTGTTTTTATTCCGAGAAGAACGCGAACGACTTCATCTCCAGCTCGCCGGTGCCGTGGAAGCGGAAGTAAAGCGCGCGCCTGCCGGGGGCGGTGAGAACGGGAATGAGCTTCATCTCCCACTCGTCGGAGTTGACCTGGGTCTCGTACTCGCCGATGACATCAGAGCCCTTCCGGGTATAGGCGACTTCGATGGTGCCTGCGAAGTGGCCGCGCACCTCCACAGCGATCAGGTCCGTGTCGACGAATTCAAAGTATTTGTAACCGACAATGGCACCGTCCTTGATGCCGGTGATATAGGAGCGATTGCATTCCTCCGTCACGCGGATCTGCGTCTTCATGACAGGGTTCTGATAGTCAATGCCGTCGGTCGTCGTGGGATCCGTCAGATGGCAGGCGATGGTGGCCGGATAGCTTCCGCTGGCTGCGAGCGGTCCGCCGTTCAGGCCGCAGCTGGTGATTTCTACCTGCTCAATGCTGCCATCCTCGCGGATATTGATTTTCTCCGCACAGCCCTGTCTGGAAAACTCTGTTCCGTTGGTCTGACGATGATAGAAAATATAATAATCTCCGCCGATTTCCGCGATACCGCCGTGGTTATTTCCCAGCGGGTATACCGGGTGCTCACGGTTGTTCAGGCCGATGTCTCCGTTCGAGACGACGGTGCCGCCATAGACAAAACCTGCATCCGGCCGGTCGCTGACCGCATAGCACAGCTCATGGCTCTTGTGGCTGGAATAGACAAAATAATACTTCCCGCGGATTTTCCGGATCGAGGAGGCCTCGAAGAAGCCGTGGCCCTCAAAGCCGGTTCCGGCTGTGTGATGTCCGCCCGGAATCAGCACGCGGGGCTCCTCCTTCGCCGTCACCATATCCTGCTCCAGCTCTACCACCATGGAGTTCTCGCCGAATTCCCACTCGGACATATGGCGGAACATTTCCGCCTGCTCCGCCGGCATGGCCGCGAGCTCCTCCTCCGTGAACTTCGGCAGAATCATTTCCTTTTCCGCTGCCGGCGCAAAGCCGTAATACAGGTAGACACGCCCGTCGTCATCCGTCAGCACCGCCGGATCAAAGGCCATGCCCTCATTGACATTCTTGCCGCCCAGGATGTGCTCCGGATAATGAACATGCCCCAGGAAGGTGAACGGCCCCGCCGGGGAATCGCTGACCGCCACGCCGATTTCCGGATGGAAATTGAAGCAATAGTACAGATAGTAGCGGCCGTCCGGTCCCTTGGTCACATCCGGTGCCCAGAGCTGCTTCGTGTCATCCGGATTGGACGGATCCTGGTCTCTTCTGTAGCTGATGCCCTCGCAGCGCCACGCCTTCAGATTATCCACCGGTGCGGACCAGACCTGATAGTGCCCCTCGCAGTACTTTTCACCGCCGGCCCGGTCATGAGAGCCGTAAATATAGACGCGGCCGTCAAATACATGCGGCTCGCCGTCCGGAATATATTCGTTTAAGGGTAAATAGGGATTGTAGATCTGTTCCATGTCTGCTTCCTTTCCTGTCAGAACCTGTCAAAATATGGCTGCGGTTATTGATTGTCTGCTGTAAAAGTAAATCGTTCGCAGGTACTTCATACGCCTGCGGCATAGGGGAACTCCTCGGACAGCAGCGCCTCGAGCTCCTCAAAGCTGTTTAGCTGATTGACCTTCCGGCGCAGCTTCGCCGCCCCCGGAAAGCCGGACAGATACCAGGAAATATGCCCGCGCATCTCCCGGATTCCGCGGTTTTCGCCCTTGTACTGCTGCTGCAGCTGTGCGTGCCGGCGGATCATCCGGATGATTTCAGCGCGTCTTGGCCGCTCGATTTCCTGACCGGTCTTAAGATACGCGTTGATTTCACGGAAGATCCAGGGATTCCCCTGGGCGCCGCGGGCGACCATCACCGCAGCACACCCGGTCTCGTCCAGCATCCGCCTGGCAGAAGGCCCGTCCGTCACATCTCCGTTTCCGATCACCGGAATCCGCAGCGCATCGACGACCTGCGCAATGATGTCCCAGTCCGCCTGCCCGCTGTACATCTGCGGTCTCGTGCGGCCATGCACCGCCACCGCGGACGCGCCGCCCTCCTGAGCAGCCAGTGCACACTCCACCGCATTGATGTGCTCATCATCGAAGCCCTTCCGGATTTTGACCGTCACCGGACGGCTGCAGTGGGACGCGGCAGCCCGGACCAGTTCCTCTATCAGCTTCGGATTCTTCATCAGCGCGGAGCCCTCGCCGTTACCTACGATCTTCGGCACGGGACAGCCCATGTTGATATCCAGCAGGTCAAAAGGCCTGTCCGCGATCATATCGAGGGCCTGTGCCAGAAATTCGGGCTCGTGGGAAAACAGCTGCAGACTGACCTTTCCCTCTTCGGGAATGGTCTGCATCAGCTCATTGGTGCCGCGGTTGTGATAGCAGATGGCCTTGGCGCTGACCATCTCCATGCAGACCAGACCTGCGCCCTGTTCATGGCACAGCAGCCTGAACGGCAGATCCGATACGCCCGCCATCGGCCCCAGAATCACACGGTTCGGAAGCTTAGCCGAACCGATGGAAAAGCCGCCCGCGTAGTCCGTCATTCCTCTTCCTCCTGCAGCAGCGCGGAGGCATCCTCGTGCAGGAAGGTCACGCGGAAATAGATTTCAAGTGCCTTGAAAAGCTCCTGCTTGTCCGTGCGGATCTTCTTGAGCATCAGTCCCGAGCCGATCTCATCATAGAGCAGATCGCCCTCTTCCGCCGTGGTGTCCAGCAGCAGCTCGCCCGTCGGGGTGAAGCCGACCGTGAAAATGCCGCCCACCTCTTCCGTAAACAGCACGCAGAGAATCTGAAGCTCCTCCTTCACATTCTCCGGCAGCCGGTCGAATTTGTTGTTGAAATAATACTTCTTGTCATACGCGCTGGCGCCGCACAGCACGATTCTGTAATCCTTTTCTGTTGTCATCAAACATACCCGTTTACGCCGCGCACGGAGACCTCTCCGGCGCCGACCGTCCGTATTTCTCCCTCGTCTGTCCGCACCCTCAGCTCACCGGTTTCGGTAATACCCTCTGCCAGTCCGTCAAAAGGTGACTGCGGGTCCAGTACCCGCACGCGCCGACCGGTGTTGACCAGCAGTGCTTCATAGGCATCCTGCAGCGGGGAAAGACTCCCGGCCGCCTCAAACGCCTCATAGTTTTCCTCAAAGCGCTCCCAGATCCGCGCCGTGAGCTGCGCGCGGCTGACGGTTCTGCCCAGCGCCAGTTTCAGTGAGATCGCACTCTGCCGGATTTCCTCGGAGAAGTCCATCTCATTGACGTTGATGCCGATTCCGACCACCACGTCCCGGATCTGCGTCTCTTCCAGGCGCATCTCCGTCAGAATGCCTGTGAATTTACGATATTCGTCTTCCCGGCCGATCACCAGATCATTGGGCCACTTGATGCCGGCCCGCAGCGTCCCCGCCGGGTCCCCCGGCCGTGCAATTTCCGGGTACAGATCCAGCACAGCCTGGCAGGCGGAAAGCGCCATGACCAGCGTGCTCATCGGGGCCTTGTCAGCCCGCAGAGAAGGTCTGAGCAGAATGCTCATGTATATGTTGCAGTCTGCCACGGAAATCCAGGTGCGTCCCCGCCGGCCCTTTCCGGCCGTCTGTGCCGCTGCGACCGCGAGCGTTCCCTGGGCTGCGCCTTCGTCCGACAGGCGCAGGATATCGTCGTTGGTGGATCCGGTCTGTTTCTGAAAGATCAGCGGATGCCCCGCCCAGCGGGTGTGCAGGAACCGCTCAATCTCCTGTCCGTTGAACAGATCTGCCGTCTCAGCCTGCGGGCTCAGCCGGTAGCCGCGGTTGGTCACAGCCTCGATGGCATAGCCTTCTTTCTTCAGCTTTCCGATAGCCTTCCAGACTGCCGTGCGGGATACCTCAAAGCGGCCGCACAGCTGCTGCCCGGAGACATATTCGCCGTCCGCTTCCCGCAGCGCGTCTAAAATCTGTTCTTTCAGCATGCTTCGTATCCCAGTGTGGCGGCCATGACCGCCTTGATCGTGTGCATCCGGTTCTCTGCCTCCTGGAAGACCACAGACTGCGGCGATTCGAAGACTTCATCCGTCACTTCCAGCTCCTTCAGGCCGAACTTCTCATAGACCTCCCGGCCCACGCTGGTGCCCAGATCATGGAAGGCCGGCAGGCAGTGCATGAAGACAGCCTTCTCTCCGGCCAGCTCCAGCAGCTCCTTTGTGACCGCGTAGCGGGACAGATCCCGGATCCGCTCCTCCCAGATTTCGGCGGGCTCACCCATGGAAACCCACACATCAGTATACAGAACGTCCGCGCCCCTGGCCGCCTCCCGAGCGTCCTCGGTCAGCGTGATGCTGCCGCCGCTCTCGGCGGCAAGCCTGCGGCATTCCTCCACCAGCGCAGACTCCGGAAAATACTTCGCATCGGAGGCCAGCACGATGTGCATGCCGGTCTTGGCCCCGACGACCATCAGCGAATCCGCCGTGTTATAGCGGGCGTCGCCGAAATACGCCAGCCGGATGCCGCGGATCTTTCCGAAGCACTCCCGGATGGTCAGCAGATCTGCCAGCATCTGAGTGGGATGGAACTCGTTGGTCAGACCGTTCCAGACTGGAACGGAGGCATATTTTGCCAGTTCTTCTACGATTTCCTGCCCGTAGCCGCGATATTCAATACCGTCGAACATCCCCGAGAGAACCCGCGCCGTGTCCGCGATGCTCTCCTTCTTGCCGATCTGAGAACCGGAAGGATCCAGATAGGTCGAGCCCATGCCCAGGTCGTGCGCCGCCACCTCGAAGGAGCAGCGTGTCCGCGTGCTCGTCTTTTCAAAGATCAGTGCGACATTCTTTCCGCGCAGCTGATCCGTCAGAATCCCTGCTTTTTTCTTCGCCTTCAGATCTGCCGCCAGATCAATCAGATACAGAATTTCCTCCTCTGAATAGTCCAGCAGCTTTAAAAAGTCTCTTCCTTTCAGATTCACAGCCATATCCGGCCTCCTTCCGATTGAACATCGGCCGATTCAATACGCCCTTCAGGCGTACGGCCGACGCTACATGTCAAGTCCTTTCATAACGGACTTGACACAACCCTCAGAAACATATTCCTAACTTTATCACAGTGTGATCGCTGCCGACAATCCTGCTTCGGCACAGCTGATGCGCACACAGATCTCCTTTTCCGGGTCTTTCTTCTTCAGAATGGCCAGGGCGGACGGGCCGGCGAAGGTGATCTCCGGCTCTGTAAAGCCTGCTCGGTGGTCCTGACCGAGGCTTCCGAAGGCCAGCAGCTGCGCGCCTTCGCATTCGATGGTCAGCTTCTGTCCGCTGCCGCGTACGATACGCTCCTGTGCATCCCGCAGGACGGCATCCACAAAAATCAGCCCTTCTGTGCCGGCTGCCGCGGGCTCCTTCTCCGCGGACAGGCACAGTGCGGCAGGCTCTCCTGCGGTCTCAAGAATCATTTCCTTCCCGCTCTCGCAGTCCACAGCCCGCAAGGTCCCCGGCTTATAGGGAACCTCGAAGATGGCATAGTAATCTGCGCCATCTCCGCAGGGCTTTACGCCCAGAGACTTTCCGTTCAGGAACAGCTCCACCTCTCGGCCCGGTGCATAGACCTCCACTTCCACCAGGTGCTGCGGATTCTTCTCTCCGAATGCATCTGCGTCATAGTTCCAGCTCTCCTGTGCATCCGTAAACATCCACGGACCGAAGAACCGGGGCGTGCCATAGGCGGCAGCCGGCCGCGCGCACACATAAGGCGTTGTCCGCAGGCCGTAGACAATCTCGCGGTAATAGGAGACAGGCCGGCGGTTTCCTAAGGTGTCCAGATCGCCGCTGGTGTTGTTCCACTGCGGGAAATTGTCCGGCGTCTCGCCGAGCTCGCCCAGATAATCCCAGCCGGTCCAGGTGAAGTCGCCGACGCACTGCGGAATCGCCTTGATCAAGCGCCAGTTCTCCGCGATCTGCCGCGGGTAGGTCTCCGTTCCCAGCATCAGGCGGTCCGGATCTGTCTGCGCATCCTTTTCATAGCGGGCTGTCATATAGTTGTAGCCCATTATATCCATGGAGGAATCCAGCTTCTCCAGAATCCCCGTGATGACCGGATGCCGCGTGATCTCAGCCATCTTGGTCGCCATCAGCATCATGAACTTGTTGACGTCTCCGTCCATGAACTCAGAAGCGTCCCGCCCGGTCAGATCAACCGCGATCTCCAGCAGGCCGTCTCCGGCCGCGAACGCGCCGTTGATGCCGTTGGTGACGAAGCGGGTTCGATCCATCTCCTTGAACCTGTGATAGAGGGCGTGACTCATCTCAATGCCCTTGTCCGTGCAGATATCCGAGATCTCATTGCCGGTGGAATAGCCGACCACGCAGGGGTGGCGCCGGTCATCCTGAACCATCGTATCCACCGTGCTGCGCCAGCTTTTGTCAAAATACTGCGTATAGTCCTCGTATCCCTTCATCTTGGTCCACATATCGCAGACCTCGTCCAGAACATAGACGCCCAGCCTGTCGCACGCGGACAGCAGAGCCGGCGAGGCGTGATTGTGGGCGGAGCGGATCGCGTTGAAGCCCGCCTCCTTCATTTTCTTTACCCGGCGGTACTCATAGTCATAATAGCCCGTGCCGCCCAGCATGCCCTGGTCGTGGTGGACACAGCCGCCGCGCAGCTTGACAGTCTGACCATTCACGCACAGACCGGCCTGCGCATTCCAGGAGAGTGTGCAGAAGCCTGTCTCATACGAATCCTCGTCCACGAGCTGCTCACCGCCTGCGGTCTCCCTCGTCAGCAGCAGCCTGCACTGATACAGATTCGGTTCCTCTGCGCTCCATCTCTTCAGGCCTGGAACATAGACACGGTGCGTAAGCACCTGCTCCTTCTGAGCGCCAAGACGCACGCGGAAGGAACGCGTAAAGATCTCTCCGGTCTCATCCGAAAGCTTCAGCACAGCCTTCATGTCCTGCGCAGCCGGGCACAGACTCCTGATCCTGGCATTCAGCTCAAGCGATGCACCTTCGTCCATGCTGTCCAGCATCTGCAGATAGAAGCTGTCCGGCTCCACGCAGGCATCCCGCGCTTCCATCAGCAGGACATCCCGGACAATACCGCCGCCGCTGTACCATCTGCTGGAGAGTGCGGCGGTCTTCGCCACCACCAGCAGCACATTCTTTTCGCCGAACCGGATGTAATCCGTCAGATCACAGTCATAGCGGACATAGCCAAAATCTCCCTGCCCGGCCAGTGATCCGTTGAGATAGACATAGGACTTGGAGAAGACGCCTTCCATCCGGAGAATGATTCTTTCTCCGCGCAGCTCCTCCGGGAAGTCCAGTTCTTTGTAATAGTGATAGACGCCGCCGTCCAGATAACTGGTTCTTCCGGCGCTGACTGCATTTTTCTGCTGCGGCTCATGCCACATGGCGTCATAAGGAATTTCAGTTTCCTTCGCATCCTCCGGCAAGGTGTAGACCAGCGAAAACGCATCCTTGTCCCGGTAAACCTTCCATCCCTGTGTCAACCTTGTTTTCTTCATAATACCCCCTGCTTCTGTAATCCCCTGCTGTCCATGATCCGCCGGGCCATGCGCCGCGGCACTTACCCACCCATTTTACCAGACTGCCGGACACAACAAAAGGCCGCCTTCCGGCAGCCTCTGTGATTTTCTGTTTGTTACAGCGTTATGAATTGTTTGAAGATTCAGCAGATATTTAAAAGTTCAAGTGCCTCAGATACTTCCCCAGAAGCAGTGATCCGCAATGCGGATGCCTCCGTGGAGCTCTTTTCTCATGAAGTGCACAGCGTCGCCTACCGGCTGTACGCCTGCCAGCGCATCCTGCGCCGCGCGGTAGCACTCTTCACTCGCTTTTCCACTCGCGATGACACTGTCCAGCCAACCGGTGGTTGCCGGTGTGAACTGCCATCTCTGATATATGACCGAGCGCATATCATTGGCATATTTGCCGCTGCGCATCCGGTTCAGCACCACGCTGGCCACGGCGACCTTGCCCTCATAGGGCTGGTTACCTGCTTCGCAGTAGATCAGCGAAGCCAGCATGCGGATTTCTTCAGGTGTAGCTACATAAGGGAAGAAAGAAGCCTGGGTCGGAAGCACTTCCGGCTGCACAGGCTGTGCGAGCATGGTCGGAAGCTCGGGCAGTGCCATGACTGCCACACTGGGATCAACACTGGGATCCGGGCTGACCGGAACCGCCTTCGCCGCATCCTCTGCGTGGATCTGTGCCACATTCTTGGCGTGCTCTGCGTTGTCTGCCGCCTGCTCTGCCTTTTCGGTCAGCTCCTCGGCAGCGGCCTTCGCCTCCAGATAACGCACAGCGGATGCCGCTGCCGCTTCAATTTCTTCCTGCGTGGCTGCAGCATTGGTCAGCTGCTGTGCCTCGTTCATGGCAGCCGCCAGCTCCTGCTGTGCTGCCTGCGCCTGTACAGCAAACTCATCGGCTGCTGCCTGCGCGTCCTGCGCGAGCTGTGCGGAATTCGCTGCGAGCTCCTGCGCACTCTTGTTTTCTGCTGTTTCTTCGGCAAATACATTGACGCCGCATTCAGGAATGAAAACCACTGCCAGCACCATAAGGGCTGCGGCAGCCATTCCCTGAATTCTTCGTTTCATGTACTCCTACCTCCGTTTTTAACAAATCTTTTTCCGAAATGTTTCGAAATTATTACTTTCGAACGGAGGCTATCTTATCACTATGTAATATTTTTGTCAAATTTTGCAAAGATCATCGGATAAAAGGTTGTTCCGGTCATCTATGCCTTATGCCTTTTTGATTCCGTTCAACTTCTCGTTCAAGGTAAGCAGCTGTTCCTTGGTCAGGACCATCTTCTTGCCGAATCTGCCGGAAGCCTGCGCGTTGGCCAGCCGCAGCACCGTCAGGGTCTTCAGCAGGTTGAACATGCCGCCCGGATTCGGATCGGACTTGTCCGGCAATGCACTGCCAAGCAGCTCATAGACGGCGTCCTTCGCCTCCGGAGAGGTGAAAATATCCTTAATGGTATCGTTCAGGCTGAAGTGCTCATCATCTGCCGTGATGTCAAACCAGTTCAGAATGATGCCGGGATCCTTCATGACATAGGCCGGATTTTCCTCCTGCACCCGCCGGATGCAGGCAGTGTCCTCGCAGTCTCCTGCCACAGCCTTTAAGTGACTGACGCCTTCATTCGGAATCACAAAGCTGAAGAACAGGCTGTCGTGATCGTTGACGCCCACGCTCTTTCCGTTGACAAACAGTTCCACAGCAGGCTGGTTGGAATAGACCTTTACGAGGGTTTCCTCCTCGTGCCGGTCCACGTAGCGCTTTCCGCCGATGTGGACGAAGGGCTCCTTCGAGAGCCAGGCCTTGTAAGCATAGAATGCGTCCTTCTTATACTTGCGGTCGATGGTGACAAGGCCCTTGCAGTTCTGGCCCTTGCCGCCGCCCTCTCCGCGCTGGTCTGCGCCGAAGTCGAACATGTTCCAGACATGGGTCGCCCACAAATACGGGCGCTCCTGAATCTGACGGATCATCGTCTCGTGGTACAGCGCCTGATATTCCTCGGTGTAGTCGCCCTTTCTCGGATTGCAGGTGTGCCAGTTCAGCGAGTCCGCACCGTATTCGGACAGGCCCAGCGGCTGGTCCGGATGATCCGCGTGAATCTGATCCAGAATCGGGCCGGTTTCCTCCGTGACGCCCTCGTACCAGCCCAGGTACAGATTATAGGAAATCACATCCGGCAGATAGACGATCTCTTCCTTGGAATCGCAGCTGCCGATATAGGCCATGACCGTCGGTCTTGTGGGATCCATCTCATGGGCCAGATCATTCAGAATCCGGTGATTCTCCATCAGATCCTCCGAGAAGCCGCCCATGGTGATTTCATTGGAGAGGCCCCAGACCACAATGGAAGGATGATTATAGTTCTGTGTGATCAGCTCCTTCAGCTGGCTGATGGTGTTCTCCCGTCCCTCCGGCATGTGGCTCGAAATATACGGGATCTCCGCCCAGACAATGATGCCCCGCTCATCGCACAGATCATAGAAGAACTGATTGTGCTGATAGTGCGCAAGACGGACCGTGTTGGCGCCCATCTCGCAGATCAGATCCATATCCTCCCGCTGATCCGCCTCGCTGATGGCGTTGCCCTTCTCCCACCGGTCCTGGTGTCTTGCTACGCCGTGCAGCGGATAGGAAACACCGTTCAGGAAGAAACCTTTCTCCGAATCAATCCGGTAAGAGCGCACGCCGAACCGGACACAGATCTCATCGGTGTCGGGGAGCAGCCGCAGTTTTGCCGTGTACAGATACGGATCCTTCACGCCTTTCCACAGATGCGCGTTCTCGATGACCAGTTCCTCACAGACCTCGCCGGCCGCCGGGACCTCCCGGCAGACTGCCGGCTTTCCTTCCGCATCCTCGATGCAGATCTGCAGCATGCCTGCAGGATTGCTGATCCAGGCCTGCACCTTGACCTTCGCACTGCCGTCCTCACTTACCTTTGGCGTGACAGCTGCGCCGCATCCGCCCCGGTTATCCAGGTCAAAATGTGACTCACCGACGGCCAGAATCGAAACGTTCCGGTAAATGCCGCCATAGAAAGTGAAGTCTGCCTGCTGCGGATAAACGGTCCGGCACTCGGAATTGTCGACGCTGACAGCAATGACATTTTCCTCTTCCAGTGCCTGTGTGATATCCGCCCGCCAGGTCGAATAGCCGCCGTCGTGGACTGCAATCTTCTTCCCGTTGACATAAAGAACTGCGGAGGCCGCCGTCCCCTCAAATTCAAGATAATAGCGGTCCGCCTCCGGCAGCTCCCGCTTAGAGAGCCCCTTGGCATACCAGCAAGTGCCGCGGTAATAATCTCCGCCGCCGTCCTGTCCGTCAATGCCGTTCCAGGTGTGCGGCAGATTCACATAATCCCACTTCTGTGGCAGCGTGACCGGTGCAGTCTCCGCCATCTTGGTAAATGCCCACTTGTGATTCCATAAAACACGCTGTCTCATTTTGCCCCCTTTTTGTAATTTTACAAGTTTCTGGACTTCTCAATGCAGGCGTCCACCGCCTCCATCACCGCGGCCCTGAAGCCCTGCTTCTCCAGCACTTCCACCGCCTCGATTGTCGTGCCGCCCGGCGAGCACACCATATCCTTGAGCTCACCCGGGTGCCGCCCCGTCTCCAGCATCAGCTTCGCGCTGCCAAGCACTGCCTGCGCTGCAAACCGGTACGCCTGTCTGCGCTGCATGCCGCCCTTTACGGCCGCATCCGCCATAGCCTCAATGAACATGAAGACATAGGCCGGAGAGGAGCCGCTGACACCGACGACCACATCCATCAGGCTCTCCGACACCACCTCTGTCATGCCGCAGCTCTCCAGCAGCACAATGGCCTGCTGCAGCTCCTCCTGCGTGACATTCTTATTCTTGCAGACCGCCGTGCAGCCCTCCTGTACCAGCGCCGGTGTATTCGGCATGCAACGGATGATTTTCACCGGATGCGGAAAATAGTCGCTGAACCATTTGGTGGTTCTTCCGGCTGCCACGCTGATCAGAAGCTTGTTCTCATCCACAACATCCAGAATCTCCTCCAGCACGACCGGCAGAGAGATCGGCTTGACCGCCAGCAGAATGATCTCCGACTCCTCAGCCACCTCCCGGTTGGACGCCGTCGTCCGGATTCCGAAGCGGCTTGCTGCCCGGGCCCGGGACTCCTCATGAATCGCCGATCCGATGATCTCCTCCGGAGACACCAGACCTTTCTTGATAATGCCGCCGATCAGCGCTGTCGCCATATTGCCCAGTCCGATCACACCCAGTTTCATCTCTGTCACCCCCTTATAATTACTCCATGTCTTTTCTGCCGCGCCGCCTCGTATAAAAGAATCGACGCCGCCACTGCCGCATTCAGCGACTCAATCTGCCCCTCCATGGGCAGGTAAACACTCTGGTCCGCCGCGCGGATGGTCTCTTCCTTCAGACCGCTGCCCTCGTTTCCGATCAGGAAGGCGCAGCCGCCATTTTCCGGATAGTTGATATTGTCATAAAGCTGTGCCTGATCATTCAGACAGGCAGCATATATGTGCACGCCCGCCTTCTGCAGCGCAGGGATTTCTTCCTGCAGATCCGCCCCTGTCAGGACCGGAACCCGGAAGATCGCACTCATTGTCGCCCGGACAGATTTTGCTCCGAATAAATCTGTGCAGTCCGGGCTGAGAATCAGCCCCGCTGCCCCTGCCGCCTCGGCGGTCCGCACCATCGTGCCCAGATTGCCCGGATCCTGAATATTCTCCAGCATCAGAATCAGCGGCTTTTCAGCCTGTAGCAGGTCCTCGCGGTGCCACGCCGGCATCTGCACCTCGCACAGCACCCCCTGCGGCGTCTGCGTATCGGAAATCCTGTTCATCAATGACTGCGGAATGATATAGACCGGTGCACCGGCTTCCTGCGACTTTCTCAGCACCGTTTCCCGCAGTTCTTCCATTCGCTCCTTCGTCACATAGACCGCGCGCAGAAAGGCAGCCGGCGTGTCCTGAAAAATCCGGACGCCCTCCGTGATGAAGCACCCCTCCTCCTTCCGGAGCCGGCTTTTGCTCTGGAGCTGTGCAATTCTTCTGATCCGCGGATTCTGCGCGGAAGTGATTTCTTCCAAAATCTGCCTCTCCTGTAAGCTTGTTTCTAAGTCCGGACTTTCTGCCCCGGATCATTCAACTCAGTGCAGGTGACAATTCCCGACCATTCAGTCTGTCTTTATCTCGAGAGCTCCAGCGCCACCTCATACTGATAGTCCGGAATCTGCTTCTTCATATTGAGTGCTTCCTCAATGTCAAAATCGCAGAACTCTCCGTTCTTATAAGCGACGACGCGGTTAGACTTGCCCTCTGCAATGATATCCGCCGCGTAGGAGCCCATGATGGAGGCATAGAAGCGGTCCTTGCAGCTCGGCGAGCCGCCGCGCTGCATGTAGCCCAGAATGGTGGCGCGGGTCTCGATGCCGGTCGCCGCCTCGATGCGTCTGGCCATGGATGTCGAATGGCCGATGCCCTCTGCGTTGATAATCAGATGGTGCTTCTTTCCGCGCTTGCGGCTGCGGATGATATTGTCGACGATTTTCTGCTCATCGTAATCATAGGTCTCCGGGAGCAGAATGTCCTCCGCGCCGTTCGCAATGCCGCACCACAGTGCAATATAGCCCGCATTGCGGCCCATGACCTCGATAATGCTGTAGCGCTCGTGGGAAGACGAGGTGTCCCGCACCTTGTCGATCGCCTGCATCGCTGTATTGATGGCCGTATCAAAGCCGATGGTGTAATCCGTGCAGGCAATATCCAGATCGATGGTGCCCGGAATGCCGATGGTGTTGATGCCGTGTCGGGCCAGCGCCTGCGCGCCCCGGTAGGAGCCGTCGCCGCCGATGACGACAATGCCGTCGATCTCATGCTTCCGGCAGATCTCGGCCGCCTTGGCCTGGACCTCTTCCTCGCGGAATTCGTGACAGCGGGCCGTTCCCAGAATCGTTCCGCCCTGCTGAATAATATCTGAGACGGAGCGCTTATTCATCTCAAAGATCTCTTCGTTCAGAAGGCCCAGATAGCCCCGCTCGATGCCTACAACGCTCAGCCCGTTGGCCAGCGCCTTGCGCACCACCGCGCGGATCGCTGCATTCATGCCCGGCGAGTCCCCGCCGCTTGTCAGCACACCGATTTTCTTAATCTCCTTACTCATTCCGTCTCCTCTTTCTGCTTTTTTATTTTAATATTACGCTTTCAGCTCCAAGCTTGGCTTTCAGCTGCGAAAGTACCTCTTCATCGGCCCGGATTCCGTACCCGGGCGGCAGCTCCTTCTTGGCACGGATGCTCTCAATGTAGAGAATCACCCGGTCCGGCCCGCCGCGGACGGCGATCAGTTCCGACAGCCATTCCTTCAGGTTCTGATACTCCTCCGGATCCTTAAAGCGCAGCCACAGCGCGCGGCCGGCTGCCTGCTGCCCGCTCCTGGCGCCATTCTGCGGCGCGCTCTCAGGCCTGCTTAGCGGTGCGTTATTCTGCGGCCTGTTTTCCTCATCGTCAAAAGACCAGACCTTCTCACAGATCAGCTTTCCGTCCTTCTCATCCTCTAAAGCAACGCGCCCTCTGACGAAGACCTTTCCGTCTTCCTCCAGCAGCGGTCCGCTCTCCTCATAGGGTTTCGGGAAGACAATGACTTCAACACTGCCCGTCGGGTCCTCGAGCGTCACGAAGGCCATGACCTTGCTGTTCTTCGTATACTTGATCTTCTTATCTGTAATGAGGCCGCCGATCGTGACGATCTGCCCGTCGCGCACCTGCATGGCAGCGGCATCCGCGCCGCCCTCCTGGTCCTGCAGCTCAATCCGGACAAAATCCGCCGCGGAGGCGTTGGTCCGCTTCTTCCACAGATCCATATAGTCGTCCAGCGGATGGCCGCTCACGTAGATGCCCAGCACTTCCTTCTCGAAGGCCAGCTTCATTTCCTTCGTGTACTCGCCGATGTCCGGATAGCTGATCTGATAGCTGGATTTCTCCTCCTCCGGCGCCAGATCAAACAGGGACATCTGCCCGGCCATATTGTTTTTCGCAGCCGACTGCAGCTCGTCCATCATCCGCATATAGACGCTCATCATCTGCTTTCTCGTCACGCCGAAGCTGTCGAAGGCACCGGCCTTGATAAAGCTCTCGATGACACGCTTATTGACTTCGCGCTCCCGCACGGACATCCGCTCCATGAAATCTGCAAGATCACGGAAACGCCCGTTCTGCTCCCGCTCCCGCACGATGGCATCGATCACCGGGCGGCCGACGCCCTTGATCGCCGTCAGCGCGTAGCGGATGGCGCCGCCGGATACGGAGAAGCCCGCCTGGCCCTCATTGATGTCGGGCGGCAGCAGCCGGATCTTCAGGCTGCGGCAGGTGAGAATATAGCCGGCCACTTTCGACGGGAAATCAATGACGCTGGTCAGAAGCGCCGCCATGAACTCCGTCGGATAATACAGCTTGAGCCAGGCCGTCTGGTACGCGACCACCGCGTAGCAGGCCGCGTGGGATTTATTAAAGGCATATTTGGCAAAATCCGTCATGGTGTCAAAGATGCCGGAGGCCACTTCTGCCGGAATGCCGTTGGCAACACACCCCGGCACGCCCAGCTCCGGATTGCCGTAGATAAAGTTCTGGCGCTCCTTCTCCATGACATCCTGCTTCTTCTTGCTCATGGCGCGCCGCACCAGATCGCTTCGCCCAAGCGTGTAGCCGCCCAGGTTCTGCACGATCTGCATGACCTGCTCCTGGTAGACGATACAGCCGTAGGTCGGCTCCAGGATCGGACGGAGTGCCTCGGTCGCATAGGTGATTTCACCGCCCGAATTCTTTCCCGACACATACTGCGGGATGAAATCCATCGGGCCCGGGCGGTAAAGCGAGATGCCGGCGATCAGATCCTCGAGACTCTGCGGGCGCAGTTCCTTCATGAAGGACTGCATGCCGCCGCTTTCCAGCTGGAATACGCCGTCTGTCCGCCCGGTGGAAATACTGGCGAAGACATCCGGGTCTTCAAAGCCGATCTGATCTATATTGATAGGCACCGGAGCCGGATTTTGCCTGATGACATGTGTTCCGATCACCGGCTCATGGGGCGGATAGGCGCCGCCGGCCTCTTCGATGGAACGGTTCGCCATCTCCACGGCATTCTGAATGACGGTCAGGTTCCGGAGCCCCAGAAAGTCCATTTTCAGAAGGCCCAGCTCCTCGATGGTCGTCATGGTGAACTGCGTCGTGATGGAGCCGTCCTGGGCGCGGGAGAGCGGCACCAGATCCTCCGCCGGCGCACTGCAGATGACGACGCCCGCGGCGTGAATCGAAGTGTGGCGGGGCAGGCCCTCCAGCCGGCGGCTCATATCGATCAGAAGATGAACCTGTTCATCCTCCTCGTAGCGTTTCTTCAGATCCGGGTTTTCCTTCAGCGCCTTGTCCAGCGTAATGTTCAGTTCCTGCGGCACCATTTTGGAAATGGAATCGCACAGCGCGTAGGGCAGGTCCATGACGCGTCCCACATCACGGATGACGCCGCGGGCGGCCATGGTTCCGAAGGTGATGATCTGAACCACCTTGTCCCGGCCATATTTCTGCGTGACATAGTCGATGACCTCCTGACGGCGCTCGTAACCGAAGTCCACGTCAATATCAGGCATGGTCACACGCTCCGGGTTCAGGAAGCGCTCAAAGAGCAGCTCATACCGGATCGGGTCGATATTCGTGATATGCAGGCAGTAGGAGACCACGGAACCCGCAGCGCTGCCCCTGCCGGGGCCGACCATGATATCGTGCTCTCTGGAGAAATTGATATAGTCCCAGACGATGAGGAAATAATCCACGAAGCCCATGGTTTTGATGGTGTTCAGCTCGTACTCCATGCGGCGGTGGATTTCTTCGATCCGGGCCTGGCCTTCCTCGCCCTTCCCGGCGTAGTCCGGGTGATTCGTAAAGCGCTCTGAAAAGCCCTTCTCGCAGAGCATGTTCAGATAAGACCAGGAGTCATAGCCCGGCGGCACCGCGTACTGCGGCAGCTTCGTGTTGCCGAACTCGATTTCCACGCTGCAGCGCTTCGCGATCTTTTCTGTATTCTCGATGGCTTCAATGGCGTAGGGGAAGCGTTCGCGCATCTCCGCCTCGCTCTTGACATAGAACTGTCCGCCCGGATAGCGCATCCGCTCTTCGTCCGAGAGCTTCTTTCCTGTCTGAATGCACAGCAGAATGTCGTGGGGCTCCGCGTCTTCCTTGTAGGTGTAGTGGCAGTCGTTGGTCGCCACCAGCGGAATCGAAAGCTCCCGGCTCATGCGCAGCAGCTCCGCATTCACTGTCTGCTGCATGGGATAGTCCGGTCCGTGATCCTGCAGTTCCAGGAAGAAATTGTTCTCTCCGAAAATGTCCCGGTAGCGCAGCGCAGCGGCTCTTGCCTCCTGCAGGTCGCCGCGGGCAATATTCCGGGCCACCTCGCCTGCCAGACAGGCGCTGCAGCAGATGATGCCCTCGTGGTATTCGCGCAGGAGCTCCAGGTCCACGCGGGGTTTATAGTAATAGCCCTCTGTGAAAGAGCGGCTGACGATGTGAGACAGATTCTCATAGCCGGTGTTGTTCTCCGCCAGCAGAATCAGATGATAGTAGCGGTCATCGCCATGAGAAATTTCCCGGTCAAAGCGGGACCCCGGCGCGACATAGACTTCGCAGCCCAGAATCGGACGGATTCCCTCCGCCCGGCAGGCCTTGTAAAAGTCAATAACGCCGTACATGACGCCGTGGTCGGTGATGGCTGCGCTGTCCATGCCCAGCTCCTTGACCCGCTTCACGTATTCTTTTATTTTATTGGAGCCGTCCAGAAGAGACCACTCCGTGTGGGTATGCAGATGACAGAAGCCAGGCTCCTTCAGCCCGATCGTCTGTGCATTCAAGGTCTCAATGTCACTGTACATGATCAACTCCGTCGGGATTCTGCAATCCGCGCTCCTAAGATTAGTGCCTTATCTGTTCTATTCTACCGAAATCTGCAGCAGGCTCGCATCCCATTTCTCCTGCAGCTCCATCGCGATCGCCCAGGCCTGATCCATATCCTCCGGCGTCGTAATCTTGAAGTTCCGGTAGGAGGACTCCACCAGCTTTACGCGCTGATCGCACATTTTCTCCGCGGCCGCCGCGTCATCGGTAATCCCCAGTTCTCTGATCAGGGAGGCGGCGGACCAGTCACTTGCCGGGCCTTCCTGAAGCGCCTTCTCCCGCAGCAGCTGGTAGGCCTTCAGAATCAATTCGTATGAGAAGACCTGCGGCGTCTGAATATTATAGACATACCGGCGGTCCGGCGTTGAGGCGACATAGCCGTTTTCATCCGCGATCTTGATGGTGTCCTTGCTGGGCACCGCTGCGATTACCGCGCCTTCCTGCTGCACTGCCTCGCTTAGGCGGATCAGGGTTTCCTCATCCGGGAAGGGCCTTGCCCCGTCGTGAATAAAGACATAGTCACACGGCCATGCGACAGCCTCCAGACCGCTTAAGACTGAGCCGCTGCGCTCCGCTCCGGCCCCGGCAAAGCCGCGCAGCTTCTGCTGCATCTCCTGCTGCCGCTTCTCTCCCGTCCTGCCGGATTTTGCCGCGTCAGCAAGAAGAGGCGAGATAACCTCCTGCTGAATTCTCTCCCGGTCCTCGTCCGCGCAGACAATCACCAGGTCTGTGATCACGCTGCTCTCCAGGAGTGTGCGCAGGGAATAATACAGAAGGGGTCTGCCGCACAGATCCAGGTACTGCTTGGGCACATCGCTCTCCATCCGTCTGCCGCGCCCGCCGGCCAGCAGAACCGCCGTGTTTCGTATACTCATCTTCTCTCTCCAAGCTTAAGGGCCGGAACCGCATTCAGGTCCGGTCCGGCAAAATGTCCCTGCACATATTCGTAGTAGCCCGCGCAGGAAATCATGGCCGCATTGTCTGTGCACAGAATCGGCGGCGGGCACAGGAACTGCACATGCGCCGCGTCGCAGGCGCTCTTCATGGCCGCGCGCAATGCACTGTTGCTTGCGACGCCGCCGGCCAGCGCCATTCTCGTAAAGCCGTACTCCCGCACAGCCTCCATGGCGTGATCCACCAGCACGCTGACGACGGCCTTCTGGAAGGAGGCTGCCACATCCGGGACGCAGATCTCCCGCCCAGCCATTTTCTCCGTATTGATATAATTCAGCACCGCCGACTTCAGTCCACTGAAGGAAAAGTCGTAGACCGATCCGCTCACCTTTCCGCGCGGGAAAGCAATCGCGTCAGGATTGCCCTCTCTGGCGGCCGCGTCAATCTTGGGACCGCCCGGATACCCCAGCCCGATGGCCCTGGCGACTTTGTCAAAAGCCTCTCCCGCCGCGTCATCCTGCGTGCGGCCGAGAATCTCATAGACTCCGTAATCCCGCACCAGCACCAGATGCGTGTGGCCGCCCGAGACCACCAGACAGGCAAAAGGCGGCTGCAGGGAAGGATCTGCAATATAATTCGCGCAGATGTGTCCCTCGATGTGATGGACGCCAATCAGCGGAATATCTGCCGCATAGCTGAGTCCCTTGGCAAAGGAGGTTCCGACCAGCAGCGCCCCGACCAGACCGGGTCCGTACGTCACGGCCACGGCATCCAGATCGCTTAAAGCCACCCCGGCGGTGTCCAGTGCCTTCTGCACGACCTGATTGATGCGCTCGATATGCTTTCTGGAGGCAATTTCCGGCACCACGCCGCCATACAGCGTGTGAATATCGATCTGCGAAGAGATCTCGTTGGACAGGACCTTCCGTCCGCCTACTGTCACGGAAGCGGCTGTCTCGTCGCAGCTGGATTCAATTCCTAGTATGATTCTGTCTTGTTCTGCATTCATCATTTCTTATGTATTTCTTCTGTATATCATCTGTCTGCGCCCGGATTTTCTGCGGCCGGGCGTTCCTGAACTGATTCTAATCTTCCAGGAAACGCAGGGTCGTCGTCTTCCCGTCCTTGCCGGCATAGGCATTCGGGAAGATCTCCCTGACCGGATCCATGAATTCCTCCGGCCTTAGAAGGGACGGACTGTAATGAGTCAGCCACATCTGCTCCGGCTGCGCTGCTGCAGCCAGCTTCGCGGCTTCCCGGAAGGTCATGTGCTTTTTCTGTACCGCGTCTACGTGCTTGCTCTCATCCCCGTACATGCCCTCGCAGATCATCAGATCCGCGCCTTCCGCGGCGCGCACAATCGCCTCGCAGGGTCTGGTATCGGTCACATAGGCGAGCTTTAAGCCCTTTCTGGTTTCGCCGAGCACCTGGTCCGGCGTAATGACTCTTCCGTCTTCCAGCCGGATGGTTTCCCCCTTCTGCAGCCGGCCCCAGAGCGGTTTCTCCAATCCCAGCGCCTCGGCTTTTTCCACCTGAAAGCGGCCCGTTCTGGACAGCTCCATGGCATAGCCGTAGCAGGGGACACTGTGCTGAACCTTGAATGCCCGGATCAGGAAGTCCTTCTCGCCGGGAAGGGTAAAGCTCTCCTCCGGCTCTGAGAGCTCCCGGAACTCAATCTGGAAGGGCAGACCCGGCGCAATGACTCGCAGGCTGTTCACCACCCGCTCCAGGCCTCTGGGTCCCACCATGAGGACCGGCTCGGTCCGCTCCGAGTTGGCCATGGACAGGAGCATTCCCGGCAGGCCGGAAATATGATCTGCGTGGTAATGGGTAAACAGCATCACGTCAATGGGATTCGAGGAGAATCCCCGCTTCCTGAGCGTGATCTGCGTTCCCTCGCCGCAGTCCACCAGAATCTGTTTTCCATTGTACCGGACCAGCAGAGAAGTCAGCCACCGGAACGGCATCGGCATCATTCCCCCTGTGCCCAGAAGACAAACATCGATCATTCAGTTATCTCCTCAAACTACCTTTTCCTTGAACCCCGGCCCGATTCAATGCGGCTGCGCCGCGCGGGCGGGGCTACATGACAAGTCCATACGGACTTGTCACCTTTTCCACAAAATCAGTGCGTCTTCGGTGGGCTTCTCGTAGAAGTTCTTCCGGACGCCCTCCTGGACGAAGCCGAGGCTCTCGTACAGCCGGATGGCCGCCGTGTTGGTGCTGCGCACCTCCAGGGTCAGTGCCTGCACGCCCCGGGCTGTCGTCTCCTCAAGCAGCATTGTCATCAGCGCTCTCGCGATGCCCTGCTGCCGGTACGCCGGCAGAACAGCAACGTTGCCGACTTCTCCTTCACCCAGAATCTCGCGGACACCACAGGTCCCGACGATCCGGTTTCGCTCTTCATCTACCGCGACATAATAATGGGCAAAGGGCAGAAGAAGCGTCGCATTGTAAGCGTCTTCCGACCAGGGCTGAGAGAAGCAGGCCTGTTCAATTTCAACTGCTGCCGGGATGTCCTCCCGCTCCATTTTTCTGATCTGAATCATCTCTGTTTACGTTCCTACGGTACGAAATTCTTCGGCGCGTGTCCCGCCTTCAGTTCCTCGAGGGCACTTGCGCCCTCTTTCCGGGCTTCTGCCAGTTCCCGCTCCGCCTGGGACAGGCGCAGATATTCCGGCCGGAAATCATCGGCGGACACAAGGCAGGCTGCGCCTTTCTCAGCATAGATCTGTGCAGCACGCCACGCGCAGGACGAGGCCCGCTGTCTGGACAGGTGCGCCGGCGCGATCTCCCAGGAAAACTGCATCTTCTGCTCAATCATCGGCAGATTCACCGGGACGCCGTCTCCCAGGAATGTCACCGCCGCATCCTTTCCCCGTTCGCTGCCAAGTTCATTCAGTCTGTCCAGCAGTTCTTCTACACCCATGGCGCGCTGATCCTGCAGAACCTCGAGTACGCTGCAGACCTGCAGGCCCGCTTTCTCCGGGTCCGGAACCCGAACCTTTCTGAAGGTATAGATGCCGGCATAGACCTGCTGCCGGCGGGCATCCATCATCGGACAGATGAGTCCTGTCTGCCCGCTGACATTCATGGCGAGGCTTTCCAGCGTCGGCACCGGAATAATCGGTTTATTCAGTGCCAGTCCCATTCCTTTGACCGTCGCCGCTCCGATCCGCAAGCCGGTAAAGGAGCCGGGCCCGGCGGTCGTCGCAAGCGCATCGATCCCGGTCAGCGGAAAGCTTAAATGTTTCCGCATCTCCTCCATCAGCGGCATCAGCGACTGTGAGTGTGTCTTCTTATTCTGTACGGAAAACTCCGCCAGGAGCTGCTCCCCGTCCAGAACCGCACAGGCTGCGGCCGGTCCGGAGGCCTCAATGGCATAAAGTTTCATCTTCTGTTCCTTTCACCTTTAAAACTATTTCAAGCGCTCTCCGATCGTGATCCGGCGGTAATCCAGCCCCCGGCTCAGATCCTTTTCAATCGTCACCTGCACCGTATCCTCCGGCAGCAGCTCGCGGATCTGCTCTGCCCACTCAATCAGGCAGACACCCTCGCCGAACAGATACTCGTCCAGTCCCACTTCCTCCATCTCTTCCGGTTCTTCGATCCGGTAGACGTCAAAATGGTACAGGGGCAGACGCCCCTCCTCATAGATCTGCAGAATGGTGAAGGTCGGCGAACTGACCGGTTCCGTGATGCCCAGCCCGGCGGCAAAGCCCTTGGTAAAGACAGTCTTGCCTACCCCCAGGTCTCCGTTCAATGCGTAGATTTCACCTGCTGCTGCCCGGGCGGCCAGCTTTTGCCCGGCCTCATAGGTGTCCTGTGCTGAAAACGACTCTATTATCATACCTCAAAACTCCGCTTGCTCTCCAGTTCAATATACTGTCTCGTGTACAGGTCGTAGTAGGCGCCGCGCTGCTTCATCAGCTCCGCGTGTGTGCCCCGCTCAATGATCTTTCCGTCGTGCACCAGCAGAATGATATCGGCATTCACGATGGTGGACAGGCGGTGGGCGATCATGAAGGAGGTCCGGCCCCGGATCACCGTTTCAATGGCATCCTGAATGGCTTTCTCGGTCACGGTGTCAATCGAGGAGGTCGCCTCATCCAGTACCAGAATTCTCGGATCCGCCAGCAGCGCCCGCGCAAAGGACAGCAGCTGCTTCTCGCCGGTGGACAGATTGCCGCCGCCCTCGCCGATCTCGGAATCCAGGCCCTTTTCCATGCGGTCTACAACCTTGTCGGCGCTGACCAGCCGGAGCGCATCCCAGATTTCATCATCCGTCGCATTTTCCCGGCCGTAGCACAGGTTTTCGCGGACAGTGCCCGAGAACAGGTGCGGCGTCTGCAGAACATACCCGATGCTGCTGTGCAGCCACAGCTGCGAGCGGTCCCGCACATCCTTGCCGTCGATCAGCACCGTCCCTTCAGTGGGCTCGTAGAAGCGGCAGACCAGGTTCACCAGCGTCGATTTGCCGGCGCCGGTCTCGCCTACAATGGCCACACTCGTCCCCTGCGGCACCTTCAGGTTGAAGTGCTCCAGCACCATCTCCTCCCCGTCCGGGTAGTGGAAGGAGACATCCCTGAATTCCACATCGCCCAGAAGCGGCTCCCAGTTTTCTTTCTTCGGGTGGAAGGTATCGCCGTATTTCTCCGTCACTTCCGGGCGGTCCGCCACATCCGACTCTGTCTCCAGCAGTCTTGTCAGCCGCTCGATATTGACCTGAATTGCAATGACGCCGGAGATCGTCGCGATAATACCCTGAATCGGTTCCATCATGCCCAGCGCGTAGGTCATGAACACCGAGAGGGTTCCGATCATGATCACGCCCTGCTGGGTGATGATACCGCCCTCCCAGAGCACGATGGCCAGGGCGGCGGAGGACATCAGTGTTACCAGGGAGCGGAACATCGCGGAGTAATGCATCGCATGCACGCTCGTCCTGTGGAAATCTTCCGTATCCTTTTCAAAATCTGACTGCATCCGGTCTTCGATCACCAGTGTCTTGATCTGCTTGGCCCCGGTGATGCCCTCATTGAAATCACCCGTGATCGTGGAATTGATTTCCCGGATCCGCCGGTTTAAGACAACCATCTTCTTCTGGAAGAAGCTGATCAGCAGCACAGCGGGCGGCAGCAGAAGCAGAATGAACAGCGACAGGCGCACGTTGATTGCCAGCATCATGACCAGGACGCCGGCAATGTAGGAGAAATTCCAGACAAAGTCCATCATGTGCCAGGCCACGAGCTCTCCGATTTTGCCCGAGTCACTCATCACGCGGGCGTGGATGTAGCCGACATTATTCTGATTGAAGTACGAAAAGGACAAGGTCTGCAGGTGATTGAACGCGGCGTTGCGCAGATCCTTGTCGATGCCCATTTCCACCTGTCCGCCCAGGTAGGTACTGATATAGTTGTCAATGGACTGCAGAATCAGCAGCACTACGTAGAGCATGCAGAAAAAGCCCAGACCCTGCAGCGTCTTCTCTGCCACAAAATGGTCCAGCGCATAGCGGTTGAACAGCGGGAAGGCGGCATCGGCCACTGAGCTTAGAATGCCCAGGCTGACCATCAGAATGATCTTCCTTCTATATGGCTTCACATATGGCATCAGCTTCGGGATGCCGAACCAGGGAAGCGTTTTGATCTGATCCTGTTCGTTTTCGTTCATGCCTGTTCCTGAAGTCCTCCGTCCTGCGTCTGCAGGTCGTAGATTCTTCTGTAAATGCCGTTTTTCTGCAGCAGTGCCTCGTGGGTCCCTTCCTCCGCAATCCGGCCGTGGTCCATCACAATGATATAATCCGCATTCATCAGCGTTGTAATTCGATGTGCGATCAGTATGACACTCGCACCCTGTGTGTTTTCCTTCAGCGCACTCCGGATCTTCGCGTCCGTCTGCGCATCCACTGCAGACAGCGAGTCATCAAAAACCATGATCGGCGCTTCGCGCATCAGCATCTGTGCGATGGCTGCGCGCTGCTTCTGTCCGCCGGACAGCGTGACGCCCCGCTCGCCCACATAGGTGTCATAGCCCTTGGAGAAGCGTTCCACGGTGTCGTCGAGGCTGGCTGTCCGCGCCGCCCGGCGCACCCTTCTTAAATCCGTTCCTTCCTTTTCCGTAATCGCAATATTCTCCGCCAGCGTGCGGGAAAACAGATAGGGCTCCTGCAGCACCATGCCGATCTGACTTCGCAGCCACGAAGCCTTTATCGAGCGGATGTCCGTCCCGCCGATGGTAATGCGGCCCGCACCTTCCGGCAGCTCATAAAGCCGGTCGAGCAGCAGCATCAGCGTCGATTTGCCCGATCCCGTGCTGCCCAGAATACCGAAGGTCGTTCCCTCCTTCACCGTGAAGCTCACATCATGCAGCGCCTCCTGCTGCGTGCCCTCATAGGAGAAATTGATATGCTCGAAGCAGATGTCGCCCCGGATGGGCGGGGTGATGGCATCCTCCGCGTCCTTTTCTTCCTCGGAATTCATGATAAAGCGAAGACGGTCGATCGAAATGCCTGCCTTACTCATCTCTGAAATGATTCTGCCCAGTCCCCGCACAGGCCAGGTCAGCATCGCATTGTATGAGACAAAAGCAATATAATTGCCGGGCGTGATTCTGTCATGCACACACAGGACCGCACCGAGCGCCACCACCGTCAGAATCTGCAGGCCCGAGAACAGGTCACCCACCGCGAAGAAGGCAGAGAGCAGCTGCATCAGCCGCACCCACATCCGGGTGTACTGTTCATTCTGCGTCTCAAAGCGGCTGCGCTCATACTGTTCCCGCCCGAAAGCGCGCACTACGCGGACGCCCGTGAGGTTTTCCTGGGCGATGGCAGACAGTTTTCCTTCCTGAACATCCACCTTTTCGAAGGAATCGCCGATCCGGGAATGAAAGAACAGAGAATATCCGACAATAATCGGAATATAGCCTGCGGCAGCCAGGGTGAGCAGCGGGTGAATCCGGAGCATGCTTACCACGGCCAGCACAATCAGCAGACTGATCCTAAACAGCCCGGCCATCTGTTCAGACAGGAAGCGTTTGATCATCTCCACGTCTGAGGTGCACCGCTGGATGATATCTCCGGTCTGCTGGGTTCCGTGCCAGGCATAGGGGAGCTTTAAGATGTGCCGGAACAGGGTATTGCGCATGGTCAGAACCAGCTTCTCTGCGCCCAGCGAATTCGTCAGATTAAAAAGATAGCGGCAGAGCGCCCCCAGCAGGGCCGCAGCCAGCACGGCTGCCGCGATGTAATACAGATGAGAGCGCAGAAAATCAGAGCCTCCGACCCGGCGGACCAGTGCGTCCGCGAAGCCGGGAAGCTCGCTTTCCTTCTGTCCCAGAATCGTATCAACGGTGTACCCGATGATGCGCGGATTGATCAGATCCAGAACAGATACCAGACAGGCCAGCAGAATGCTCAGTGCAAACCACCTTTTGCTGCCCTTCAGAAAATACAGCACCAGGCTGGACCTGGTGGGGAATCTTTCTTTCGTTTTCCTGTTTCCTCACTGGCTGAATCCGTTCTTGATGATCGGACTCAGCTTCTTATAAACCAGCATGGTGATCACACTGACCGCCGTGCCCTTGATCAGGTTAAGCGGCGCCACCATCAGCAGTACAAAGGACCAGACGCCGGACACCGAGGGATTAATCTTCGTTCCCATCTCTATGATAATCTCTAAAGGCATTCCGTACAAGGAGGCAAAAGCCGGCAGCAGGTACAGTGCATTGAACGTCGTACCGAAGACAGTCATGCAGATCGTGCCGGCCGCGCAGCCCATGATCGCCCGCTGCCTGGTCTTGCGGAAACTGTAGATAATGCCCGCCGGCAGAACCAGCATGCAGCCGATCAGATAATTGGCCAGATCTCCCACGAAAGCCGTGGAGGTGGATTTCAGCAGCAGCTTGATCAGTACCTTGATAAATTCCACGAGCACGCCCGCCGCAGGACCCAGAGAAAAGCCTGCGATCAGTGCCGGCAGCTCTGAAAAGTCCAGCTTGTAAAAGGCCGGTGCAATCGGAATCGAGAAATCCAGGCAGTACAGAATGCCCGAAATCGCCGAAAACATGCCGATCATGACAATCTTGCGCGTCGACAGAATCCGCTCGATCTTTTCTCCGGCAGCAATCCGCTTTCTTGCTGCAGCCTTCTCAAATCCCCACGCCAGCGCAATCGTCGCCGCCACCGTGACAAGACATACCAGCACAAAACCAGCGTGGGATCTGACTGCATCCAATAGTCCATTCATTTTCTTTTCCTCCTTCTTCGTGCATCCATTACGTACCGGAAGGAGCTGGAACATAAATAAAAGCGGCCGCTGCATATAGGGCCGCTTTCAGTCATTGCTCCTGAATCTCCTTCTTCCATCCAGACTATACTGTTGGTCCCGGAATTTCACCGGATCGGCCGGAGCGCCATGCGCGCCGGGTCGCGGACTGTACCGCCAGTGGGGAATTTCACCCGCCCCTGAAGTTGATATGAAATTGTTCAATGAATAATTATAGTGCTGCTCCGATACCTGTCAATATGCAGATACCGCCTTCAGTGTCTCCTCATAGCCCAGCTGTCTTCTCCACAGCAGTGATGCGTCCGAGAAGTCCAATGTGCCGGTCCCCGGCTCGTGCTCCAGCTCTCTGGATGGATGCAGCTCGACAAACTGCGTGGACTGCGGCAGGAAACTGTGATCCACATGGTCGCCCGGATCGAGATAACTCACAATCACCACATCCAGTTCCAGCCCCTTCAGGGCCGCAATCGGAATCTTGTCGGCCTTGGCCGGGTTCTTTAAGCCGGGCGGAATGATGCCGCCGTCGATATAGCGCTTTCCCTCAAAATGAACCGTCGGATACACGCTCGGGTAGGCGGCACTGGCCATCATCAGCTTTCGCTGGTCCGCCGCCGGGCGGCCATTCAGCAGAAAATAGACCGGCCTTTCATCCTCGACGCAATAGGCGCAGACGTAGACCGGGATCTGATTGTTCATCAGCTTCTCATCCGGATAGGCTTTCTCCAGATAGGCTGAAAGTGCTGCGTCATCCATGCCGTCTACCGTCGCAATACCATGGAGGTTATCCCAGACTGCCTCTTTGTCCCGGGCCGCATACATCAGCGAATTCATCGCTCCGATCGAGGTTCCGGCAAGAACCAGCCGGCTGCGGTCCAGTCCGATCTGCTCCAGCACTTCAAACATGCCCACCTGATATCCGCCTTTGGCTCCGCCGCCGGACAGCACCAGTCCTACTCGTTTTCCCTCCAGATTCAGCATCTGTTTTTCCTCCCCTCTCTATTCTAAAAAGTCAGAGCCGCCCTGCGGCGGCTCATCTAATACGTTCTGATTTCTGATTTACACGGCCCGCATGCCGAATCTTCGTTTTGCGCGCTCCTGTTCCTCATCTGTGTCAACTCTCGCGATGTCGGCTCCCAGACTTCTGAGCTTCTCAGGAAAGTCCTCATAGCCTCGCTCAATATAATGAATATCGTAAATCTCGCTGTAGCCCTCTGCAGAGAGCGCCGCCAGCACCAGCGCTGCACCGGCTCTTAAGTCCGGCGTCTGAATTCTTGCGCCCGTATAACCGTCTACACCGCTGACAATCGCTGTATTGCCCTCTACCTTGATCTGTGCGCCCATGCGTGCCAGCTCATCGACATATTTGAAGCGATTCTCGAAGATACTCTCCGTCACAATGCTGGTTCCGCCCGCAAGGCCCAGAATCACCGTAATCTGCGGCTGCATATCCGTCGGGAATCCCGGGTAAGGCAGGGTTTTGACATTGGTGCTGCGCAGCCGCTTGGATGCACACACGCGCACTGCATCATCGCTCTCCATCACTTCACAGCCAATCTCCGTGAGCTTGGCAGTCAGGCACTCCAGGTGCTTGGGAATGACATTGCGGATGGTGATATCTCCCATCGTCGCAGCTGCTGCGAACATATAGGTTCCCGCCTCGATCTGATCCGGAATGATGGAATACTCCGTGCCGTGCAGATGATCCACGCCCCGGATCCGGATCACATCTGTGCCGGCGCCGCGGATCCGCGCACCCATACTGTTCAGGAAGTTGGCCAGATCAACCACGTGGGGCTCCTTGGCCGCATTTTCAATGATGGTTGCGCCCTTGGCCAGTGCGGCCGCCATCATGACATTGATGGTCGCGCCGACAGAGACGACGTCCATGTAGATATGGCCGCCCTCCAGCTGCTCCGCTTCTGCGATAATATGGCTGTTGGCTGTATAGACATCCGCGCCGAGTGCACGGAAGCCCTTGATATGCTGGTCAATCGGGCGTGTTCCGATCTTGCATCCGCCCGGAAGCGCCACCTCTGCGCGGCCGAACTTGCCCAGCAGCGCACCGATCAGATAATAAGAGCCTCTGATCTTCCGGATATATTCATTATCAACCGGCAGGTTCTGAACAGGCGCCCCGTTGATACGGAACGTGTGCCGGTCTATTTTCTCAACGATTGCGCCGATACTTTCCGCTGCCTGCAGAATGGCCCGGATGTCACTGACATCCGGCACGTTCTCTACAACAACCGGCTCATTCGCCATAATGGCGGCAGCAAGAATCGCGAGGGCTGCATTCTTAGCTCCCGCAATCTCGACCTCGCCCGAGAGGGCGTGCCCGCCTTTAACGATATAATGCTCCATACGGAAACATCTCCCACCAAATAAAGTGCTGTTATAATCCGTTTTAGAATAGCGTAAGTTCTGCCGGGTGTCAAATTTGAAACCCGGCGGCATCTTCTTTTTTACGTCAATACGAAATATAGTTCAGCGGATTCACAGCGCCTCCGCCAATCCGGATTTCGAAATGCAGGTGCGGCCCCGTACTGTTTCCGGTATTTCCGGAAAGTGCGATTCTCTGCCCCTGCGTCACCGTCTGTCCCGGCGAGACCAGACACTTGGACAGATGTCCGTAGCGTGTCTCCCGTCCGTCCGGATGTGTAATATAGACAACATTGCCGTAGCCTCTCTGCCAGCCGGCGATCGTGACGGTACCGCCGCAGGAAGCCATCACCGCCGTGCCGGTCGGAACGGCAATGTCCACGCCCTGATGGTTGGTACTGGCACCGGCCTTGGGCGCGCCGCGTCTGCCGAAGCCGGAGGAAATGTATCCGCCGGATACGGGATAGATATAGGTCGGCGGGGCAACGGTTCCGCGCTCGATAATCATCGGAACTGCGGCCACCACTGTCTCTTCCTTGACGATGTCCGTGAAGACCGGAAGTTCATTCTCATAGGTGATATCAGCGACCACTCTTCTGTGTCCGGTCACCGGTTCCTGCAGCACAACGCTTTTCGTCGTATACCATGAGTCATTGTCCTTATAGATGGTATCTGCCTCATAGTCTTCTTCGTAATACTCCTGTATGCAGCTGCGGATCGTCAGCTCCGGCTCCGGCACCGTGACTGTGATATTGTCCCCGGGACGGATCAGCGAGTTCTCATCCGTCAGAATCGGATTCATGGCGATCAGGTCCTGCAGTGACAGGTCATATTGATAGGCAATGCCGGACAGCGTATCTCCAGCGACCACCTCGTGAATCTGGTTCGTCTCCTTTTCCCGCATCACTTCCTCGACGGCCGCTTCCACCGTTGAGATCCGGCTTGCGGGCAGGTAGGATTCCACAACTTCGATCTTTTCCACAAAATCCAGCGACTGCAGGCCCAGCTCATAATCCTCAAAATCTGTCTGAACCTTGGGCAGCAGCGCCGAAGAGAACTGATTCCAGACAGCCTGGATGCCGGCAGACGGCAGATATTCCTCCCGCTGCGCAATCTCCTGCTGTGCCTCCTGTACGTTGACGGAGATCACGTCTGCCGTCAGAACATTGATCTCACGCGACGAATCCGGTCTCAGGTTTACGACAAACTCGCCGTCCGGATCATATTTCTTCAATGTGCCCTGCAGGAAAGCCAGGACATCCTCCTTGCTCCGGAGGCTGACAATATAATCTGCAATCTTGACCGTATAGCACCGCTCCAGCGTTTTCTGCGCGGCCTCTGCAAGAACTGCCTCCATCGCCTGCGTCATTTCCCGCTCTCCGGTGATTTTTCCCCAGTAGACTTCTTCGCCGGACAGCTCCAGCTCCGCCTCGGAAAAGACCAGCTCTCCGCTCTCGCCGGGCAGCGCACGTCTGGCATTGCGCAGACAATTCAGTGCCTCTTCCTCATCTGCGCAGGTACCGACCTCGGTTCCGTTCAGCAGCACATGAAAGTAATTATTGCCCTCATGGCTGATCTCCGGCTTGAAGCCGGGCATGACAAATAAGCTGACCGCCAGCGCGATCAGCGAACCCTTCAGCCGCCACAGCCGCATTTTAGAATCATGCTTGGTCCATCTGCTCATCTTGGTTCTTTATTATTCCGCTTTACAGGCCCTGCATCGCCAGTGAAAGGATCTGCAGGAGAATGACCGCGATCAACAGGCCGATCGCGATCGGCAGAAGGCGGACGTGTCCGGTCTTCTTCTCAATCAGACCGGACTGTTCCTTTTCATGCTCCTCCAGCTTCGTGAGCCGGCCGGCCAGTTCATCCAGTCTGCCTGAAAGCGTCCCGAGGCCGGTGGAAACAGTGCCGATCTTTTCTGTCAGATCCTTGGACTGCTTCTCCAGCTCCTGCGCCGTGGACGCCTGAATGTTCCTGTAAACCCGCACATTTTCCCTGTGATTGAAATCGTCTGACTGCTTCAGGAGTTCCCCGATCTTCTCCTGGCTTTCCTGCACGGATGAAAGAATCAGCTCCCGCATCTGATCCTGAGTCAGTCCTTCCACCTGCACAGGCGTTCCCATGCGCTCTGACAGCTCCTGCAGTGCGTCGCGCATGGAAGAAGTGGTCTCCATGTTCATTTCCCGGAGCCGCTCGATCAGGATACTGTTCTTCTCATACAGATCCCGCAGCTCCCGGAGATTGTGCGCATATTCAGCCACCTCGTCCCGGAGCTGATCCTTCTCCATCTCCTCCGCCAGTCCATTGGCGCGGATCAGCACATCGCCGTTGGAGAAGCCCTGCCCGCTGCCGGTGTAGTCCAGTTCCAGTTCTTCCTGGGTCTCCTGAATTCTCCGCTCTACCTCCGCCTGAATCTCGGCAAACTCATCATCTAATAGGGTGCTCATCATTCAAATCCTCTTTAATCTTCGGGGCCGCAATAGCATTGTGCAAAACTCACAATTTGTTTCCCCATTTTCCCTGTGTTTTGTCAAAAATTACCAATTATTTTACAGCTCGTTCATACTTTAGTTACAAATCTCTGTTATTTTATATATAAAGAGATCGCGACATCGACAGAATTTTTTCATAATAGCCCGGGCGTCGAAAGGCGTCCGGGCACTCCTCATTTATAAGGCTGAATATTTCTGAATCTCCGTATTGAGCTCCAGCATCCGTTCATCCAGTGCCGTTACCATCTCCGCACATTCCCGCAGTTCACGGGTAATATGCTCCGGAGCTTCTCCCACAAACTTATACTGAATCTTATGCTCCAGACTCGCCCAGAAGTCCATGGCAATCGTGCGGATCTGAATCTCCACCTTGGTATCGACAATCCGGTCGGAAAGGTAGACCGGAATCATGACGATCATATGATAACTGCGGTATCCGCTCGGCTTCGGGGAGGCGATGTAATCCTTGATCGCCAGAACCCGGATATCACTCTGGTTGCTGATCATATCCGCAATCCGATAGATATCGGAGGTAAAGGAGCAGATCACGCGCACGCCCGCGATATCATTGCAGTATTTCACCATGTTTTCCAGCGTCACTTCATAGCCATGCCGCCGGAGCTTCTTGGAGATGCTCTCCGACTTCTTGACCCGTGAGGTAATATGTTCGATCGGATTATACTTATGGACCATTCTGAACTCTTCGTTCAGAACGGCCAGCTTCGTCTCCATCTGGCGCAGCGCGGCCTGATAGATCAGCATAACCTCTTCATAGCTGTCGGCACCTTCACCGGTTACACGAATTTCCATCTTCTTACTCCACTGTCACGGACTTGGCCAGATTCCTGGGCTTGTCCACATCCAGGCCCTTGGCACAGGACAGATAATACCCCATCAGCTGCAGCGGAATCACCGCCAGCGATGCTGTAAAGTGCGGGTCCGTCCGCGGGATGTACACAACAAATTCCGCTGTGTCTTCCATCGCGTATTTGCCATATTTTGTCAGACCCATCAGGAAGCCGCCCCGGCTTCCCACCTCCACCATGTTGGAGACGGTCTTCTCGTACAGCTCATCCTGTGTCGCCACACAGACAACCAGCGTTCCCTTCTCAATCAGGCTGATGGTTCCGTGCTTGAGCTCACCCGCGGCGTAGGCCTCGGAGTGAATATAGCTGATCTCCTTCATTTTCAGGCTGCCTTCCAGGCAGATCGCATAGTCCAGTCCGCGGCCGATGAAGAAGACATCCTTGGCGTTGGAATACTTGGAGGCAAACCACTGGATGCGCTCCTGGTCCTCCAGGACTCTGCGGATCTTCTCCGGCAGCAGTTCCATCTCGGCGAGCATATTGTTCGCGTCCTGTTCCGACACGGTTCCCCGCGCCAGGCCGAACCAGATGGCCAACAGATAAACTGCGATCAGCTGGGCGCTGTAAGCCTTGGTCGTGGCGACTGCAATTTCGGGGCCGGCCAGCGTATAGAAAACATGATCAGCTTCCCGCGCGATGGAAGAACCGACGACATTGACGATCGCCAGCGTCGGCATGCCCATGTCCTTCGCCTTCCGCAGCGCTGCCAGCGAATCTGCTGTCTCGCCGGACTGGCTGATGACAATGACCAGCTCCTTCGGATCTGCCATTACGCGCCTGTAGCGGAATTCGGAAGCCAGCTCCACCCGGACCGGAAGATCCGTCAGATCCTCGATGACATACTGTCCGGCAACGCCGACATGGTACGCGGAGCCGCAGGCCACCACACAGATCTGATCCAGATTCCGGGCCAGATCCTCATCCATCCCGGTCTGGGATAAGTCGATCTGATAGACCGGCTCCTGCTTTTCATTCTTCTCTTCCCGCACCACGGATCCGATGGTGTTGCGGACGGCTTCCGGCTGTTCGTGGATTTCCTTCATCATGAAATGCTCGAAGCCGCCCTTCTCGGCAACAGAAGCATCCCATTCGATCCGGCTTAAGGGCTTTTCCACCACATCGCCGTCCAGGTTGAAGAAGGTCACGCCCTCGCCGCCGAGCCGCGCCATCTCGAGATTGTCAATGTAATAGACGTCCCGGGTGTACTTCAGAATCGCCGGCACATCCGATGCGACATACTGATTGTCGCCGGCCGTTCCGATGATCAGCGGGCTGTCCTTGCGGGCCACGTAGATCTCATCGGGATAGTCCCGGAACATCACCGCCAGCGCATAGGATCCGCGGACACGCACCATGGTCTTGGCCAGTGCGTCAATCGGTCCCACCTTATATTTCTTATAATAGTAATCCACCAGTTTGACGGCGACTTCCGTGTCGGTCTGGGAATAGAAGGTATACCCGTGCCGGATCAGCTTGTCCCGCAGCTCCTGGTAGTTTTCGATAATGCCGTTGTGCACGCCGATCACGCAGAAATCGTCCGACGCGTGCGGATGTGCGTTGGTCTCGGACGGCTCGCCGTGCGTCGCCCAGCGCGTGTGTCCGATTCCGCAGAAGCCTGGAATGGAGCGTCCGCCATCCGTCTTTTCAGAGAGCACCTTCAGGCGGCCCTTCGCCTTGACCAGAACCGGATCCTTCTCGTGTTCCCGGACCGCCAGGCCCGCGGAATCATATCCCCGGTACTCCAGCTTGGAAAGCCCTTCCAGAAGAATCGGTGCTGCCTGCTTTGTTCCTACGTAACCTACAATTCCGCACATGTTCGTCACTCCTCTTTCGTACTGTTCAGTCTGCGTTCCAGAAACGTTCTGTTGGAAGTACATCTTAGAGCAAGACTTTTCGGCAGTTTTGTATAACTTCTTCCCAGCTTGAAGCCCGCATAACGTGCGGCACATCCGGCCGCAAAGGGAAGAATCTCTGCGTAAGCTCTCTTTTTCCTCAAATAGGATATCACAGCTTTGGCATATCGGACACCCTCCCCTTCCGAAGGAAAACGTCCGAAGATTTCCGGATGGTCTGCCTGGGAGATTCCCAGGTCAAAATTCCGGTGAAACTGCTGCCCGGCCGTATAATTGTGGGAATGAATCACCACCGCCTCCGGGCTGTAGCGCACGGACCAGCCCGCCTGCAGCGCGCGTCCGATGAAAACCATGTCCTCGTTGAAAATCATATTTTCCGGAAACAGGCCCAGATCCAGCAGGACCTGCCGCCTGTAAGCCGCACAGACATTGGAACAGAAGTAGGTCTTGATGCCGAGCTCCGGTGCGTCCTTTTCAGATTTGACGCGGGGCTCATCCGGATAATTGAAGC
>JAFTFP010000097.1 GCA_017449485.1 Lachnospiraceae bacterium
CATGGATTTCACGATATCCAGGTGCAGATCGCCCATGCCGTAGATCAGAGACTGTCTGTTCTCGGCATCATTGACCGCGCGGAAGGTCGGATCCTCGGAAGCGATCTTGGCCATCGCCTGTGCGATCTTATCGATATCATTCTTATTCTTCGCACGATAGCGCAGATACGTATACGGCACGGAAATATCCATCTTCGCATACTGGATCGGTGTTGCCTTCGTGGAAAGGGTGTCGCCGGTACGGGCGTCGCCGAGCTTGGCCACTGCGCCCAGATCTCCTGCGTGGAGCTCCGGAACTTCTGTGGTCTTGTTGCCCTGCATGATATAGATCTTGCCGAGCTTCATCTCCGCTTCCAGCGCGGAATCATAGACCACATCATCGGTCTTGAACACGCCCGAGCGGACCTTGATCAGGGAATAACGGCCGATAAACGGATCAACAATGGTCTTGAAGATAAACGCGGACTTCGGCTTGGAGAAATCAAAATTCGCCTCGAAGATCTCGTTGGTCTTCAGATTGATGCCGTTCATCTTGCGGCTCTCTGCGGACGGAAGATACTTGACGATATCGTCCATCAGTGTGTAGACGCCGCGGCAGATGATGCTGGCGCCGCACTCGACGGGAACAATGGTTCCATCCTGAATGCTGGTGCGCACAGCTGAACGGATTTCAGCTTCCGAGAAGGTGTCGCCGCCGAAATAGCGCTCCATGAATTCCTCTGAAGTCTCCGCAACAGCTTCCATCAGCTCTTCGCGGTATTCCTCCAGATGATCCTGGCAGTAATCCGGCACTTCCGCCTCAACAGCGTCCTTGCCGCTCCAGCGGAATCCCTTTTCCTGGATCACGTTGACATAGCCGACATACTGTTCATTTTCACGGATCGGGAAATTGAACGGTGCAATCTTCTTTCCGTATTCTGCAATCAGATTGGCAACCGTATCGTGATAGGACACGTTGTCAATGTCCATATCCGTCACAAAGAACATGCGGGGAAGATGATACTTCTCGCACAGATCCCATGCTCTCTCGGTTCCTGCCTCAATACCGGACTTGCCGGATACAACGATAATCGCTGCATCAGCTACAGAAAGTGCTTCTTCCACTTCACCGATGAAGTCAAAATATCCCGGTGTATCCAGAATATTGATCTTGTAATCGTTCCACTCGATCGGAATCAGCGAGGTGCGGATCGAGATGCCGCGCTTCTGCTCTTCCTTGGTGAAATCGCTGACAGTGGAGCCGTCCTCAACCTTTCCCAGACGGGAAGTGATCCCGCCGAGATAGCACATTGCCTCAGCAAGTGATGTCTTACCGGCGCTGCCATGTCCAAGCAACACTACGTTTCTGATCTTGTCAGTTGTGTAAACCTTCATGTCATGCCCTCCGCTAAATTTCGTGAATTTTGCGAAAAAGATACCCCGTTCTTTCGCAAAACCCTTAGACCATTTTACTAAAAAGAACGGGGTTATACAAGTTGTTTCCTGTAAAACTTACGGAATCAGGCATACACGGATCCCTGTTTCGGCTCAACCTGCATAGTCTGATTTATTCCAGAATGACAATGCGCCCCTCGACGTGGGAATCCAGCCCCTGATGGGTCGTAAAATATTCCTCCACAATATTATTCACAGAGGTCGCAACAACACGCGGCTTCATGTTTCTGCTGACCTCCTTGATCGGCACATTGAAGAATTCGTCGAAGTTCAGGTAGTGATAATTCTGCATGGCGATCAGCAGCTCCTGATCATCCCGGATTTCCTCACCATTTAGAGACAGCTCCTCCAGCTCATGCGTGCTTTTCCGGTAAACAATCCGGACGCCCTTCGAATACTGATAGAACTCCGTGTGGCCCTCCCATGCCTCGTCCCGCATCACAAACTGAATCATCCTTCGGAACTGTTCACCGGTCACTTTCAGCATCCAGAGCAGATCATCAAAAGGTGTGTTCTCCAGCATGTCCTGATAGGCCACAAGCGGTCCGAGCTTCTCCTTGCGGATCGCGCCGGAGCCCATCATCATAATGTCAAAGCTGCTCTCCCACTGCAGCAGATCTGCGTAGAGATTGCCCAGCTCTGTCTCCTGAATTCTGGAAGGATGCGTCAGTTCTCTGGCAAAAGTTGTCACGATCCGCAGATACTTGGCATCCGTCTCCCCGCGGTAGCGGTCCAGCAGCTGCTGCATGATCGGATCCTCCGGGGCCGTCTCCTCATTGATCGGAACACTCTGCCATTTCAATGCGACGATCCGATTCCAGAAGGTATCGTATTCAATGTCAAATCGTCCGATCTGCCCGCTTCCCTTGCCGACCTGAACGATCGGAATGCCATTGACGGTCTCCGGCTTTTCCATCTCGGTGTGGGAATGACCGCCGATGATCAGATTGACGCCCCAGTCCGGGTGCAGGAGCTCTGCCAGCTTCCGGTCCTCTTCAATACCGATATGTGTCAGCAGAATAACGAGGTCTGTGTTTTTCGTCCGGTAGTTGTCGCAGATGACGCCGACCTCCCTTGCGGCCTCCTGTACGTCAATGAAAGTGCCGATGACCTTCTCAGTCTTGGTGGAGGCCAGAACCTCCTCCGTCAGAATGCCGATCACCAGGATCCGGATGCCGTCCAATGTCACATTCCGGTATGGTTCAAAGAGTCTGGCATTGTTGATGGAGATAAACAGATTCGCGTTGATAATAGGAAAACGGGCGCACTTCTCCAGAAAG
>JAFTFP010000098.1 GCA_017449485.1 Lachnospiraceae bacterium
AATCAGGATATGTATTTCGGACAGCTATAAGATGTTGACACATTTCTTCCACATCCTCTGCTGACAGAAAATGCGCAGCCTCGTCAATCAGTTTTTTTGAAACCACATCCTCATAAAAGTATTTAACTATTTCTTTGTTATTCACGATCCACCTCGTCAAATCCGAAGTTGTCGAGCTGTTTTGCCTCATTTTTCTGCAGTCAAATCGCCGGATCATCCCTTTATGCTTCCAGTGCCTTAACCGCCCATTCTGCATCCTTAAGGATCGCCCTGCCGACACCGATCAAATCGCAGGCTTCCTCTCTCAGCAGCTTCTCTGCATCCTGTGCTGTCTGTACACCGCCGGTTAGTATGATTGGAAGGTTGGCGACCGATTTCGCTGCCAGACCCAGGTCTTTCAGATATCCCGGCTCCGTATGTCCCGGCCTCATAAATCCCATCATACCCGCCGTCACATCGATCAGATCCACGCCTGTTTGCTCCAGATGTTTTATCGCTTCGGGGATATCCCTTATCTCACTTCCACCTTCCAAGAAATCACAGGCGCCAAAACGGATTGCCACGGTAAAATTATCTCCAACTGCCGTCCTTACTGCCTGCACGACTTCTTTATGAAGCCTGGTTCGGTTCTCCATCGTTTTCGTGGAGTATTCATCCTCCCGCTTATTCATAAGTGGAGAATAGAACTGATTCAGAAGATACCCATGCGCCGCATGAACCTCCACGCCGTCAAATCCTGCCTTCTTTGCGCGTACTGCCGCATCGGCAAATGCCCGGATGATTTCTTTGATCTGGTCGTGTTTCAGTTCTTCCGGGATAGTTCCATTCTGGAATGCTACCGCGCTCGGGCCCACCGCTGTCATACCGCTATCACTTGCCTTTGCTCCCGCATGGTTGATCTGTGCGATAATCTTCGCCCCCTCGCCATGCACCGCATCCGTAAGCACTTTAAATGCGGGGATCACGGAATCATCAGCCATCGATAACTGACCCTTATGCGCCATTCCCTGTGGCAGGATATATTCATGCTCTACGATAATCAGCGCTGTCCCCTTGGCACGCGCCCTGTAGTACTCTACCAGATCGTCACCGGGCTTCCCGTCCTTGGCCTTGCCCGTAGCCATCGGCGGCATCACGACCCTGTTCCTGAGATTCAGATTTCCTATCTGTACAGATTCTTTGAGCTTCATGTCCTACCTCCCGATCGATTTTTTGAACTCAGCACCGGTCTTGAACGAGTCCGCAAAAGAGTCTCCAAGCGTATGGTATGAAAATCCTTCTTCATCATATATGAGCGGTTTCAGCTTTTCCAGGACCACTCGCCCTTTTTCGTCAAGGATTTCTTCATCCGCCTGAATGTTCTTGATCTCGCCTGTGATCTGCATATGACTTCCGACCGTGACAGTATGTACAACCTTGCATTCCAGAGAAAGCTTCAATTGGTCAATGACCGGCACGTGAACGGTCTGGCCTTCCGTGACAGTGTAGCCTATATTGGCCAGCTTATCCGTATCATAGCCGGAATCCACGCCGATATAATCCGCTTCTTTCACCTGATCGGTTGAAGGGTATCCGATTGAAAAAACACCGCTGCTTAAAATACTCTTCAATGTTTTTCTCTTCTGCGTGGCATTGATTCCGATCACTACGCACGGCGGGACGTGACTGATCGGAGAATAAAATGCCAGCGTACATGCATCTGCCTTTCCATTCTCGTCATAGGCCGCAGCTATGACCGCAGGAGTTGGCGCTACTACGACACGCATTTTCAAGTTCTTTTTTGGCATCAAAATCACCTCACTCGTTGGCCCTGATAATATCATTCAGGCTGACATGCTCATTCCGGAATCGCGCATCCGCCTTCTCCACCGGCAGATGGATTGCCTTCTTTGGACAGTTATGCAGGCAGGCATAACAGACCTCACAGCGGTCTCCAAATATCACCTTGTCTTCCTTTACCGTAATATTATTCGCAGGACATACCATGGCACAGGTACCGCAATGTATGCAGTCGTCATTGACTGTATAATCAAGCGCCATGTTCTTATTGATGACCTTCGGCGCATGCGTTTTATGATAATGTTCCATCTGTGCTTTAAGCTCCGGCGTAAGCATTACCCTTTGTTCTTTCCTTGCCTGTATATCCGCACAGATCTTATCAAGCTGCCCTTCTACATCTTTTCCCGGAAGTTTCCTTCTCTCTTCATCCATATCAAAGAACGGCAGGTAGTTATCAACCATCAGGACTCCGTTTCCGTATTTTATGTTCCATCCTCTTTCGCGTGCCGCCACTTCAGCATGTCCAAGCGATACCTCATATCCGTAGCCACAGGTAAGGATGAAGAAGAAATAATCTGTCTTTATGTCAGCCTTCTTCATGAAATCTACGATCATAAACGGCAACTCTACCGCATACACCGGACAGACGATACCAACCGCATCGTCCTCAATCTCTATTTTTTCCTGGCGCATCAGCTGTGGTATCGAAAGGAGAGTCCCTCCGATCCTTCTTGCCACGTAGAGGCAATTACCTGATGCTGTAAAATAGCAAATTGTCATATCGCTTCTCCTACTGGTGTTTTGTAATTTTTCTTTTTATCACTGCCTTGTCAAGTCCTCTGCAAATTCCGAGTTGTCGGGCTATTGTCTCTAAATACACCTATATCATAGCACAGACCATTTTCATTCAATCGAAGATATATCTCACTGTCATTTCACTTCCTTCTACTTAGAATTAATAAGCAAGCATAATGAGTACAATTGGAGATAATCAGAAGAAAAAAAGTGCGGGCGTTCGCCCTGAATTCAATATGAGAACTGCGATTCATAAGATGCTGGCGCATCTTATTTCATCACGGGCGTTCGCCCTTCGACGCAATGAGCCATGCGATTCGCAGGCCTTACGGCCTGCTTCATCACGGGCATTCGCCTTTATCATAATGAGAACTGCGATTCATAAGATGCTGACGCATCTTATTTCATCACGGGCGTTCGCCCTATGAAAATACGCGTACAAGATCGATTCTGTGCTAGCACAATCGCTCTTGTACGCGTATTTTCGCATGGCTCATTGCTTTCGTGGAGCATACGGGATTCGAACCCGTGACCTCCTCCATGCCATGGAGGCGCGCTCCCAACTGCGCTAATGCCCCGTACCACGCTATATTATCATAAAAGCGTGGGTTTGGCACTAAGAAATTTTAAAAATTTCAGACCGCGGCGCCTTTACCGGCGGGCTTCTCCTGGTAGCCTTCGAGGAGGATTTCCGGGTGTTTGAAGCATTTCTCCATGGTCTTGAAGGCGCAGGCGTAGGTGAATCCGTCGCAGATGCGGTCGTCAACGACAGCGCGGAGGGGCAGAACCTTGTAGCGGCGGATGTGGCCGTTGGGCAGAAGTTCGTTGACGCGCTCTTTCTTGCCGATGCTGACGAACATGGAGGTGGTGCCGAATTCGTACAGGTGATGATAGATCACGGGCAGACCGATGGAGCCGACATTGGTGACGAAGAAGCCGCTGTGGAAGGGCTGGAGGTCGCAGAGTTTCTTCGGCAGCTTGCCGTAGCGGTCCAGGAACATCATGAAGCCGATGAAGGCGCGCAGGAAGATGGGCGGCACGGCATAGAGCACGGAGACGAAGCGGTCAAAGCCGTTGCTGTCGTCATCGAGCTGTGCGAGGGCTTCTTCTGCGAGGGTGTTGGTCTTTTCAACGATTTCAGCGAGTGTATCCGTGGTGTTGAAAACAGGGAAGATGGTGGACTCTCTGCCGTTTACTTCGAGATGCTTCTTGATCATCATTGAAATGCGGACCGTGCGGCGCTGGTAGATGAGGTTGCCGGCGATGAAGCGGTTGATTTCCGGTGTCTCGGCTGCAGCGCGGACAATCGTCGCAAAGACGATGTGATACAGCGTCAGCCCGGGAATGTCATCATGGTGCTGGCGCACGAATTCCTCAACCTTGGTGAGATCCAGCCGCAGATCGACTTTGGACTCGCTGTCGGTGCGTCGCGGCATGATGTAAGGCATCAGCAGCACGACCGGATCAAGCTTTCTGACAAGGTATCCATCGTAACATTTCTTTTCTTTTCCGAACATTTTCTTCCCCTCGTTTTTTACAGTTTCTTGTTAATCTTTATTTCTGACAGCCCCCGATCTCCGGCGGAAGCTTTAGTCAGACTCTTCAAACTCCACCCGCAGAGGCGGATAATCCGATCCGGATGCGTCAGATTTTGCCCCGGATGTTTTTAATGAAATAGCCGGCCCGGATGGCACCGTCGACAATCATCAGAATGCCGATCAGGCGGGCGTATCTGGCAATGACCGGCTCGGAGGCAATGATGATGCTGACACCGAACAGGACCTGCACCGCGGATTCAACAAAGAAGAATGCCTTCATCAGCCGGTTTTCCGTCTCCAGGGCTTTCTCCGAGGACTGGTATGCGCTGATCAGCAGCAGTACACCGAAAAAGATGCTGCCGAAAAGAAACATGGCATTATCCCGGAGCAGCAGAGAAGCCGTCAGTGCCGCCAGAATAAAGAGCAGATAGACTCCTTCCTTTTCCTTCTCAAGCGCCCATCTGGTTTTCTTCAGCCGCCTGAAAATCAGCCAGCCCTGCAGGAGCGTCAGTGCCACGATCAGGATCAGTGCAGCAGAGTTGATAAGCGTCTCCGAGACCAGCGCCAGCAGGATGCCGATGGGAATCATCAGGACGCTCTGGCGGAACATGGGCTCCTCCTTAAAGCGTTTCTTCCACTCCTTCCAGCGTTTTCTTGTCTCCTCGGGCCCTGCATTTTCCAGTAATTTCTGGATTTCCTCGGCCACCGGCGCGGCCTCCTGCGGCAGCTCGAGTGCCTCCACGTGGAACGCACGGCTGCCCAGATCTGCCAGGGTCGCTTTGGTCGTCTCGCTGGCATTGCGCAGCGTCATCATCGTA
Organism: Lachnospiraceae bacterium; assembly: GCA_017449485.1. Lineage (GTDB taxonomy): Bacteria > Bacillota > Clostridia > Lachnospirales > Lachnospiraceae > CAG-791. The sequence goes on from JAFTFP010000098.1 coordinate 4,931, forward strand.
TCGGCCAGCTTTTCCAGCGTGAGCTGTGAAAAATCCTTCACGCCGGCACCGGCAAGCGCATCGAAGAGCTCGTCCACGAAGACGGCGCGGTCTTTCATCGGGCGATTCTCAATCCAGGAGTCCATCACTTCGTTCAGGCGCAGGCTCCGCGAAGCATTTTTCTCGGTCACCGCAAGTTTTCCGTGGTCCACCAGCCAGGACGGCAGGGAATGCTGCATGATGCCTTCACGGAAGCTCTTTACGATCCGGGTGTCCGTGATGCCGGGCTCAAAGAGTTTTCCGATCACGTCGAACTCCGGAATAATCCGGGTGGTCACCGGATCCACCCGCCTGATCAGGTCCGAATCCATCACTTCCGGACACAGCCCCGGTCCATCCAGCATATACACATGCTCCACGCGCGCGAGCTCTTCATCAGACAATCTGCAGGCCGCATACAGCGCGAGGTTTCCGCCCTTGGAATGCCCGGCGATATACCACTTCCCGCCGCGTTCCATCCGGTCGTGAACATAGTTTTCCGCCAGCTGCTGCGACCTTGTCTGCGTGAAGGAAATCATGAAGTTTTCCTTCCAGCCTGCGAGCGAGCTGTCCGTCCCGCGGAATGCGATGAACGAAAAGCGGCCAGGATCCGTAAAGGTCACTGCCGAGAACTGCAGCGCCGGCGCCCGCTGCGTGATGTCCGTGTAATCTGACACCATCAGCGCGCCGAACCGCTCTGTGCGCACCGCCGCATCGAAAAGCGCCATATTGCCGAGGTCGCCGCCGACAATGAGCAGCCTTGCGCGGCCCTCGTCGATCATCTTTACGCATTCGCGCAGCGGCACCTCCTGCTGCCCGTCCGTAAAGAGCGGCGAGAGGTCAAAATATGAAATGACGCAGAGGACCATCGCGTCCGCCTCGCACAGCGGGCGGTGTTCAAAGTCCAGATCCCCCATCCATTTCACATAATCTGCTAACGTTTCCATTTCTTTATGCTTGCTGTCTGTCCCGGATCTGCCTGAACAGCTTACTCTCCGATCTTCTCTCCGGTCAGGAATTCATAGTACTGCGCAATGGCGCTGTGGTCCTTCTGCCCGCCGTCATGGGTGTGCAGCCACTGGAAGATCTCCTGTACCTGGGCGGTCATCGGAACCGGCGAACCGACTGTATGTGCACAGTCCAGCGCGTTGTTCAGATCCTTGATGTGCAGGTCGATTTTGAATCCAGGCTTGTCATTGCCCCCGATCATCATCGGTGCCTTGGCATTCATGACGGTGGAGCCCGCCAGGCCGCCGCGGATGGCTTCAAAGACCAGCTGCGGATCCACACCGGCCTTCTTGGCCAGCATCATGGCTTCGGCAAGGGCCTGGATGTTGCAGGCGACGATGATCTGGTTTGCCAGCTTGGTGGTGTTGCCCGCGCCGACTTCGCCGCAGCGCACAACCGAGGCGCCCATCGTCAGCAGCAGCGGCTTGTAGGTATCGAAGACTTCCTGCTTTCCGCCGACCATGAAGGACAGGCTTCCGTCAATGGCCTTGGGCTCGCCGCCGGAGACGGGCGCATCCAGCATCTCCACGCCTCTCTTTTCCAGCTCAGCTGCGATTTCCTTGCTGGCCACCGGATTGATGGAGCTCATATCGATAAAGACCGAGCCTTCCTTCATGAAGGAAGCGACACCGCCCTCACCCAGCATGACCTCTTTCACCTGCGGGCTGTTCGGGAGCATAGTCATGACGACATCGCACTCTCTGCCGATTTCCTCATTCGTGGCAGCTTTTGCGCCGCAGGCGACGACTTCGTCCACTGCCGCGCGGCTCCGGTTGTTCACCAGAACATCCGTGTAGCCATTCTTCATCAGATTCTTCACCATGGGCTTGCCCATGATACCAAGACCAATAAAACCGATTTTCATATTTTGCCTTCTCCTCTTCTGTATGTTAATTTCTGTGAGCTTAATGTATTCAGGGCCCTTTCACAGCGGGCCTGACGCATCTACGGGAACCTCAGTCGATCAGACCTGCCTGCTTCATGGCCTTCCGGATTCCCTCGAGGGCCGGTCCCTCCGGGGTGGGCAGGTTGGGCAGATACGGCTTTCCGACCGCGCTGCCGCGCAGAATGGCCATATCCTTGGCAGCGACCGGGAAGGACGCCGCATCCATGGAAAGGCGCACCGGGTTCAGCTTGAACTGGGCTTCGCGCGCGCCCTCGAAATCGCCTGCGGTGTACTTCTGATAAACCGCGCCGATCAGCTCCGGCATGAAATTGCCTGCGGTGCAGACGCCGCCGACGGCGCCGACGCACAGGGAAACGAACAGCAGCGTATCCTTTCCGCCGAAGACCTTGAAGTTCACGTCGCGGTTGCGGCGGACAAATTCCTCTGTCAGGGTCATGTCGCCGGAGGTGTCCTTGATGCCGACGATGTTGTCGACCTCATGGGCCAGCCGCGTAACCAGATCCGCGGTGAGGCCGTAGCCCACGCGTCCCGGGTTGTTGTACAGCAGCATCGGCGTTCCCGGCACTGCGTCCGCAATCGCCTTGAAGTGCCGGTACAGCTCGTCCTGGGTGGGCTTTAAGAACATGGGCTGCAGAACCGAGATGCAGGATGCGCCGTTCTCCACGGCCATCTTCGCAAGGCGGATGCACTTCTTCGTGTTGATAGCGCCGATACCGAAGTAGACCGGCACGCGGCCCGCCGCCTGATCCACCATGATCCGGAGACCGCGTTTCATCTCGTCCTCTTCAACCTGATAGAATTCGCCATTGGAGCCAAAAGCCAGAATGCCCTGCATGCCGCCGCCTATCACATATTCGACCTGATCGCGCATGCCCGCTTCATCAATCCGCTCGTCCTCATCAATCACCGTGATGATCGGAACCACTACGCCCTTAATGAAATCTGTGTTCATTTATTTCCTCCCTTGAAAAAAACTTTTTCAGCGTTGTCATATAGAATGGCCTGCTTCTCCGCCTCTGTGAACAGCTCCGACTCGAGCAGGAAACGCACATAATTCTCATAGGGCGCCTCCTTCAGTGCCGACGGATAGTCTGTTCCGAACAGGAGCTTCTTAGCGCCGATGATGTCGCGCGCCTGCGCCAGCGCCCGGATGGTCTTCGGATACGGATAATCGTCCGGCCGCAGGTTATGGGACAGGCTGGAGGTGTCCATCCAGACATTGGGCAGGGCAAACCGCTCCATGGCCCGCTTCCAGACCTCCTCGTCCTTGTCGGAAGGTGCCAGCAGATGACAGAGCACGAAGACGGCGTCCGGATATTTCTCGATCTCCTCCCGAACCGCCTCGATCTGCCAGCTGGGGCTGCCGCATTTTCCGATATCCAGCACGATGACTTGGCCGCGCTCTGCCGCATAGCGGATGGCGTCGTCCATGATCTCATCGTTCATTTTCAGGCCGCCGTGCAGCGACATCAGGCCGGAGCCGATGCTGCACTCGAATTTGACTTTGTCAAAATGCAGCTCCTCGAACAGATAATGGCGCACCCGCTCTTTCCCGCTCGCATAGGGATCATACATGGCTGCACCGGTCAGCCGGTCCGGATATTTCTGCATAGCGTCCCAGCTGTACTGGTTCTGAAAGCCGTAGAAATTTCCCTGCAGCAGAACCGCCTTCTCCACATTGTTCCGGTCCATCTCGCCGATCAGATCCTCCGGCGTGACACAGTCCTTGTGGAATTCCTCCGGGATCATCTGCACCAGGCTGCCGCTGGCGTACCGGGCTCTGCCCGATCCGTCGCCAAGTGCCCGCAGCTCACCTTCATCGCCGGTGCCGGCGATGTACTGCACAATATGGACATGCGAGTCAATAATTTTCATTCAGAAACCTCCTGCTCTGGAACATCGCCTGATTCGGAATCAGCCCTCTCTTCGTATTTATTTCGGCAGATAAACCGTTCTGGAATCCATGTAGCCCAGCGCCTCAATCTTCTCGAGGTTCATGCGCACCGGCATGCCCGGAATATCGGTCTGCAGCGTGAATCGGCCGTCCTTGAACTCCGGCACGTTCAGCATCAGATCGTGCACGGGCTCGGTGATCGGCGCGTGGAATTCGATCCGCTCGTTCTCGCCGTACAGCGCGCCGAAGTAGGCGTTGTAAGCCGCGCGGCCGCCGGACTGGAATTCCAGGCCGCACCGTCTTGCCAGGTCGCGGATCTTTAAAAGATCGTCAATCCGGGTCATCCGGCCCAGGGACGGCTGCAGAATGTCGATGCCCTTCTCCGCGTAAGGCTCGTAGGCGTAGTAAATCCGCATGGATTCGCCTGCTGCCAGCCGCTGCTTCACGCCCATATCCTTGAGCTGTTTTATGCCGTTGTAATCGTGGGAGTGAATCGGCTCTTCGATCCACTCAAGGCCCAGGTTCTCCGTCTTCTTACAGAATTCATAGGCCTGCTCCACAGTAAATTTCTGATTGCAGTCCACGGCGATGCCCACGTCAGGTCCGAGTGCTGCGCGGACTTTTTCAATGCGGCGCACGTCGCGGTCCATATCGAGCACCTCGCCCAGCTCGCCGCTGGAGGAGCCGACCTTGAATTTCACCGTCGCGGTTCCCTCGGATGCGTAGCGCGCCATCTCCTCGCAGAGCTCGTCATCGTCCCGGATGATCGCACCGCCGCCTTTGTAGGCCGCCGCCCAGTCCTTGTCCGCGCCCATGAAGCGATGGATCGGCAGACCGGCCCGCTGCGCGAGCAGATCCAGCATCATGATCTCAAGCGTTCCGCAGTTGACTGCCTGCGCGCTCTGGAAGCCGGTGTTGCGGATCCGCCAGTACATCGTCTTCTTCCAGGCGTTGTAGCTCTTCGTCTCGCCATTCAGGATCTGAGGAAGGAAGTCCTTCACAAAGCCTTCAGAAACGGTATAGTGCGCACACATGCCTTCCTGATCGTACAATTCCAGATAGCCGCGCTCCGGCACAAACCGCCCCATACCGCCGGTTGCATCCCGGAAGGGCTTCGGAAGCGGAATCGGATGAAAATGATAGAAAACCGCCTTGGTAAACTGAATCGGATCTTCGAAACTGAACTCACTTATTCCCATACAATCCTCCTGCTGCCTGCGTTTTACGCTGTGAAAACTGCGAAACTTCAGATTTTGCTCCATCTGAAATTCTATCACGAAATGCCAATCAAACATACCTTTTAGGTGCGGATCGACGAAAATTGCCGTACAATGGAAGTGCTTACAGGCAAAATCTGAAATGGGGGGATTGCATATGTTTCTGACTTGTCATTATTTCAGCCTGGTACTAAACCGGAATATCGAAATCAACGTGGTCGTGCCGACGCCCGAAGGCAACGAGCAGATCACTGCCGAGGGCAAGGCGCAGCGCTATGACTATGAAGGCGGACTGCCGGTGGTCTATCTGCTGCACGGCGCCTACGGCGACAACAGCTCCTGGATGCGGTTTTCCAGCATCGAGCGCTACGCGCAGGCCCACAACTGCATTGCCGTCATGGCCGGTGTGGAGAACAGCTTCTACCAGGATATGGTGCACGGCAGCCAGTATTTCACGTATATGACCGAGGAACTTCCGGCCTATATCACCCGGATTTTCCCCGCTTCGAAGCGCCGGGAGGATACCTATATCGCCGGCTTCTCCATGGGCGGCTACGGCTCCTGGTTCCTCGCGCTCTCCAGACCGGATCTGTATTGCAAGGCCGCTTCCATGTCCGGCGCACTGGACATTGCTGCACTGCAGGAGGCGGCGCAGGCCGGCACCGTGGAGAGTCCTTTTGACTGGCGCAATTCCTTCGGCGATGTCGTCGATCATCTTGCGGGCAGCGACCGCGACCTCTTCGCGCTCTATGAGAAGGACAAGGCGGCCGGGCTCGTTCCGGAGCTCTATCAGTCCTGCGGTGATCAGGATTTCCTGTTTGAAATCAACCGGGCTGCAAACAGACGCATGCTTTCGCTGGGCGCCGAGATTGAATATCACGAAGTGCCCGGCCATATGCACAACTGGGATTTCTGGGATCAGGACATCCGCCGCATTCTGGACTGGATGCTGCCCCCGCAGGTGGGCTAAGGGGCCGTGTTCTGCTCAGCGATTTAACTACTGATAATATATAAGGGAGGTATTACCTGATGGATATCTGCAGAAAACTCATTTCTGTCGAGCCCTTTGAGGGCGGTTATACTGCGCATCTGGACCACGCGGATCTGCGCATCTTCTTCATGACGGACCGGATCGTCCGCCTGTGCGTCACCTTCCCCGGAGACAAAGTGGACGACGCCTCCTATGTGCTGATGACCACCGCCTGGCCGGACCGGCTCGATCCGCTGTTCGAGGGCGAGCGGCAGCGTATCGCGCCGCAGCAGGCTGTCATGAGCGAGACGGAAAAAGAGGTCGTTCTGAAAACCGACGCGCTGACACTGGTGATTGACCGCGCCCCGCTCAGTCTGCGTCTTTACAATCAGGACGGCAAAGAGCTCTACAGCGCACTGCCCGGCAACCCGTTCCTGCGCGATGCGAACAACCGCATCGTCCACTACAGCCGCATGGAGGAGGATGACTGCTTCTACGGCTTCGGCGAGAAGGACGGGCCGCTCGACAAGAACAAGGAATTCATCCGCGAGCGCGCCACAGACTCCTGGAGCTACGATCCGGAAAAGTGCGACACGCTCTACAAGCACATCCCGTTCTACATCCGGCTGCGCCGCAGCACCGGCCATGCCATCGGTCTCTTCTATAATAATTACTATGAGTCCGTCTTCAATCTCGGCCGCGAGAAGAGCAATTACTGGCCGCGCTACAGCTACTGGCAGGCGGACGGCGGCCCGATCGACCTGTTCCTGATGGCCGGTCCCACCATCGCTGAGATTGTAGATGACTACACGATGCTGACAGGACGTCCTGCCCTGCTGCCCAAGCGGGCACTGGGCTATCAGGGCTCTTCCATGTATTATTCCGAGCTCGAGCACGACAGCGATAAGGCACTGCTGGAGTTCATCGACAACGTCCGGGCAAAGGGCTTCCCCATCGACGGTTTCCACCTCTCGAGCGGTTATACTTCGCAGGGGAATCTGCGCTGCATCTTCATGTGGAATCACGACCGCTTCCCGGATCCGGAGGGCTTTTTTGCGGCCATGAACGAGCGCGGCGCGCAGAACGTGCCCAACGTCAAGCCCGGCGTGCTGACTGCCCATCCGCTGTTTGATGAATTTGAGGCCAGAGGTGTCTTTGTCCGGGATTCTCAGAACCCGGAGAAGCCTGCGATTGACGCCTGGTGGGGCGGCCCCGGTGCCTTCTGGGATTACACGAAGCCCGAGGCGAGAGCGGCCTGGAAGGAATACCTGACAAAAGCTGTCATCGCGGTCGGCACCAATTCGATTTGGGACGACAACTGTGAATACGACAGTCTGCTGGATCATGAGGCGCTTGTCGATTACGACGGCGAAGGCGGCACCATCGGCGCGCTCAAGCCCGTCATGTGCACTATTATGAGCCGGCTCGCCTGCGAGGCGGTCCGCGAATATTCCGGTGCAAGACCGTATGTAGTCTGCCGAAGCGGCAGCTCCGGCATTCAGAAGTACGCGCAGAACTGGGTGGGTGACAACCTCACCTGCTGGCGCACGCTTCGCCACAACCTGCCGACCATCCTGGGCATGGGCCTCTCCGGCCAGCCCAACGAAGGCGCGGATATCGGCGGTTTTGCCGGCCCCGCGCCCGAAGAAGAGCTGTTTGTGCGCTGGGTGCAGCACGGCATTTTCCAGCCGCGTTTCTCCATCCACTCCTCCAACAGCGACAACACCGTGACCGAGCCCTGGATGTACAGCGGCTCCACAGAGAAGATCCGCAATGCGATCCTGCTGCGCTACCGCATGCTGCCGCACCTGTATTCACTGGAATATCAGGCGCATCAGACCGGCGCGCCGATCATGCGGCCGCTCGTCTACGAATTCCAGAATGATCCGGCGGTTTATGAGATCGACGATCTGTTCCTGCTCGGCCGCGATCTGCTGGTCGCCAATGTCCTGGAAAAAGGCGCGCAGATAAGACGCGTCTACCTGCCTGCGGGCGCTGTCTGGTACGATCTGGAGAATAACTACGCCTGCTATGAGGGCGGCCAGACCATCGAGGTTCCGGTCACCATCGATTCCATCCCGCGCTTCATCCGCGAGGGCGGCATCGTGCCGGAGGCGGCGAATCAGCTCTACAGCATGGAAAAAGACCTCGTCACCGGCCTGAAGCTCCTGACGGCACCCTCCAATGATCCGGATGCTGTGACAGAATATGTCCATTACGATGACGACGGCATCAGCAATGATTTTGAACAGGGTGTATATCGCAGAACGAAGATCCGCATGTGCGGCGGCGAGACCGTCACGCTGGACTTCGAGAGCGAAGGCAGCTATGACGATGCGATTGAGACGGTAGAGGTCACCATGATCCGGCGCGAGAAGAGCCCGCTCTTCGTGCAGCTGGGCGATACGGCGCTTCCCCGCTTCCTGGATCGGGCAAAATTTGAAGAGGCCCAGTGCGGCTGGTACTACAGCGAGACTTGCCGGAGCGCCATCATCCGCTATCCGAACCCGAAGGAAAACACCCGCCTGACCGTCTCCTTCAAGGAGTTCGATCTGCTGGGCATGTAAATAGACCTGCAGGAAAACTATTGATCATATAAAGAATCGATTTTCTCCCGGACCTCAGGGTCATCGAAGGTGAGCACAGAAGAGCTTCCCAGATTGATGCGCCCTCTCCGGGAGATTTCTTTCCGGTAAGCGCCGGGAGACATCCCGAGAAATTTTCCGAAGGCGGACTGGAAGCTGCGGACGTTCGGAAAGCCCGCATCCATGGCGATCTCCAGCACGGTATGCTCCGTGTTGTTCAGCATGAACACCCCGTACTCCAGGCGCTTTCTGGTGAGATATTCGTGAAAGCTCAGGCCGATATAACGCTGAAAATAATCTGACAGATAAGAGGAATTCATCTTAAAGGCGGCGGCCATATCCGTCAGCTTCAGGTCGTTGCGGAACTGCTGGTCCACGTACCGGGTCAGCATTCTGCAGCGCCTGCGCTGCTGCTCAGTCTGCACAGATTCCTTTCCGCTGTGCCCTTCTCCGCCAAACCACCGGATCAGAAAGCCCATCATTCTGCACACATGTGCATGCGCAATGAGGCGCGCAGCACTGTCCGGCTCGCCCTCCGACAGGTCCCGGTAAAGTGACGCCATGTCCTGCCGGATTTTGCCCAGAATTTCCTCCGGAACCGGATCCCCGGCCTGCCCGCCGCTCTGAAAGGAGGCACAGCGTCCAAAGCGCGGCATGAATCCGCACAGACGCTCGACATAGCTCGGCGAGAGCAGCACCACAAGCACCACCGTGCCGAATTCCTCCTGGAGCCCGGCGTGCCCCACGTTGGAATTGATCAGGGCAAAATCATCCTCACCCAGCTCAAATACGCCGTCTTCGGTGCAGAGCTTGAGCCGCCCCTTCAGGACCATCGTCAGATCCAGGGCTTCATTCCAGTTGAAGCGGAAGTTGCCGGCGCGGAAGGCGTGTGACTCGATCTGAATCCGGCCGTCTGTGTCGGTCATCGTCGCATATATGCGCTCATCCAGGTTGGATGTGCCGGACAGCGCTTCCCGTCCGCGGGGCTTCTCCTGAGCAGCCATTCTCGTGTCTCCCTGTTTTACAAGTCAAACCAAAATTTCTGACATTTTCATCCTATCATATATCCAAAAAATATGCACTCAATATGTATATTCATTCATTCCATATCCATGCAAAATATGGCTTTCCCGGGCAGATCCTGCCCTGCCGTCTCCATAGACCCGCCTCCGCAGAATCCAAAAAAAATGCTTATCTGATTCCTAAAAAAGCACATCCATGCATCGCTGAGGCGGCGTTTTTTTACTATAATAGAAGAGATAGTGGTCTATACATGGAGGGATCTGCCATGAGTCTGAAAAACCAGGAACAGGAAATCCGCAGCAAGCTGAACCAGATCATCGACAAGCTGCTGCATCTGGGCGAGAATGTCCAGTCCAAAGAGCTGGAGAAGAGCAATCCGCTGCTGGCCGAACTGAACCGGCGGGACAGCGGTATTGAAATCTGGGACTGGCCGCAGGGCGTGGGCCTGTACGGTCTGCACAAGTTTCTTTCCTTTGAGGAGAACAAGGACTACCGGGCCTTTCTGGAAAACTGGTACGCGTCACATTTTGCCGGGGCGCTTCCGCTGCGCAATATCAACACCACCGCGCCGCTTCTGACGATGGTGGATTTCATCGACGAAAATCCGGGTTATAGAAAGCTCGCCATCTCCTGGGCAGACTGGCTGATTCACGATCTTCCCAAGACCGAGGAGGGCGGCTTCCAGCATGTGACCTCCGGCAGCGGCGACGGCAGGTCTCTGATTCTGAACGAGCAGCAGCTCTGGGTGGACACGCTGTTCATGGCGGTGCTGTTTCTGAACCGGATGGGACAGAAATATGACCGTCAGGACTGGGTGGATGAAAGCATTCATCAGATGCTGATGCATATCAAATATCTGTGTGATCCGCACACCGGCCTGTTCTATCACGGCTGGACCTTCAAGGAGCGGAATCACTTCGGCGGCATCTTCTGGTGCCGCGGAGACAGCTGGTTTACGCTGGTTGTTCCGGAATTTCTGGAGCAATGCGGCGAAACGCTCGCCCCTTCCATCCGGCGCTATATTTCCGACACTTTCCGGGCTCAGGTCCGCGCGCTCAGTGCGCTGCAGGCACCGGACGGCCTCTGGCACACCATCCTGGATGATCCGGAGAGCTACGAGGAGACCTCCGGCACCGCAGCGATTGCGGCAGGCATTCTGCACGGCATCCGCACCGGCATTCTGGACAATTCCTTCCTGCCCTGCGCGGAAAAGGCCATTGAGGGCATTCTGAATCAGATTGACGCGGACGGCACGGTCTTAAATGTTTCCGCAGGAACTGCCATCGGCATGAACGCAGAGCACTATAAGAACATCGCGATCGCGCCCATGGCCTACGGACAGTCGCTGACCATTCTGGCCCTGGTAGAGGCACTCTGGGCGCTGAAGGTAAAGTAAAGGGGCTTCGAAAAGGTTTTCGTAGCGGTTTTGTGCATATTCGTTAACTAACTGACAAAGTGTAAGCGTATTCATATCCAATTTGCACGATAAATCTGAGCAAAAACATTGATTTTTCAAGGCAGTAAATGTATATTTACTAATATGCATTTGTATTTTTTCTTTAAGGAGGAAGAAAAGTATGAAGAAAAAAGTTATTTCTGTAGTGCTCGCATCTGCGATGGCAATGACCCTTGCAGCATGCGGCGGCGCAGCTCCGGCAGCAGAAGCTCCGGCAGCTGAGGCTCCCGCAGCGGAAGAGACCACTGAGGAAGCAGCTCCGGCTGAGGAAGCTCCGGCTGCTGAAGAAGCTGCTGAGGCACCGGCTGCAGGCCCGTATGATCCGGCCAGCGCAGGCGATGTCACCATCGGCTTTGGCTGGTGGGGCAACCAGGTTCGTGACGAAGTGACCAAGGCTGCAACCGATCACTTCACAGAGCTGTATCCGAACGTAACCTTCAACCTGAACGCACAGACATGGAATGATTACTGGGCACAGATGACCAGCTTCTCATCCAGTGACACCCTTCCGGATCTGATGCAGCAGGACTACGCTTACTTTGAGCAGTGGGTTGAGGCCGGCGATCTTCTGGATCTGACCCCTTACGTTGAGAGCGGCGCTCTGGATCTTTCCAAGCTGCCTGAGAGCATTGTTCAGACTGGTGTCAGCGCAAGCGACGGCCACATCTACGCAGTCTGCGCAGGCATGAACGCTCCTGGCCTGTCCTACAACAAGACCCTGACCGATGAGCTCGGAATCGAAGTTCCGGACAACATGACCTGGGATCAGTTCGTAGACATCTCCAGAGAGATCTATGAGAAGTCCGGCGTCGGCGTTCTGTGGCACAACCTGAACTCCGAGAACCCGATCACCTACTTCGCACGCGGCAAGGGCCACGAGGCTCTGTTCACAACTGAAGGCGTAACCGTTACTCCGGAAGAGATGACTGAGTACTACACTCGTCTGAAGACCGGTGTTGAGGAAGGCTGGCTGTTCTCCACTGAGAAGTGCGCAAGTGTTGATATGGCAACCATCCCGCAGCACCCGCTGGTATTTGGTTCTGATCCGAGCGTCAGAAGCTGGTGCGCATTCAACTTCTCCAACCAGTATCTTGCATTCGCAAATGCTGCAGAAGCTGACGGCATCGAGCTGGGCATCACCAGCTGGCCGGAAGACAACCCGACCCAGGCTAACTACCTGAAGCCGAGTCAGTTCTTCTCCATCACCACCGACACCAAGAATCCTGATCTGGCTGTTGCAGTTCTGAACTACCTGATCAACGATGTTGAAGCAAACACCCTGCTTCGTGCAGAGCGCGGTATCCCGGCCAACACCGAGGTCGCTGCTGCCATCGCAGAAGAAGTTTCCAAGGTTGATGCTTCCTATCCGATCATTGTTGATTACCTTGATTTCGTTGGCGACAACTCCAGCGCGATCTTCCCGCCTCTGCCGGGCTATGCAGGAACCGTCAACACCGACGTTATCCAGCACCTGACCGAGGAAGCTCTGGATCCGGCCAGCAGCGAGACTGCTGAGGATCTCGGCGCTGCATTCGTTGACGAAGCAAACCAGGTTGCATCCAGCTATTGATAAACCCTGGCAAGTCACGATTCACCTATAGCTGACATTTAAATAAAGGAGACTGTCGGCGCAAACCTCTGTCGACAGTCTCCTTTTTCTTCTGAAACAATCAACTCACATCTTTCACGCAGCAAGCGCCGGGCAGCCGGCATATTTCAGAGAGGGGGGTACTCTTCCTTATGGATAAACAGAGATCTCTGAGACAGCGCCTCGGTGAAGAGCATGTTGCAGGATATATCTTCAGTTCGCCGTTCATCTTCGGCTTTCTGATGTTCATGCTCATTCCGATGGTCATGTCCCTGTATTTTTCATTCTGCAAGTATGACATCCAGAATCCTGCCACCTTTATCGGATTCAAGAATTACATCGACATTTTCCACGACAAGTCCTTCTGGAAGGCACTTCGTGTTACAGTCTACTACGCATTTGTCGGAACACCTCTGAAGGTTATCTTCGCACTCATCGTCGCCCTGATCCTGGCAAGAGATACCAAGCTGACCGGTTTCTACCGCGCTTCCTACTATCTCCCTTCCATCATCGGCGGTTCCGTCGCAGTTGCGATCCTGTGGCGCCGGATGTTCGAGCCCACCGGTACCATCAACGCCCTGTTATCCGTTCTCTTCCCGGGCATGACCAATTTCAACTGGTTCGGTGAGAAGAGCGCGATCTGGGTCCTGATCGTTCTGACGGTCTGGCAGTTCGGTTCCTCCATGCTGATCTTCCTGTCTGCCTTGAAGCAGATCAACAGAGAGCTTTACGAAGCAGCCATGGTGGACGGCGCAAACAAGTGGAAGCAGTTCTGGAAGGTCACGCTTCCGCTGCTGACTCCCACCGTTTTCTTCAACCTGGTCCAGCAGACGATCAACTCGTTCCTGGCCTTCACACAGAGTAAGTTGATCACCGACGGACAGCCCAAGGACAGCACCTTGTTCTATACGCTGTACGTCTACCGGAAGGCTTTCCCGAGCATGGGTAAGAGCCAGATGGGATACGCCTCTGCGCTGGCATGGATCATGCTGATCATCATCTCCACCGTTACGGCCCTGCTGTTCTGGAGCCGCAGCAAGTGGGTTTATGAAGAGTAAGGGGGGCTGAAGACATGACTAAAAAGAGAACAATCGGAGCAATCGTCTATCATGTCCTGGTCCTGTTCGGAGCATTCATCATGATCTATCCTCTTCTGTGGATGATCCTGAGCTCCTTCAAGCCGACCAACACGGTTCTTCCTACCGCCAAGCAGCTGATCCCGACGGTCTGGACACTGGAAAACTACAGAACGGGCTGGAAAGGTTTCATGGGTTACACCTTCGCAACCTTCTTCAAGAACTCGTTCTTCATCTCCATCCTGTCGACCTTCGGCACCCTGATCTCCTCCGCATTTGTGGCCTATGCGCTGCAGCGGCTGAAATTCAAGCTCAAGAGAGTTCTGTTCGTGCTGGTTCTGGCGACCATGATGCTGCCGCCTCAGATCCTGATGATCCCGCAGTACATGTGGTTCAGAAGACTGAACTGGGTCGGCACCTACTATCCGATGATCCTGCCGTATTTCTTCGCGATCCAGGGCTTCTTCGTATACCTGATCATGAACTTCATCGGCGGCGTACCGAGCCAGCTGGATGAAGCAGCCAAGATCGACGGCTGTTCCTACTACGGCATCTTCTTCCGGATCATCCTCCCGCTGATCACGCCGGCCCTGATCACCAGCGCGATCTTCTCCTTCATCTGGAGATGGGATGATTACCTCTCGGCATTGCTGTATGTCACCAAGCCCGAGATGCGGCCGATTTCCCTGGCCCTGAAGCTGTTCAACGACCCGTCTTCCGGTTCCGATATCGGCGCGACGCTGGCTATGTCGACCCTGTCGATCATCCCGGCCACCATCCTCTTCCTGATCTTCCAGAAGTCGCTGGTTGAAGGTATCGCGAGTTCCGGTATCAAGGGCTGATCTTCCTCTTTTACAATTAAACGATTATAAATGTATGATATGCCACGTTCTGCAGGACGTGGCATATCTGTCCACTATAAGAAACCGCCTTTTCAGGCAAAATGTGACCCCGCCGGAAACGGCGTCAGAAAGGAGTTAAACCTATGGATGTGGTTCGTCTTGGTATCATCGGCCTTGGGAACATGGGATCCGGACATGTCCGCAATATTCTGGATGGCAAGGTGCCGCGTCTTGCCCTGACGGCGGTAGCGGATCTGCTGCCCGAGCGCCGCGCCGCGATCACGCAGCTCTGCCGCGAGAAGCTTCATCACGATTCGTTCCCCGCTGTCTTCGAGAACGCGGAGGATCTGATCGAGAGCGATGACTGCGACGCCGTGCTGATCGCAGTTCCGCACTATCAGCATCCGGCACTGACCATCGCTGCCCTGCAGCATGGCAAGCATGTGCTGTGCGAAAAGCCGGCCGGCGTCTATACGAAGCAGGTCCGGGAAATGAATGAAGCTGCCGCGAAGAGCGACCTGGTCTTTGCCATGATGTTCAATCAGCGCACCAACTGCCTGTACCGAAAGATGCACGAGCTGGTCACCAGCGGTGAGCTCGGAGCCATCAAGCGCGTCAACTGGATCATCACCAACTGGTACCGGCCGCAGGTCTATTATGATTCGGGCAGCTGGCGGGCCACCTGGTCCGGCGAAGGCGGCGGTGTTCTTCTCAATCAGTGCCCGCACAACCTGGATCTTCTGCAGTGGATCTGCGGACTTCCGACCAGTGTTCGCGCCTTCTGCCACAATGGCAAATGGCATGATATCGAAGTGGAAGACGATGTCACGGCTTACATGGAATTCGAGAACGGCGCAACCGGCGTCTTTGTCACTTCCACAGCGGATGCTCCGGGCACAAACCGCTTCGAAATCACCCTGGAGAAGGGCAAGCTGGTCTGTGAGGACGACAAGCTTCTGCTCTGGCGCCTGAAGGAAAGCGAGCGTGAATTCTGCAAGACGGCCAAGGGCGGTTTCGACAAGCCGGAATGCACCTTTGAAGAAGTCGAGACTGACGGCCTCAACGAGCAGCATGTCGGCGTCATGAAGGCTTTTGTCGGCCGGATTCTGGACGGCACGCCGCTGGTCGCCGAAGGTGTGGAAGGCATCCGCGGCCTGACACTTTCCAACGCAATGCATCTTTCCAGCTGGCTGAACCAGACGGTGGAAATCCCGTTTGACGAGGATCTGTTCCTGGATCAGCTGGACAAGCGGTGTGAGACCTCCGTCGCCAAGACCGGTCCGGCCGTCACCTTTGATACGAGCGGAAGCTACAACGCCTGATTCTCATAATCTTATTCAGAAAGGTAAAAATCATGTGGAATGACATCACAATCACCGGCTTCGCGGATGAGATTGCACCGGAGCTGGAGACACAGATAGCTGTGAGTAAGCAGCTGGATATTCATTATATCGAGATGCGGGGTGTGGGCGGCAAAGGTCTGGTGTATCACACGATTCCCGAAGTCTGTGAGATCAAGAAGCAGCTGGATGCGGCAGGAATGAAGATTTCATCGGTGGGTTCTCCCATCGGCAAGATTCAGATCACGGATCCGGTGGAGCCGGATCTCGAGCTGTTGAAGCACACAGCAGAGATTGCGCACATTCTGGAGACGCCGAACATCCGGATGTTCAGCTATTATATGCCGGAGGGCCAGGATCCGGCTCTGTATCGCGGCGAAGTGATGGACCGCACCGGAAAGATGCGTGACATCGCTGTTCAGGAGGATGTAGTCCTGCTGCACGAGAATGAGAAGGGCATCTACGGCGACATTGCGCCGCGCTGCCTGGAGATTCTGGAAACATTCAGCGGCGATCACTTCCGGGCTGTGTTTGATTTTGCCAATTTCGTGCAGTGCGGACAGGATACACTGCAGGCCTGGGAGATGCTGAAGCCCTATGTCTCCTATATCCACATCAAGGACGCACTCGCGGAAAACGGCCAGGTTGTACCGGCCGGTCACGGCGACGGCCATGTCGCTGAGATCCTGAAAATGCTGAAAGAAAGCGGCTACAAGGGCTTTCTTTCCCTTGAGCCGCACCTTCAGAGCTTTACCGGCTTCGGCGCTCTCGAATCGGGCAAGACGGAGGACACCCCTCGTCTCTACACCGGTGAAGAAATCTATACCATCGCAAGCACGGCGCTGCGCGA
This sequence comes from Lachnospiraceae bacterium, assembly GCA_017449485.1. Taxonomy (GTDB): domain Bacteria; phylum Bacillota; class Clostridia; order Lachnospirales; family Lachnospiraceae; genus CAG-791. Next base: position 21,705 of record JAFTFP010000098.1, read on the forward strand.
GATTCTGAGCACACTGTAAAACTTCGAACGGCGGGGCGTTTTACAGCGCCCCGTCGCTCCGCACGTTCTCAAAATCCAGCAGATGTGCAAAGAAGGCCAGCGCCAGTCCCTGTCCCCATCCCTGGATCCAGTCTCTTGAAATGTTCCGGTAGCCCTCCCGGTCGCGCATCACCGCCGTGCCGCCGGAGACGTTCAGCACTCTGCCGTCCGCGCTGATGTTCGCAAGAATGCCCGGCAGTGCCTTGGCAATGTACTTTAAGTGCAGCGGATTGCCCTTGGACAGCATGGCCGCCGCAATGCCGCAGGAGGCGGACAGCTCCTCATAGGAGTCCGGATCATCCACAATGGTGTGCCACAGGCCGTTCTCCGTCTGGTAGAGCTTGAGCGCTGCCAGCTGATCATTGATCGAGCCCACAATATCCAGGAACTTCGGGTACAGATAAGCCTCAGGGAGAATCATCCCGACCTGAGACATGGTATAGGCCGCCCAGGCATTGGCGCGCGCCCAGTAGAAGCCGGACATATGATCACCGGTGATGTTGTTGTAGCCGTGATACCACAGGCCGGAATCCTTGTCCTGCAGATAGCGGATGTGCCAGTAATACTGATTCAGGGCATCGTCAATGATCTCCTCGTCCTTCAACTCCACACCCACGCGCAGCAGCAGGAAGGCAGCCATGAACAGCGTGTCGGCCCAGCACTGCTCCGGGAAATCGTTGTTCGCAGAGACCGTGTGCTGCAGCACATTGTCGCCGAAACGCAGCGCATCCTTTCGCAGATACTCCACCTTGCTCATCAGAATATCCCAGTAGCGCTGATCCTTCGTGGCGTGATACAACGTGATCAGGCAGTGGCCCATGGCACAGGCATTGACGGTCCAGACCTTCGGCAGACCCAGCTCGATATATTCGTCCACCCGGTCCTTCATCGCCTTCAGATACGTCTCATCCCCGGTCACCTCATAGGCTTTGCTGATGCCGTAGTAGGCCACACCGCAGGGCCAGTCCCAGGTCATGTCCATCCGCATCGTCCGCTCGACGACCTTGTCCATCACCGCCTTGATTTCACTGCTGTCATAAGTCAGTACGCTCATTGCTCATCCCCCCATACTCTGTCCATTTCGTTGAAAAGCTGTTCGTCCGTGAGGTGATTGTCCAGGTGCGAGATCAGCGTGATCCGTCTCTGCTCCTCACTGTAAAAGAAA
>JAFTFP010000099.1 GCA_017449485.1 Lachnospiraceae bacterium
ATACCACAAATTATTCTACGGCGTCAATCAATTCCAGGGAATGCTCCTCATTCATCTTCTGGCACATTCCGATGAAAACGTCCAGCGGAACATTCTGAATCTGGCGGTTCGAGCCGCGCAGATTGATCGACACAGTGCCCTCAGCGGCTTCCCGGTCACCCAGCACGATAATGTACGGATCCTTATAGTTCTTGAAGGTCTTGATCTTCTCCTTCATGTTGCGGTCAGAGTAATCAGCCTCCGCGCGGATGCCCTTCTCCTGAAGAAGATCTGCGACTTTCTTCGCATATTCGTTGTGCTCCTCACGGATCGGGACAATACCCACCTGATAAGGAGAAAGCCAGAACGGGAAGACGCCCTCGAAGTTCTCGATGATAATACCGATGAAGCGCTCCAGGGAACCATAGATGGCCCGGTGAATGACAACCGGCATCTCCAGTGTTCCGTCCTGAGCCTGGTAGGTCAGACCGAAGTTATGCGGCAGCTGGAAGTCCAGCTGAATGGTGCCGCACTGCCATTCTCTGCCCAGCGCATCCTTGATCTGAAGGTCGATCTTCGGACCGTAGAAGGCGCCGTCGCCCTCATTGATCTCATAGCCACCCTCGCCGTACTTGTCATCCAGGATCTTCTTAAGCGCCGCCTCAGCGCGGTTCCAGACCTCGATATCGCCCATGAAATCATCCGGACGTGTTGAGAACTCAGCGCGGTAGGTGACACCAAAGGTGCTGTAAATCTCATCTGCAATCGCGATGATATCTGCGATTTCCTGTTCGATCTGAGATTCCATGACAAAAGTATGATCGTCATCCTGACGGAACTCCTGAACACGGAACAGACCGTTCATCTGTCCGGACTTCTCCTTCCGGTGCAGCACATCGTACTCACTGTAGCGGATCGGCAGTTCCTTATAGGAATGGATGGTGCGCTTGTAAGTCATCATCGCATTCGGGCAGTTCATCGGCTTGGCTGCCATCGTATCTTCCGTCTCGCGGTTATACAGAGCTGTGCCGGCCAGCATCTTTACTGCCTGGGGCTCCGCAATGCCTTCCTGCAGGTTATCCAGTACGCCCGGAATCTCTGCGTCCGCTGCAAGCCATCCTGAAATACCAGGTACCATGAACATATTGTTGACATAGTGTGCCCAGTGGCCGCTGATCAGCCAGAGCTTCTTATTATTGACAAGCGGCGCTGCAATTTCCGTATAGCCGTGACGCTCCTGTACTTCTCTCGAATACTTGAGAAGTGCCTGATACATCTTCCAGCCGCGGGGCAGCCAGTACGGCATGCCGGGCGCTGTCTCATCAAACATGAACAGATCCAGCTGTGCGCCGATCTTCTTGTGATCGCGCTCCATGGCCTCCTGGATCATATGCAGGTGAGCCTTCAGCTCATCCTTGGACGGGAATGCATAGACATAGATTCTCTGCAGGGAATCGCGCTTCTCATCCCCTCTCCAGTAAGCGCCGGAGACCGACTTGATCTTAAAGGCGCAGGAAAGCAGCTGCTGTGCATTTTCCACGTGCGGTCCGCGGCACAGATCCACGAAATCCTCTCCCGTGTAATAGATCGTCAGCTTCTCATCCGCCGGCAGATCCTCAATCAGCTCTGTCTTGAACTTCTGACCCTTGAACAGCTCCAGCGCTTCTTCTCTGCTGACCTCTTTGACCGTGAAATCCTCTTTTCTCTTCAGGATTTCGCGCATTTTGTTCTCGATGGTCTCAAAATCCTCCGTCGAGATGGTCCGGGGCAGAATAAAATCATAATAAAAGCCGTCCGCAATCTGCGGACCGATCGCATACTGCACGTTCTCAATTCCAAACAGCTCGATGACTGCCTTCGCGAGAATATGCGCCAGCGAATGCCTGTACACACTTAAGAATTCTTCTCTCTCCAACTCCCTCACACTCCTTCTGTACTTAAAACACAGGCTGTTTCGGATATATGCCCGAAAAACCATGCAGACATGGAGATTTTATAACAAGGAGTCTTCAAATACAAGTCAATCCTTGCCGGCTCAGCAGATAGACTGAATCACTCAGGTAGTCTTCTTCCGACACCTCTGTCCGATTGATCTCCCGCACGATCAGGCTGAGTGCCTTCGGATCACACTCTCCGTCCACAGGCAGGATCAGCACTTCATGCACTGAACTGGGCAGAATGTAGCAGTCTGTCTGAAAGCGGTCCAGAATCCGTGAAAACATGCCGGGATAGAAAAGACAGGACGATCCATAGACGCCTCTTGTATTCGTCAGCACATACAGATCTTCCTCCTGATCCGGCAGTCCCAGCATCTGGCTCACGCTCCGGATGACCGGCGGAAGAAGCCGGGATGCGTTGCTCTCTGCGTCTTTAAAGAAATCTTCTTCGGATATCTTCCACCGGGAAAGGTCCGCATTCCTTATCAGAATCGCTCCGCTGCCCTCAGCATCGCTGAAAACCGTGTAATAATAAAGAATCGCCATATCCTCAACCATTCTGTGCGGAACCTCTTCAAGCAGTTCCCGGTTTCTGCCGCAGTTGATCAGCCGCATGGCAATATTCTTTCCGGCGTCCTCATACTCACCAAAGAAGGCATCTGCGCTCCTGCGCACACATTCACTGCAGGACTGATAATGCAGAATCTGCTGCGCCGACTCGGCTGCTGTCACTCCCTTGCTGACATGCTGATCGTAGCAGGAATCCAGATACACCACCGGCGCGATATCGCTTCCCTCCCGCAGGACACTGACCGATTCCCGGACGACGCCATTGTTTCTGACCATATTCCGGTAGACAAGCTTCTCTCCTTCACCGGCCTGCCTCTCCAGTTCCTCCTTCAGAAGTCCCAGATATGCTTCTTTCTCAACTTGATCATGATTGTCTCTCCCAGCTGTTGTCCATTTATTCAATTCTGATCACTCCTTCCGCCGTTCGACTGCCTAGTAATGATGAGCCATGCCGGCAGCTCACAGCCAGAAAGCGGCTGCTCGCTGTCGCGGCTTTCGCCGTATGCAGGAAAGTTTCCGTCTGGCCCCAGGTGAACTGAAAAGCAGCTCCCCGTGTCCAGGCGGAAGCTTTCCTGCGCATGGCTCAATGCTGCACGCAAAAAGACAATGGAAAGAACTTCTTTCCATTGTCTTCCGGATCTTCTGAATGATCAGTATGACGAGCTGTAAGCTTTATGCTCTGGACAGATACTCGCCGGTTCTGGTGTCGATCTTGATGCGGTCGCCATTGTTGACGAACAGCGGAACGGCTACCTGTGCGCCGGTCTCAACCGTTGCAGGCTTGGTTGCGCCGGTTGCGGTGTTGCCCTTGAAGCCGGGCTCGGTATCCGTGATCTCGAGCTCTACGAACATCGGCGGCTCTACGGAGAACGCATTTCCGTTGTAGGAATTGATGCGAACCATCTCGTTCTCCTTGACGAACTTCAGGGAATCGCCTACGATGTCGGTTCCAAGAGAAATCTGATCATAGGTCTCGGTATCCATGAAGGTGTAAAGATCGCCGTCTGCGTACAGATACTGATATTCTTTCTTATCGATGCGGGCCTGAGGGAATTTCTCAGTGGGGCGGAAGGTCGTCTCTGTCACGCCGCCATTGATGACATCTTTCAGCTTGGTTCTGACAAAAGCTGCGCCCTTACCGGGTTTAACATGCTGGAACTCGACGATTTCCAGAACGCTTCCATCTTTCTCAATCGTGATGCCATTTCTGAAGTCACTGGCTGAAATCATAGTATATTACTCCTTTTTCATAGTGATGAATCAATATAATCCGAAAATATTTTAATGGATAGAGCCCTCAATTTCAACTACGTTTTTCTTTCGTGTGAGACGAGGGGACAGAGCACCGTCTCTGAGACGAGGGGACAGAGCACCGTCTCACGCATGTCTGCGGACGATCTCCTCCATGGCTTCTGTGTAGCCGGCCAGGCCATGGCCGATGATCTGCAGGTCGCAGGCGGGCGCGGTCACGGAGACGCTGCGGAACGCTTCTCTGCTGTGGATATCCGAGATGTGAATCTCGATCTTCGGCACGAAGACGCTCTTCAGCGCATCGTGAATCGCGTAGCTGTAGTGGGTGTAGGCGCCCGGATTGATTACGACACCGATCAGATCTTCTTCGTAGTAGGCCTGCTGCAGCCGGTCGATGATCGCACCCTCGTGATTGCTCTGCCAGCACTCCGCCTCTACCCCCAGCTCCTGCGCCTTCTGCCGGATCATTTCTGTCAGCGCCTCATAGCTCTGGGTTCCATACACAGACTTCTCCCGGATTCCCAGGAAGTTCAGATTCGGTCCGTTGATTACAAGAATCTTATCCATGGAACTGCCTCCCCTTCTCTACGATCTCGTCCACGATCACATCCATTCTGCCGTGATCTGCCTCAATCACAATATCCGCAGCCGCCTGATAGAGCGGCTCGCGCTCCGCCATCATCTCACGGACACGTGTCTCCTTATCCGGTGTCTGCAGGAGCGGCCGGCTCGTGTCCTTTCCAATCCGCTTCAGGACTGTTTCCGGCTGAATCCGCAGATACACCACCAGCCCAAGCTGCTTCAGCAGAGGAAGATTCTCCGGCATGGTCACACAGCCGCCGCCCGTGGAGTAGACATACCCTTCCGCGCCGGAGCGCACAAGGGACCGCAGCACCTGCGTCTCAATCGCGCGGAACCCCTCATTGCCTGATTCAGCGAAAATCTCCGGAATACTCTTGCCGGCTTTTTCCTCGATCAGCTCGTCCAGGTCAAAACGCGGCATGGCGCAGGTTCTTGACAGTTCACGGCCGATGGTCGTCTTCCCGCTGCCCATAAATCCGATCAGCACATAATTGTTCCGCACCACTCTGCTCATGCCTGCACCGCCTTCTCCAGCTTCTTCAGCACCTTCTCCGAGATTTCCTCCGGCACCGTCAGATGGTTCCACAGCTCATAGGCGCAGATTCCCTGGTACAGCAGCATGTCCAGGCCGCAGTACGCCTCGCCGCCCGCCTCCTGAACTCTCTGCATGAATTCAGTCCTCGACGGTCTGTAGACCAGATCGTAGGCAAAGCGGATCTTCTCATAAAAGGCCGGTGCTGTGACCGGACTGACGCCCGGCACAATGCTTCCGTCCGGCAGATGCTTCTCCATCCCGGCGCTCGTGCACTGAATGGCAAGATCCGTTCCGTCAGGAAGATTTCCCGCCTCACTGAGGGCCAGTACGCCGATTTTCAGATCCGGATAATACTTCAGCACCTCGCCGCGCAGCGCTTCGGCCTTCTCTATTGTTCTGTTCAGAATGGTCAGCTCCGACACCTGCTCATCCGCACACAGAAAGGCAACGGCTCTTGCCGCACCGCCGCAGCCGATCAGCGCCGCACCGCGTCCCTGAAGCGCTGCACCCCGCTTCGCAAGTGCGCGCTTGAGTCCCAGGATATCCGTGTTATAGCCGCGAAAGCCCTTCTCCTCCCGGACCAATGTATTGACCGCCCCAATCCGCTGTGCCAGCGGATCAATGGACGAAAGGGCCGGAATAACCGCCTGCTTGTGCGGAACCGTCACGTTCATACCGAGAAAGTTGAGCGCATAGGCGCCTCGCACGGCTGTTTCTACATCCTGATCCACACGCAGCGGCACATAGATCAGATCCTTGCCCAGTTCCTCGGAAAGCGTGTTGTGGATCAGCGGCGAGAGCGTGTGCTCCACCGGGTTACCGATGACGCCCAACACTCTGGTGGTTCCCTGAATCTCCATTGTTTTTCTCCAATCCGGATGATTATTTCTGGTGATGAATAAGCTTGTACACGGCCAGAATCGGCCATTCCAGAATACGCTTTAAAATGATCTGAATCTCCTCCCTGCGGGTAAACGGTGTTGTCAGAATGGTGTATAACCCGCAGGCGTTGGCACCCCACACGTCGGTAAAAATCTGATCTCCGACGAACAGCGTGTGCGCCTCGTCCGTTCCGATCTGCCTCATCGCCTGCCGGTAACCGCGCGGCAGCGGCTTTCCGCCGCCGGCGACATAATCGCCTCCCACGCCCTGGGCAAAAGATGACACACGGGGCCCTTTGTTGTTCGAAAGAACGATGGCGCCATAGCCGATCTGATGAAGACGCTGAAATAATGCTGCCGCCCGCTCATCCGCAGGAGCGTCCGGCAGCACCAGTGTATTGTCGATATCAAAAATCACACCGCGATAGCCCTTCTGATAAAAGGCCTCATAGTCGATGTCATAGGCCGACGGGCTCAGCTCGTCGGGGAACAGTCCTCTTCCCATAGATTACTTTTTTCTGCGCGTTGTCGTCTTCTTGCGGTTCTCCGTTCGCAGAACATTCTTCAGCTCGTCCATAAAGGTTTCGACGTCCTTGAATTCCCGGTATACGGATGCAAAACG
>JAFTFP010000100.1 GCA_017449485.1 Lachnospiraceae bacterium
CAGGGCAAAGTGATCGTCGTGCAGGCGCTGATGGATGAGTCCACCTGCCCCTGGTGCGCGGACTGGTACCGTCATACTGTCCGGACGGCACAGGGCAGCGAGGAGAACTTCAGAGTCTATTACAATCAGCGGTGCATGCACGGTGACATCATGGAAATCGGAAACAACATGGTTGTCAACTATGTCGGTGTTCTTCATCAGGCAATTCTGGATATGGCTGACTGGCTTCAGGAAGGAAAGGAGCCGCTGCAGTCCACCCGCTATGAGCGCGTGGGCGGCCAGATCGTCGAAGAAGCAGATCCTGCGAAGCGCTGCGGTATGCAGGCAGGCATCACGCTGACCGTGAACGGGGCAAAATGTGCCCGCGTCAAGGCCGGCGGTGAGTTTGTACTGCGCGCGGAAGTCACCGTTCCGGAGAACGCCGGTGAGGTGACAGGAATCCGCTACGACTTCAATGACAACTGGACCTACCCGGGTGCAAAGGATATCTTCCCGGTGGAAGGCAGCTTCACCAGAACACAGAAGGACGGCATCAGCGGCGCGGTGAGTGAGATGGTGCATTCCTTTGAGAAGCCCGGAACCTACTTTGTCTCCGCACGGGTCTCCTCGCAGAGAAACGGAGATGAGAAGGACCTGTTCACACAGATTCTGAACCTGGACCGGGTGCGGGTGATCGTAGAATAAACAGCGCGGTCTGTGCAGCCACATTTTGACAAAAGGAGAGTAAAAAAGTCGAATTCTGACATATTGCAGAACGGCTGCCGGATTTACAGTAAGAACAGAAAGAAAACCGGACCGGGGGGTCGGGTTTTGCACAGGGAAACGAAAGGCCCGATAGGATTAGATCAGGAGGGGGAAAATGAGTAAAGAAGAAAAGAACGTAAAGAACGAAGCAGCGGCAGCAAGCAGCGCGGCAGGCGCAGGGGAAAAGCTGGGGCTGGGCAAACTGATCGCATGGTCGATCCGCGGCGGCTCGACGGGTGTCGCGCTGATGGTCATGGGATATCTCACGATCTTCTGCACCAACACGCTGGGTGTGCCCGCAGCTACCGTCGGTATTCTGCTGCTGGCCAGCAAGCTGCTGGACGGTGTGACCGATATCTTCGCCGGATTCATCGTGGACAAGACCAATACGAAGATCGGCCGCGGCCGGCCGTATGAGCTGTGTGTCATCGGTCTGTGGGCTGCGACACTCGGACTGTTCCTGTGTCCTGCATCCTGGTCGCTGACCATGAAGTGTATCTGGATCTTCATCATGTATGCACTGGCCAACTCGGTGTTCATGACATTCCTGAATGCAAACGGAACCGTCTACATGATCCGCGCTTTCAACAATCCGAAGCACTACATCTCCCTGTCCACTTACGGCGGACTGGTCCCGATGATAATCGTGGTCATCTTCAACATTGTGTTCCCGATCCTGATGGGAACCATGGCGACCTCCCAGGGCGGCTGGGTGACGCTGATCCTGATCTTCGCCGTACCGATGACACTGCTCGGACTGCTGCGCTTCTTCGTCGTAAAGGAAAAATATGACACAGATGCTAAAGCCGGCGAGAAGCTCGAGATCAAGGATGTTTTCACAGTTCTGAAGAACAACAAGTACATCTACATGATCGCTCTGGCGACCCTGGTCATGAACTTCGTTACCAACATGGGTGTCGGTGTCTACTACTTCACGGAGATCGTCGGAAATGTCGGCCTGATGGGTGCGCTTGCTGCAGTGCAGATGATTTCACTCCCGATGATGTTCATCCTGCCCCAGGTCCTGAAGAAGACCACCGTCATCAAGGTTATCCGTGTCGGTATCATCGTGATTATTATCGGCTACATTATCAACTTCTTTGCCGGATCCAATTTCCCTCTGCTCGCCGTTGGCTCTGTCCTGACAGGCGCCGGTGCCGTTCCGATCTCGATGCTGTCCGGCCTGCTGATCATCGACTGTGCCGAGTACAATGAATACAAAGGTCTCTTCCGTCTGGAAGGTTCACTCTCTGCAGTCAATGGTTTTGCGAACAAGGTCGGCGCCGGCCTCGGCGCAGGCATGCTCGGTATCCTGCTCGGCATGTCCGGTTATGATGAGGCACTCGCGGTCCAGGGTCTCGCCCAGGGCCCGGCGGCGGTCAACATGATCCGCCTGCTCTATTCTCTCATTCCCGCGGCGCTGTACTTCGTTGTCTATCTGACACTGCACCTGTATAAGCTGGATAAGATCATGCCTGAAGTCCGCAGAGTCAATGAGGAAAACAGAAAGAAGCTGGAGGCGGAGAAGGCTGAAGCTTGAGTGAGACGGAGTGGGACGGTGCTCTGTCCCCTCGTCCCAAAAGTGGGACGGTGCTCTGTCCCCTCGTCCCATTTACGTACATTGGAATGTACATCAAAGAGGCGGTGCGTTTGCGCACCGTCTCTTTTTTAGTGGGACGGTGCTCTGTCCCCTTGTTCCATTTGCGCACCGTCTCTTTTTTTCTGTGCTAAAATAGTTCCAGGGGGTATCGGGATGAAGACAGCACATGAAGAGTACGCGCAGAGGCTGAATGTACTGCGGGGGCAGCTGTTCGCATCGGACCGGATGGGGGTGTGGTGTTTTAACAGAAGCTGGAAGCTGTATTACACGACGGCGGTAAGAAGCCAGGAGATGGCGCAGCTGCTGGAGATCGGCGGGGTGAAGGATTACGCTCTTTCACAGATTGAAAAGGAGCCTGCGCCGAGTATTTACGCGGATGAGGCGGGGCTTGTCTGGATTCTGGAGTGGGTCATATTGCCGCAGGGCGGCGAGCTGCTGATCGTGCTGGGGCCGATGGCGCTGGTGCGGACCGGCGAGGAGCGGCTGCTGCAGCGGCTGGATGCGCTGGAACTGACGGTGGAGGAGAAGAGAACCTATGCGGATCTGCTGGACGAGATTCCGGTCATCGCCTTCGTTTCGGTTATGCGCTTTGCCCAGATGCTGCACTAAACCATCTATGACGACGCGGAAATGACGTCAGCGCTGCGCTTTGAGAGCCGCTCTGTCATTCTGATGGCCGATCAGCCTTATCAAGTGGAAGGAAGCCAGGCGGAGCCTGTCACGCCGGTCAGCAGAAACGATTATCAGCGGATGCTCAGCGTCGAGGATGTGCTGCTGCGCAGCCTCGCGGAGGGCGTGAACGGCATGGCTGGCGCGGAGAAGGAGCAGAAGAAGCAGGGGAACTCCTACGGCGGAGAGCTGCTGGATTATGGACTGGACGATCCGATCCGGACGATTCTGGACAACATGATCATCTTCACGGGCCTGTGCAGCAGAACGGCAGTCCGGGCCGGTGTTTCTGCGCCGGCTGCCAAGGAAACGGAGGCAAAATATGTCCGCCGGCTCGAGGCCTGCAGCGATCCGGCAGAGCTTGCGAAGATCCATGAGGAAATGTATCTGACCTATGTCCGGCTGGTCCAGGAGCTTCACAGCGAGAAGGGCTATTCCAAGGCGATCCGCAGCTGCAGGGACTATATCCGCCGCAACTGCACGAGCCCGCTGAAGCTGGAGGATATCGCCCGGCATGTCGGGTACAGCGAATACTACCTCACCAGGAAGTTTGCTAAAGAGACCGGGCAGAAGCTGAGCGACTATATCCGGGATGTGCGGATTGATTTTGCCAAAGGCCTGCTGCTGACCACCTCGAAGGACATTCAGACCATCAGCGAGGAGCTGCAGTTCGGCAGCAGGGGATATTTTGACCGCTGCTTTACGAAGGCGGCGGGGATGTCCCCGGCCAGATACCGCGAGGTCGGCGGACGGGGCTGAATCCCGGCGGCGTTGACTGCGCAGCCCGGCTTGCATGACCCGGATGCACTGCGAAGTGAATCAACTTCGATATATCGCGGCGTATTCCTTCGGCGACATGCCGTATTCCTTGCAGAAGGCGCGGTAGAAGCTGGAGTACTCCCGGAAGCCGTAATCGAAGCACACACGGCTGACCGGCGCGCCAGAGAGGATGGCATCGCGGCAGGCGGACAGGCGCTTCTTCGTGATGTAACGGTGGGCGGAGACGCCGAGGTTTTCCTGGAACAAGTGGGACAGATAATACTTGCTCACATAGAACTGATCCGCCAGCTCATCCAGGCTTAAATCCCCCTCAATATGCGACTCAATATAGGCCAGCAGATTCTGCAGCAAGTCCTGCGTCTCTGCGGGCCTGTTTTCATGCTCTTCCTCGTAAATCAGCCTGTTCATCTGCAGAATCAGGTCGTTGACTGCAATGGTCACCGCCGCAGATTTGCCGTACCGGTCCGAGTGAATCTCTTCAATCAGGCGCAAAATCCGGGACTGGACGGAGTATAATCCGTCCGTCGGGATATGATAGATGTACTGCCCGCCGGTGGCAGCCTGCTGCATGAGATAGACATAGTCCGGCGACTGCTCCAGAAGCTCCTGCACATAGTTCTGGCTGATCCAGAAGACAAAGCGCCGGTAGGGCTTCTCGGGCGAGTGCAGGATGAGATGATGCTGAATGCCGGGCGGAACCAGGATCAGGTCTCCCACCTGAATGGGAAAGGTCTGCCGCCCGATCTCCATCGAGATTTCCCCTTCTACAATCAGATAAAACTCATAGTAGTTGTGGGCGTGCGCCGGAACCGGATTGAAGTTCACATCACTGTAATAGAAGATCTCAAAATCCCGCGAGATCATATGCTGTCTTGTGTTGAACGCAGAGCGCAGCTGATTTCTCATGGTTTTCTCATTCCTTTTCTGCATCTGCAGCGTTTACGCCGCCGGTTTTACGTCCCTGCCGGGCATTCTGCCTGGCCTTCTGACTGCATTTTACCAGAACCTGCTCAAAGTTACAGCAACTTTTGCAATCTACGCAATGTTTATTGCAATCGGTTTCATAACTCGGATCGTGTAAGATAGTGCTGTAGGGTTCAGAACGACTTTATGATCAACATATGAATCAGAAACACCAAATGTTTTAATGTATTTTTCAAGGAGGGATTACATCATGAAACTGACACGTGAAGGCATCGCGGCGCGCGCTGAATGGGAAGAAAAGGGGTATAAGCTTCCTGCTTTTGACGTTGCAGCGGTGGCTGAAGAAACAGCAAAGCATCCGGTATGGGTTCACTTCGGAGCCGGCAACATCTTCCGCGCATTCCAGGCCAACCTGGCACAGAAGCTGATCGAGTCCGGCGATCTGAAGTCCGGCATCACCGTTGTTGAAGGCTTTGACTACGAGATCGTTGAGAAGCAGTACCGCCCCCACGACAACCTGTCCGTACTGGTTACCTTAAAGGCTGACGGCAGCATCGAGAAGACCGTCATCGGCTCCATCGGCGAGTCCTGCATTCTGGATTCCGAGAACGATGCAGAGTTTTCAAGACTGAAGGAGATCTTCGCACAGGACAGCCTGCAGATCGTGACCTTCACCATCACGGAGAAGGGCTACAGCCTGGTCAACGGCAAGGGCGAGCAGCTTCCTGCCATCACTTCAGATTTTGCCAACGGACCGGCGAAGCCGGAGAGCTACCTGGGCAAGGTTGTGTCCCTGCTCTATGCAAGATACCAGGCCGGCGCGAAGCCGATCGCCATGGTCAGCACGGACAACTGCTCTCACAACGGCGAGAAGCTCTACACCGCAGTCAGCGCTTTCGCGAAGAAGTGGGTTGAGAACGGCCTGGCAGACGCAGGCTTTGAAGCCTACATCAACGATCCCGCCAAGGTGAGCTTCCCCTGGTCCATGATCGACAAGATCACGCCCAGACCCGACGCTTCCGTCGAGGCGATTCTGAAGGAGGACGGCCTCGAGGGACTTGAGCCCGTCGTCACCAGCAAGAACACCTGGGTTGCGCCGTTTGTCAATGCAGAAGAGAGCGAATATCTAGTCATCGAGGACGCATTCCCGAACGGCCGCCCTGCACTGGAGAAAGCCGGCGTCATCATCACCTCGAGAGACACGGTCAACAACGTCGAGCGCATGAAGGTCTGCACCTGCCTGAATCCGCTGCACACCGCACTGGCTGTCTATGGGTGCCTCCTCGGCTTTACCAAGATCGCTGACGAGATGAAGGACGCAGAGCTCAAGAAGCTCGTGGACGTGATCGGCTACCGCGAGGGTCTGCCGGTTGTGACGGATCCCGGTGTCATCAATCCGAAGAAGTTCATCGACACCGTTCTGGGCGTCCGGATCCCGAATCCGTTCATGCCCGACACGCCGCAGCGTATTGCCTGCGATACTTCCCAGAAGCTGTCCATCCGCTTCGGCGAGACCATCAAGGCTTACCTGGCTGACAAGGCGCTCAACGTCGCTGACCTGAAGCTGATCCCGCTGGTCTTTGCCGGCTGGCTGCGCTACCTGATGGGTGTGGATGACAAGGGCGAAGCTTTCGAGCCTTCACCGGATCCGCTGCTGACCAGCGTTCAGCCCTATGTGGCTTCCTTCAAGCTCGGCGAAGTTCCGGCCAAGGAAACCATCAAAGAGAGAATTCTTCCGCTGCTGAAGAACAAGGCGATCTTCGGTGTCGACCTGGAGGACGCAGGACTGGCAGATCAGGTTATTGCTTACTTCGCAGAGGAGCTGGAAGGCCCCGGCGCTGTCCGCGCAACCCTGATCAAGTATGTAAAGTAATTTAAGGCAAAATCTGATTCGATTGAATTTTTAAGGAGGGTTATACATCATGGAAATGACATTAAGATGGTACGGATCTCAGTACGATACGGTTCAGCTCTGGCAGATTCGTCAGATTCCCGGCGTGACCGGCGTCATCACCACACTGTACGGCAAGCAGCCTGGCGAGCTGTGGACCCAGGAAGAGATCCACGCGCTGAAGGCAGAGGTCGAGGCAGCAGGCCTGAACCTCTCCGGTATCGAGAGCGTCAACGTCAGCGATGCCATCAAGATCGGCAATGAGGATCGCGATGTCCACATCGAGAACTACATCAAGACCCTGGAGAATCTGGGCAAAGAAGATATCCACCTGGTCTGCTACAACTTCATGCCGGTTTTTGACTGGACGAGAACTGAGCTGGCAAGAAAGCGCGAGGATGGTTCCACCGTTCTGGCTTACACGCAGGATGCTGTCGATGCGATCAATCCGGAAGAGATGTTCAGCTCCATCTCCGGCGACATGAACGGAACCGTCATGCCCGGCTGGGAGCCGGAGCGCATGGCGCGCGTCAAGGAGCTCTTCGAGATGTATAAGGATATCGATGAGGAGAAGCTCTTCCAGAACCTGGTTTACTTCCTGAAGGCCATTATGCCGGTCTGCAACCAGTACGACATCAAGATGGCGATTCATCCGGATGATCCCGCATGGTCCGTCTTTGGTCTGCCCCGCATCATCAACAACGAGAAGAACATTCTCCGCCTGATGAACGCAGTGGATGATGTCCACAACGGCGTCACCTTCTGCGCTGGTTCCTATGGCACGAGCCTTGCCAACGATCTGCCGCACATGATCCGCACACTGCAGGGCCGGATTCATTTTGCACACGTCCGCAACCTGAAGTTCATCACCCCGACCAACTTCGAGGAAGCCGCTCACCTTTCCAGCGACGGCACCTTCGATATGTATGAGATCGTCCGCGCTCTGTATGAGACCGGCTTCTCGGGCCCGATCCGTCCGGACCACGGCCGCATGATCTGGGGCGAAGTTGCAATGCCGGGCTATGGCCTGTACGACCGCGCACTGGGCGCAACCTACATCAACGGTCTGTGGGAGGCAATTGAGAAATCCCACGAGAGAGGCGTATAATACGTCTGTCAGGCTGTGAAAGCAGCCAGGCAAAATCTGAAAGAACATAAACTGATTTAAAAGTTAAAAAGGCGCAGCGGCTGTGCCGGGACGGATCCCGGGAGCCGCTGCTGCTGACGTATAATAAGGATTTTCTTATGAACTGGAATTATTACCGCCTGAATGTAAAGAACCTGATCACGTCTGTACTGGTGTTTATCCGCTGGGGCTTGATTGCAGCGGTGATCGGCGCAGCCGGCGGATTCCTGGGTGTGCTGCTGCATTACGGCGTGCACTACGCGGATGAACTGGTCCTTTCACATGGTTTCCTGCTGTATCTGCTGCCCCTTGCAGGTCTTGCGATTGTGGCGGTGTATAAAGGACTGAAGACCCAGGGACTCAGCACAGACACGACCTTCCGGGCAGTGCAGGAGAGCGGAGAGATCACGATCCAGCAGATTCCCGCAGTCCTGATCGGCACCGTCCTGACCCATCTGACAGGCGGAAGCTCCGGCAAAGAAGGCGCGGCATTGCAGATCGGCGGCGCGGCGGGCAACAAGATTGCCATGTGGCTGCATCTGAATGAGGACGACCGGCGCTTTGCAACCATGGCCGGCATGGCAGCACTGTTTGCAGCTGTCTTCGGTCTGCCTGTGACGGCGACCATCTTCGTCACCATGGTCATCAGCGTGGGCACCTATTGGTACTCAGCCGTCTATCCGGCACTGGCTGCCTCGCTTGTGGCGGATGCCATCGGCGAGCGCTTCGGCATCGAGTCCATGCGCTTTTCTATTCCGGTTCCGGAGGTCGGGCTGGCGATGATGCTCAAGGTCGCCGTGCTCGCGCTTCTGTGCGCCATGATTTCTACGCTGATGTGCGACGTCATCCACGAAGCTCATCGGCAGCTGAAGCACTTTATTCCCAATGACTGGCTCAGAATCGCAATCACTGCAGTCGTCATTGTCGTGCTGATGAAGCTGACCGGCACCACCCGCTACTACGGCTCCGGCGATCAGCTGATCCGCGCGGCCTTCACCGGCGAGGGAATCTTCTGGTATGATTTCCTGCTGAAGATGCTGCTGACCGCCCTCACACTGGGCGCCGGTTTCCAGGGCGGCGAAGTCATGCCATCTTTTGCCATCGGCGCGAGCTTCGGCTATATCGCAGCGCCGCTGCTCGGCATCGATCCGGCGCTGGGCGCAGCCATCGGTCTGGTGAGTGTGTTCGGCGGCGCCTCCAACAGCCTGATCGCCCCGATCCTGCTGTCCATCGAAATCTTCGGCGCGAGCGGCCTGAATTACTTTGCCATGGCCGCCATCGCAAGCTATATCATGTCCGGCTACACCGGTTTCTATTACAGCCAGCAGATTCTTTACTCCAAGCTGCATCCTGAGCGCATCGAAATCCATGCCAACGAGGAGCATGAGGAAGTGCGGTAGGAAGCATAGATGTTGTGCCTCTGGGGTCCTGATGCTACAATGAATAGTGGTGCGCAATGAATTTCTCAGGATGAAAAGGAGAAACAGAATGAAAGCGATTGTAGTGTCTTATGAGTGCAAGGAAGGAATGCGCGAAGCTTTCTTAAATGCCATCAAGGCCGAAGGCATTGACGAGGCCTGCCGCGCGGAAAAGGGAAACGGGCGCTATGAGTATGCCTTTGCGGCGGACGCGCCGGACAGACTCTTCCTGTTTGAAAAATGGGAGACCGAGGAGGCGCTGGCCCTTCACCGCGAGATGCCGCACTTCAAGCGGCTCGGCGAGCTGAAAAACCAGTATGTGAACGATACAATTATTGAGACCTTTGAGGCTTGATTGTATTATCCCAGACCGGCGAGGCCAGGCCAGATGGGAATCCCGGGACCGGCATGCGGCACAGATCCATCAGGAGGTTCTAGACACGGCAGCGAAACAGCAGGAGCAGCTGTCCCAGATGAAGGAAGAATCCGAGACAGAGAATCCGGAAACAGATTCAGGAGCAGATCCGGAATGAACGGATCCTGAATAAGCTGTTTCGGGAGTAAGCAGATTCAAAATATATTGATCAAGACGCCAGCTTTTGGTAAAGCTGGCGTCTTTTAATGTCACGTACTTGTAGCCGTTTTCCACATAGATATCAAAATGAACTTCATCTTGCCATATTTTGTCCTGAAAATTTCGCAGAAAATTCACGCGCTGTAATGAAAGGAGATGCGTCGTCAGATTCAGGCGGCGCGATGAAACAATGCGTAAAGATGGAAATAACAGGATGCAAAATGCAGGGAAAACGGCAGGGAAACGGGCAGGTGATAACGACATTCCGGGATCGATAGAATGGTACGCAGAGAAGGGAGAGGACGAGATGGAGAAGAACCCGGAGCAGTACGGTGGAATCTATAAGGAGCTGGCGGATCTGCTCGGAGACGCGGCGGTGATCCGGATCTGGAAGAACTATGCGGGGCTGAGCGTGACGTTTCCGATGCGGTTGTATTCACGGGAGTATATCCGGGAGTACATCCGGGAGCACTGCGATTCGATGAAGCCGTCGGAGATCGGGCGATTGTTGGGGCTGTCCGAGCGGCGCGTGCGGCAGCTGATTCATGAGCTGCGGGAGGCGGAGAAGGACACAGAGAATTCACAAAGTTCTCAAAGGAAAATGCAGGATCAGGAGGAATAAGTATCATGAAGAAGATCTGGAAATGGATTATCGGTATCATCGTCGTGCTGGCACTTTTCGGAAGAGGTTCCGGCGGAAGCAGCAATACACAGTCGCGCAGTGTGCAGGAGGTGCAGCCGGCGCAGGTGATCGAGGAACCGGCGCAGGAGGCTGAGGAGCTCGAGGTGATTGCCGAGCCGGCGGAGGCTGTGGAAGAGCCGGTAGAGGCCGAGGAAGAGTCGGCGGCGAAGGAAGAGCCAGTAGAGTCGGCGTCGGTTCAGGCTGTGGAAGAACCTGCGCAGGAAGAAGTCCAGGAGGAATCTGCGGCAGCGGAGACGGAAGAGCGCGCTGGTGAAGAAGAGGCGGCTCCCGCAGATCAGGCGGCATCAACTCCGAGCAGCATCCCTGGCGTATCGGCGGAATTCAAGAACGCCATGGATGAATATGAGGCTTTCTTTGATCAGTATGTTGAGTTCATGCAGAAGGTTACAGAGTCCAACGACATTTCCATGATGGGAAAGTACGCGGAAATGATGAGCCAGTATGCAGTGACCATGCAGGCCCTCGAGGAGATGGGTGAAAAGGAAATGACCAACGCGGAACTGGCGTATTATATCGAAGTGACGTCCAGGATTGAGCAGAAGCTGCTGCTGGTCATGCAGTAAAAGCTGAGCCATGTCCCTGAGGGTGCCTGGGCGGAATTAAACCGGTAGTTTAAAAGGCTTTACAAGGAAGACAGATTTTTAGTATGATAAGGTCCCACGCGAAAAGTGGTGATAACAAATAACAGAGAGCGCTTTCTGGTATGTGGAGTACATGTGTAAGAGGCGCTCTTTCTATGTCCTTTTTTAAGGATCATATGGCGTCTCGGACACAGAGTCCACTGCAGTCACATGCATGTTGTCCCGCCCGGGACAGAAAAGGAGGCGCCATGTTAATCGGATTCGGAAAAGCAGAACAGCACTACAACGGACAGCTCGCCGCTGCCTACATCTTCTACATGATGGCAGGCAGCAGGTTCAGACGCTGCCGCTTCCACAATACGGAAGAGGAAAATCATCTGAAACTCCATTATCTTGCCCTGAAGGAACGCAGCCAGCTTGACCTGGAGGCGCGCATTGAAGATGCGCTCCTGGAAACCGGCTGGTTCAAGGGAATGCAGGAACTGACCTGTGTGGTTTCCGGCCGCCGGGAAGGAACGGACTATTGTCTGACCTTCCGCAACGGCCGCCGGGACCTGCGGGTGGTCTTTCATGAGAAAGGCCTGACGGAAATCATTCAGATTGCTGTCAGTCAGTGACGGCCATTTATGCAGCAGAGTCATTTCTTACTAGTTGTTCTTACAAAATGGAGGACCCGGAATGAAATTGAATAATGGACCTGGAAACATCAGAGCAGTGCTCGACCCGGAGGCAACCGGTGAGCGCATCCGAATGCTGCGCATTCAGCGCGGGCTTTCCGTCGAGGAGCTTGCCCGGATGGTCGGAGACGTCTCCGTCCAGACCATCTACAAGTGGCAGCGCGGGGAATCTGTCCCATCTGCGGACAACATGATTCCCTTAAGCGAAATCCTCCAGGTGCCGGTCGACGGCTTCCTGTGCCGCAAGTACCTGGCAGCGTGATCAAGACGCTGCCCGAAAGTGGGACGATGCTCTGTCCCTCCGTCCCACTTATGTACATTTCAATGTACACGAATGGGACGAGGGGACAGAGCACCGTCCCACAC
>JAFTFP010000101.1 GCA_017449485.1 Lachnospiraceae bacterium
AGTCGGCACAGCCGGTGGAAATCTGCAGCGGCGGACCGGGACAGGGAACAGAAGTGATCCTGCACCTGCCCAGGAAGAGCGCCGGGACAGAGGAAACGGCACAGAAGCAGATTCAGGAGATTCAGCACGAGGAGGAAAGCGATGTTTCGGATTCTGATCGCGGATGATGAGGGAATCATGCGGGAGTCGATCCGCAATACGATACAGTCGAATTTTGCCAGTGACTGCGAGATCCAGACGGTCCGCACGGGCCGCGAGGTGGTGGAGCAGTGCGCCACATTCCGGCCGGACATCGCCTTTGTGGACATTCAGATGCCCGGACTCTCCGGCATCCAGGCCATCCAGGAGGTCCGAAAGACAGATCCTTCGATTCTGTTCATCATCATCACGGCCTACGACCGGTTCTCCTATGCCCAGGAGGCGGTCAACCTGGGGGTGATGGAGTACATCACCAAGCCCGTCAACAAGAAGAAGATCGTGGATGTCTGCGTGCGCGCGATGCACCAGGTGGAGGAGATGCGCAGAAAGCGCAGCGACGATCTGCGCGTGCGGGAGAAGCTGGAGATCGTCCAGCCGATGATCGAGGTGGCCTTCATCAACAACCTGCTGCAGGAGGACCGCGGCGGCACCATGCGCGACTATCTGGACATGCTGGATATCCAGGAGGACTACGGTTTCTTCTGTGTGCTGGAATTCGGTGACGGCGACAGCAGCGGCAATTTCACCAACGCGGTGGGCTCCAACGTGAAAATGAATCAGTCCTATCAGGAACTGAAGAACACCGTCCGCGATTATCTGGACTGCATCGTCGGCCCGCTGATGGGCAACCGGATTCCGCTCTTCATTGCTTCCGTGCAGGACCGGATGCCCTATGAGCAGCGCGTCGAGATGATCACGCGTGTCCGAAGCCTGCTCCGGCGTCTGGAGTCAGACCATGAGCTGAGCTTCCGCAGCGGCATCGGCGATGTGCACAGCATCGAAGAAGCGTCCGCTTCCTTTAAGGAGGCCGTGCGGTGCCTGCGGCAGGGCGAGGGCCATGTCGTCCATATCATGGACCTGTCTGCAGCGGCCAAGACATCGGAGGAATATCCCTATGCACAGGAGCAGAAATTCATCCAGCACGGCATGATGGCAGACGCGGAGAACGCCTGCGCCTGTGCGGAGGAGCTGCTCGAGTGGACGCAGCAGCACAACCCGGACGAGCTGGCCATGCGCGCCCTGACACTGGTGATTCATCTGCAGCAGAAGGCGATGGAAAACGGACTGATGCAGTCCGGTCAGGAGCTGAAGGGCGCTTCGCTGATGGAGCTCTCAGACGCCTCCGGCGCGCAGGTGCAGCAGTGGCTTTCGGGCAAAATCCGGACCATCTGCGAGGATATCTCCAGCCGGAAACAGCGCGAATCCGAGAATGTCGTCAGCCGCGCGGCGGCTTATATCCGGGAGCACTATGCCGAGGAGGTCACCCTGGACGAAGTCTCGCGCCTGGTGGACATCAGCCCTTACTATTTCAGCAAGCTGTTCAAGCAGGAGACAGGCGAGAACTTTATCGAGTATCTGACTTATATCCGGATTGAGAAGGCCAAGGAATATCTGGCGAATCCGCGCTACAGCATCAAGGAGGTCTGCATCATGTGCGGGTACAGCGATCCCAACTATTTCAGCCGGATTTTCAAGAAATATGTCGGTAAGACACCCAGCGAATACCGCGGAGCATAATCGACCGATGTTCTTTACAGGGAGGAACGGACAGGTGAGGATTCTGAAGGAAAAGAATAAACTGCACAGACTGCTGCGCACTGCGGCGGCAGCATTCCTGCTGGTCACGCTGCTGACAGGGTGCGGGGCGGCTCAGGAGGAGCAGCCGGAGAAGAAGGCTGATCCCGCGGAGGATCAGATCAGCATCGGCATGTGCTTTGACTCCTTTGTCATTGAGCGGTGGATCCGCGACCGGGATGTGTTCCTCTCGGCGGCCGAGAGTCTGGGGGCTTCCGTCAATGTCCAGAGTGCAAACGGCAGTGCGGAGGAGCAGATCGAGCAGATCCGGTATCTGATGGAAAAAGACGTCGATGTGCTGGTGGTGATTCCTGTAGACTGCGATGCCCTCTCAGAGGTGCTGCAGGAGGCCAAGAAGCAGGGCATCCGCGTGATGAGCTACGACCGGCTTGCGGCCAATGCCGATGTGGATCTGTACATCTCCTTTGACAACGAGGAGGTGGGCCGGCTCATGGGCGGGGCACTGCGCGATGCCATTCCGGACGGCGGCAAGCTCTTCATGATCGGCGGCCCCCTGACCGATGACAACGTGGTCATGGTGGAGCGGGGCTTTCATGAGGTACTGGACCGGACGGACCTGGAGGTGGTCTATCTGTCCCGGTGTGAGAACTGGAATGCCATTGACGGCTATGATTATGTGAAGGAGGCGCTGAAGGAAAACCGGGATGTGGCGGGTATCATGTGCGGCAACGATGATATTGCCACGCAGGCCTTCCGTGCCCTCTCCGAGGAGCGTCTGGCCGGAAAGGTCATGCTGACGGGACAGGACGGAGATCTCTCCGCCTGCCAGCGCGTCGTGGCCGGCACCCAGCTGGTGACGGTCTTCAAATCCATCGACGAGGAAGCGCGCCGTGCGGCAGAATGTGCGGTGCATCTGGCCAAGGGCGAACCGCTGGAAGGTGCGGATCAGACCATGAACGACGGGACGTATGACGTGCCTTATCTGGAGCTGACGCCGATCGCCGTCACCAGGGACAATATCGACGAGGTGATCATTGAGGGCGGTTTCCACGCCCGCGATGAAATCTATCAGAATCGCTGAGGAAACCGGAGTAGCACAGCGGCAGGATTATTTTGCCATCTGTGCTGTGCTGCGGGGCCGGAAACATCTTCATCTTCCCAACTTGGTGCTAATTGTTGACAAAACATTCAAATTCAGCTGTGTTATTATGCAATTGTCACAAAGGTTCGCCCTATGGGCGGCAAAAGATCCAAGGAGGATTTAGATTATGAAGAAAAAGGCAGTAGCACTTGTACTGGCAGCTTCCATGATTTCCGCAGCCCTCGCAGGTTGTGCGGCAGCTGGCGCTCCGGCAGCAACTGAGCCGGCAGCAGAAGCAGTTGAGGAAGAAGCTGAGGCACCTGCTGAGGAAGCTGAAGCAGCTCCGGCAGCAGAAGCAACCGGCAAGACCGTCGGTATCGCAATGCCGACACAGTCCCTTGAGAGATGGAATCGTGATGGTTCTTATCTGAAGGAGCAGTTCGAGTCCAGAGGCTATGCCACAGAGCTTGTTTTCTCGGATAACAAGATCGAGCAGCAGGTCAAGGACCTTGAGAACATGATCGCGGATGAGGTTGACCTTCTGGTTATCGCCGCCATCGACGGTGAGTCCCTCTCCCAGGTTCTGGCAGATGCGAAGGATGCCGGCATTCCGGTTATCGCTTATGACCGTCTGATCATGAACACCGATGCAGTCAGCTACTATGTATCGTTCGATAACTACACAGTCGGCACACTGCAGGGACAGTTCGTAGTTGATCAGCTGGATCTCGACAATGTTGACGGCCCGTTCAACATCGAGTTCACCGCTGGTGATCCGGCCGACAACAACGCAGGATTCTTCTTCAACGGCGCATACGATGTTCTGAAGCCTTACATCGAGGCTGGCAAGCTGAATGTTGTTTCCGGCCAGACCCAGTTTGACCAGGTTGCAACTGCTCAGTGGAATACTGAGACCGCTATGAAGAGATTCCAGAACATTCTGGCTTCCTACTATTCTGATGGAACTGTCCTCGACGTAGCACTGTGCTCCAATGACTCCACCGCACTCGGTGTTGCACAGGCAATCGAGACCGACTATGCCGGCGACAACACAGTTCTGGTAACCGGTCAGGACGGTGACGAAGCAAACCTTGCCAACATCGTAGACGGCAAGCAGACCATGACAGTCTACAAGGCAGTTGCGAACGAAGCAGTTGCTACTCTGGACCTCGGCGATGCTCTTCTGAACGGCGAGACCCCGGACGAAGGCCTGATCGCAGCTTCCAACTGGGACTTCGACTGCGCATATGATACCTCTTCCTATGACAACGGCACCGGCATCATTCCTTCTTATCTGCTGGTTCCCACAGTTGTTACCAAGGACAACATGGTTGATGCGCTGGTAACTCCTGGATACTATACACAGGACGACGCAGGTTATCTGCATCCGACAAACTAATCCGACAGCCGGATAAAAACCGGGCGGGGCAGGAAAATTATGCCCCGCCTTTTTTTCAGTAGCGGGTACTGCTGATAGGATATGAGGGAAGCAGGAGGTATTACAGTTGGCAGATTATATTCTGGAGATGAGAGGAATCATAAAGGATTTCCCCGCTGTAAGAGCTTTGGACAACGTCAATCTTCAGGTTGAGCGGGGAGAGATCCACGCACTGGTCGGCGAAAACGGCGCAGGCAAGTCCACGCTGATGAACGTCCTTTCCGGGACGTTCCCTTACGGAAATTACAGCGGACAGATTATCTATAACGGTCAGGAATGTAAATTCCACAACATTCATGATTCCGAAAAGCTCGGAATCGTCATCATCCATCAGGAACTTGCGCTGATCCCGGAACTGACAATCGCAGAGAACATGTTCCTGGGAAATGAGCGCAGGGGAGCGTTCGGAAAGATCAACTGGGACCGGACGTATAAGGAAGCACAGGATCAGATGAACCGGGTTGGCCTGAAGGAAAAATCCAGCGTGCTGATCAAGGACATCGGAACCGGCAAGCAGCAGCTGGTGGAAATTGCCAAGGCACTCTCCAAAAACGTCAAGCTGCTGATTCTGGATGAGCCTACTTCGTCCCTGAACGAAGAAGATTCCAGAATGCTGCTGGATATGCTGCTGGGCTTTAAGAAAGAGGGCCTGACCTCCATCATCATCACACATAAGCTGAACGAGGTTGCCTATTGCGCGGACCGGATCACTGTCCTGCGCGACGGCTCTACCATTGAGACGATCGACAACCATGATCACAATATTGATGAGGAACGGATTATCAAGGGCATGGTCGGCCGGGAACTGACCAACCGCTTCCCGTCCCGCGAGCATAACGTGGGAACAGAAGTGATGTTTGAGGCACAGGACTGGACCGTCTATCACCCGGTATATACAGAAAAATGCGTGGACCGGAATGTCAGCTTCAAGGTGCACAAGGGAGAGATTGTCGGCTTCTCGGGTCTGCAGGGCGCAGGCCGCACGGAACTGGCGATGTCCCTCTTCGGCAAAAGCTATGGCAGCAAGATTTCCGGCCGCGAGTTTATAAAAGGCAAGGAAGTTCACTTAAAGAACGAGCACGACGCCATTGAACACGGACTGGCGTATGCAACGGAAGACCGGAAGGTCAACGGCCTGGTACTGGAGGATTCCATCGCATGGAACACCACAATGGCCAAGCTGTCCAAGGTCAGTAAGAACGGCATCATCAGTGTGCCGGAGGAAAACAAAGCAGCACAGGAATTTGTGGATGCCATGCGGACCAAGACGCCGAGCATTCAGCAGAAGGTCGGCAATCTCTCCGGCGGCAACCAGCAGAAGGTACTGCTGTCCAAGTGGATGTTCGCGGAGCCGGATATCCTGATCCTTGATGAGCCGACACGTGGTATCGATGTCGGTGCTAAATATGAGATTTACTGCATCATGAATGACATGGTCGCACAGGGCAAGGCAGTGGTCATGATTTCGTCCGAGCTGCCGGAACTGCTGGGTATGTGTGACCGGATCTACGTCATGAATGAGGGAGAAATGGTCGCGGAGTTTAAGGCGGAAGAGGCTACGCAGGAAAAGATTATGAGCGCGATCCTGACTTCGGATAAGAAAGAGGAGGCAAAAGCATGAATGTCAAAGCATTACTGAAAAAGTACACCATGGTGATCGCGCTGGTCGTCGTCTTTATTTTCTTCACGATCCTGACGGGCGGAAGACTGACCAACGCGCAGAACGTTTCCAACCTGCTTCTGCAGAACGCCTATGTGCTGGTGATGGCCTGCGGCATGCTGCTGTGCATCCTGACGGGCGGCAACGTTGACCTGTCCATCGGTGCTTCGCTGTGTCTGTGCGGCGCACTCGCGGCCAAGATCATGCAGAGCGGCGCTCCCGCGGGACTTGCGATTCTTACGGCGCTGGGCGTGGCTGCTGTCATCGGTATCTGGCAGGGCTATCTGATCGGCTTTGTTCACATTCCGCCGTTCATCTGCACACTGGCAGGCATGTTCCTCTGGAGAGGACTGGCCCGTGTCGTCCTGGATTCCAGAACCATCAGTATTCAGAACCAGAAGTTCCTGGATCTGTTCTCTTCCTACATTCAGATCCCCGGACTGGATGAGAACAAGCACTGTGTCTCCGCACTGATCATCGGTATCCTGGTCGCTGTAGTGATCACCATTGCGACGCTGGCAAACCGTGCGCGTCAGGCGAAGAACGGCTATGACACCGGCTCGAAGACCGGCGCCATCGTCAGACTGGTCATCATTGATCTGCTGATCGTGATTTATTCCTACAAGCTGATGCAGTACAAGGGCATCCCGGTCATGCTGATCTGGATTCTGGCCGTTGTTCTGATCTTCGCATTTGTGACCAGCTCCACGGTATTCGGCCGCTACTTCTACGCAGTCGGCGGCAACGAGAAGGCTACCAAGCTTTCCGGTATCGATCCCCGCAAGGTTTACTTCTGGGCTTACTTCCTGATGAGCCTGCTGGCAGGTCTGTCGGGTCTTCTGATGGGCGCCAGAATCGGTTCGGTCGACGGTGCGATGGGTACTTCCTATGAGATGGATGCAATCGCTTCCTGTTTCATCGGCGGCGCTTCCGCATACGGCGGCTCCGGTACAGTTCCGGGCATCATGATCGGCGCGATCCTGCTGGGCGTCATCAACCAGGGCATGTCCATCTACGGTCTGTCCGACTCCTGGCAGTACGTGGTCAAGGGCGCGGTTCTGCTGACGGCTGTTGTCTTCGACGTCGTCTCCAACCACAAGACCGGCAAGTCATGACAAGACCTGCTGCAGTCGACAAAACGTGCGCAGTCATGTAAAATAGTAAAAGCGGTTCCGGGTGACCGGAGCCGCTTTTTTAAGGAGAAGAATCATGCCGTCAACCTATGCGCACGAGCGGTTCGGATGCGACGTATTAAAACAGCTCCCGGAGCGGGAGAAAAAAGCAGCAGAACAGGCACCGGGGCTCTTTCACCTGGGACTGCAGGGGCCTGATCTGTTTTTTTATTTTCATCCGCTGCATCCGGGCCCGGTCACGCGGATCGGCAATGAGGTGCACCGCCGGCCCGGTCTGGATTTTGTAAGGCACGCGGCACAGACCGCTGCCGAAAAAGACTGGGCAGTGCCTTATCTGTCCTATGCCTATGGCTCCATCTGCCACTTTGCGCTGGACCGTGCCTGCCACTATGACGTCTTCGACTGGACGAGGACGCACGGCGTGCCGCACGCGGTGATCGAAGGGGAACTGGACCGGGTGCTGCTTAAGGAGGACGGGAAGGATCCGGTCCGCGCCGATCTGGTGGAGAATCTGCATCCCGAGGGGCGGGACGCGGAGGTGATCGCGGCTTTTTATTCCGGCATGCAGCTGGGAGAAGGCGGAGAGGACGGCTTCACGACGGCACAGATGCAGGCGGCCATCCGGTCGTTTATCCGCTTCAACCATATCCTGACGGCGCCCGGCAGACCAAAGCGCTGGGTGATCTTCACGGCGCTGAAGGCGGCGGGAAAATATGATGAGCTGCGCGGACATGTTATCCTTTATGAGGCGGATCCCGCCTGCGAGGAGGTGCTGCCGGTGCTGCGCAGGCACTATGAGGCAGCGGTTCCGGAGGCAGTGCGGCTGATCTGTGATTTCCGGGACAGCGCCGAGGGGCGGCTTCCCTGGGATGCGCTTTATAATATGAATTACGAGTCGGATTACCGCAGAAGATGGCAGGAAGCGGGAATCGATCCGGCGGGGAAGCAGGGGTAGGCAAGGCTGATGCGGGCAATGCCCGGCAGTTTAAAAAAAAGAAGCAGGGGGAACAGATCATGAAATTCAAATTGACGTCACTGGAAAAGAAATGGGTTCTGTACGACGTGGCAAACTCGGCCTTTACCATGCTGGTTTCCACGCTGATTCCGATCTATTTCCACGCGCTGGCCGGACAGGCGGGCATCGAGGAAGTGGATTATCTGGCGTACTGGGGTTACACCATCTCCATTTCCACGCTGATGGTGGCACTTGCGGGACCGATCATGGGCGCGGCGGCGGATAAGAAGAAGCACAAGAAGCTTTACTTCGCGCTGACCATTGTGCTGGGCTCCATCGGCTGCCTGCTGCTGGGCTTTGTGCGGCAGTGGCTGGTCTTCCTGATCGCCTTCTGCATTGTCAAGACGATCTATTCCGTCAGTCTGGTCATCTATGATTCCACGCTGAACGACATCACCACCGAGGACCGGATGGATGACGTATCCGCGCAGGGCTTTGCCTGGGGCTATATCGGCAGCTGCGTTCCGTTTATCCTGTGCCTGGTCATGGTGCTGATGTACGAGAAGATCGGCATCTCCCAGATGACGGCGCTGTCGCTTGCCTTCGTCATCACGGCCGTCTGGTGGTTCGCGGTCTCTCTGCCGATTCTGCGCGCCTATGAGCAGAAGTACTTCATCACCGAGAAGGAAGTGCAGGAAGAGAACATCTGGAAGCAGCTGGGACAGACCCTGAAGGAAATTGCGAAGGACAAGAAGGTTCTGCTGTTCCTGATCGCGTTCTTCTTCTACATCGACGGCGTCTACACCATTATCGACATGTCTACAGCCTACGGCTCGGCACTGGGACTGGGCTCGACAGATATGCTGCTGGCCCTGCTGGTCACGCAGTTTGTAGCTTTCCCGTGCGCGATCATCATGGGACGTCTGTCCCGCACCATGGAGAGCTCGAAGCTCATCACGATCTGCATCGGCGCTTATTTCTGCATCGCGGTCTTTGCCTTTTTCATGACCAGCGCATGGCAGTTCTGGGTACTGGCGATCGCAGTCGGCATGTTCCAGGGCGGCATTCAGGCCCTGTCCAGGTCATATTTTGCCAAAATTATCCCGCCCGAAAAGTCGGGTGAGTATTTCGGGTTCTATGACATCTGCGGCAAGGGCGCATCCGTTGTCGGCACGACGGTCATGGGTCTGGTTTCCCAGATTACCGGCAATATCAACTACGGCGTCGGCACGATCGCGTTCTTCTTCCTGATCGGAATCTTCGTGTTCCGGATGTCCGTGGCGACAAAGAGAGGTTAATAAAATGGCAGCACAGGTATGGGGACACAGAGGCGCGTCGGGGTACGCGCCGGAGAATACGCTGGAGAGCTTCGCCCTGGCGGTGGAGCAGGGCGCGGACGCGATCGAGCTGGATGTCCAGCTCTCCCGTGACGGCGAGCTGGTCGTCATTCACGATGAGACGACGGACCGCGTCTCCGGGAAAAAGGCGTGGGTGAAGGATCTCACGCTCAAGGAACTCAAGGAGTTAAGCGTCAGTCTTCCCCATCCGGAGGGCTTCGGAAAAACTGAGATTCCGACGCTGCGCGAGGTCTATGAGCTGATCCGGCCGACCGGGCTGAATATCAATGTAGAGATTAAATCCAGCATCATCTGGTATCCGCAGATCGAGGAGAAGGTGCTTGCGCTGACGGCGCAGATGGGGATGGAGGCGCGCGTGATCTATTCCTCCTTCAACCACAACTCGCTGGTGAAGCTCAAGGAGCTGGATCCTTCGGTGAAGACCGGAATGCTTTATGAAGACGTCCTGATCGGCGCAGCGCCTTATGCGCGGGACACGGTGCATGTGGAGGCACTGCATCCGGCGATCTATCATCTGCAGGACCCGGACTATGTCCGCACGGCGCACGAATATGGTCTGGAGACCCATGTCTGGACTGTCAACGAGCCGGAGCATCTGCGGATGTGCATTGAGATGGGCGTTGAAGCGGTCATCACCAATTATCCCGACAGGGCGCGGGAGATTGCAGGGGAATTTGCATGATCCGCAAATCGATCCGCGTTTTCGGACAAGTTCAGGGTGTCGGCTTCCGCTACCGCGCAAGCTATGCCGCTAAAGAACTGGGGCTGACCGGCTGGGTTGAAAATCTCTGGGACGGCAGCGTACAGATTGAGATACAGGGCCCCCGGCTCCAGGTGGAGAAGTTCCTTCCCGCCGTGGAGGAAGGCTCTTTCGTCCGCATCGATTATGCGGAGGAGACGGAGATGGACGTGGTGGAGGACGAGCGCCGATTCCGCGTCAGAGGTTATTAACGGGAAATGGCTGCACACAAATCGAATCTGACCACACTCTGTTATCTGAAACAGGACGGAAAGGTCCTGATGCTGCACCGCACCGCCAAGGAGAAGGATGTCAACAAGGACAAATGGATCGGCGTGGGCGGACATTTTGAGGCGTCGGAGAGCCCGGAGGAGTGCCTGGTCCGGGAGGTGCGTGAGGAGACAGGGTACGCCCTTCTCAGCTGGCGCTTCCGGGGCATCGTGACGTTTATCGTCCGGGGCGAGGAGCAGCTCACGGAATATATGATGCTGTTCACTTCGGATGAATTTGAAAAGGCCGGGGAGCCCGAGAGCATGGAGGGCGAGCTGGTCTGGGTTAAGGAAGAGGAGATGCTGAACCTGAATCTGTGGGAAGGGGACAAGATCTTCTTCCGGCTGATCCGGGATGATGAGCCCTTCTTCTCCTTGAAGCTGGAATACAGCGGAAACGGCGAGCTGATGCGCGCCGCACTGAATGGAAAGGACTACGGAATATAGAATTCCAGAACGCCCAGCACGCGGCTGCCGTATCCCGGGCGATAGTACCGGGGCGTGCGGTGCCAGCTGTCGGCGATGATGAGGACGGTGTCGTCCGGCCAGCTCAGCTGACCGATGACGGTGACCCAGTGCCACTGAAAAAGTGAATCTGCCAGCAGCAGCGCCGCCGGATGATTCTGCATAAGAGCCGACGGGATGGCCGCTGTGTCGCGAAGCCGCCTGCAGCGGATCGGAATGCCGGCTTCGGTGTAATAGCGCATGATCCGCTTCTCCAGATTCAGAATCGGGCCGTTGCCGATCCGGTTGTGGATCGAGGTGAAGGAGCGGTGCGCGATCCGTCCCAGCGCTTCCTTCGTCCGCGCGTTGGCCGGCGGGGAAAGAATCAGGGAGATGTTCGTCGCGGTGACGGCGGCACAGTGGTTCCGGGCTTCCGGATCATAGTCCGAAGTAACTGCGAATTCCGCCGGGAGCTGCTCCAGACGGACGTCAGAAACTGCCGGGTACCTGGGCAGCCCGGAAGCATCGAAAAAGCCATATCTGCCATCGCCGACGATGGGAAGAAGCACCGTTTTTTTCATGCCCACAGTGTACCACAGCGGGGCCGGAAAGTTGACACTTTTTATACCGGCTGATATAGTTACGGTTGTAATAATTTCGAAATATTTCAGGCGCCCTTCCGGGCGGGAATGTTGACTGCATATGAATAAATGGATCTTGAAAACGATGATACCTGCGGCGGTACTGGTGTGTCTGCTGCCGGGTTGTGTGCGGGCTGTCAGAGCAGAGGGCGCTTCGCTTCCGCTGCCGACAGTCGGGCTTTCCTATGCGCTTGCGAAGCCGGATACCCGTGTTTCCGTCAAGGATGTAGAGGATTATCTGACAGCAAGCGGAATGATCCGGACCCGGAAAGGCGATACGGCGAAGACGACGGAAGACGCGCAGACGAAAAAGACGCAGAAGCAGGCAAAATCTGACACGCAGGTGCAGACCTCTCAGCCCGCGGCGTCCGGAACGACCGTCAACGCAGCAGAAGTCAATGAAATTCTGGACACGGCGCTGACGCAGAAGCAGCAGAAGGAAGCGGATGCAACAGTCTCTCAGACAGCACTGCTGATTGAGGAGACGGCTGCAGCTGCCGGAAGAGAGATTGACGAGAGTTATTCGAAGGAAGTCCTTGCAGTAAAAGATGCCGTGGCGGCTGCCCCGGAGGGCACAAGCGCCGAGGAGGCAGTAACTGCTGCGAAGGAGGAAGTGGCCTATGCCCAGCGCGCAGAGGAAGCCGGCATGACGGTGGAGGAGCTGCGGGCCGCGGAAGAGGAAGCCGAGAAGGCGGCCGCGCGGGCCAAGGCGGAGGAAGAACTGGGCGCCAAGCGGGCGGAAGCAGAAGCGGCTGTCGCCGAGGAAGAGCTGTGCGTCGCCCTGGTCAGTGACTTCATCAATATCCGGTCAGAACCCAGCACAGAGGGCGAGATCGTGGGCAAGCTGTACGCAAACGGCGTCGGCAAGGTCCTCTCAGAGCCGGATGACTTCGGCTGGATGAAGATTTCTTCCGGCGAGGTGGTCGGCTACATCAAGGCTGAATATGTCGCCACAGGTCAGTACGCGCATGAACTGGCCGGTGAGGTAGAAGAATACCGCGCAACGGTCAATACGGAAACACTCCGTGTCCGTGTCGCGCCGGACCTGGATTCCGACGTTATCACCCTGATCGGACAGGGCGAGGAGCTGGTGAGTCTGGAAGAGCTGGACGGCTGGCTGAAGGTGGACACGCCGGACGGCGAAGGCTTTATTTCTTCCGACTTTGCCGACGTGGATGTGTTCTTCCCGGAGGCAAAATCCAAGGCACAGGAGGAGGCGGAGATCGCCGAGGCCAGACGTGCTGAGGAAGAGAAGATCAAGGCGCAGAAGGCACAGGCCGAGGCCGACCGCAAGAAGCGGGAAGCGGAAGCAGCCAAGAATGCCGCCGAGCGTCAGCGCCTGGAGGCAGAAGCCCAGAGAGCACAGCAGGCTGCAGATGCCGCGAAGGCATCCTATGACGCAGCTGCGGAAGCAGCCGCAGCAGCCGGTGCGGGCGGCGCAGGCTCCGGAAAGGGCCAGGAAGTCGTCAACTATGCCTGCCAGTTCATCGGCAATCCGTACGTATGGGGCGGATCGAGTCTGACGAACGGAACAGACTGCTCGGGCTTCACCATGTCGGTCTATGCACACTTCGGTGTGAGCCTGCCGCACTACGATGCATCCCAGAGAAGCTGCGGCACGGCGGTGGCAAGCCTGGCGGAGGCAAGACCCGGCGACCTGATCTGCTACAACGGTCATGTCGGTATCTATATGGGCAATGGCCAGATCGTCCACGCGAGCAACCCGAGAACCGGCATCACCACCGGAAATGCGTCCTACAGACCGATTGTCGCCATCCGAAGGATTTTCAACTGACGTCTGTTCTGCTATACTGTTAGGTAGAATACAGAAGGGGAACGGGGGGTTACTGTTTCCCGGAAAGGACAGCGTATGAGGTTTGTAATAGTCGGTAAAAACATGTCTGTAACACCCGCGCTTGAAACGGCAGTGAGGGACAAGCTGAGCAAGCTGGACAAGTTCTTCAACCAGGACACAGAGGCACATGTGACGCTCAGCACAAACAAGGATCGCCACAAGATTGAAGTGACGATTCCGGTTAAGGGCAAAATCATCCGCTCCGAGCAGGTCAGCAACGATATGTATGTATCGATTGACCTGGTAGAAGAGGTGATCGAGCGTCAGCTGAAGAAATATAAGAACAAGATCATCGATCGCCATCAGTCCGGCGGCAGTTTCCAGGAAGCTTACATGGATGCGGACTACATGGATGATGAGGAAATCCGTATCGTCCGTCAGAAGCAGTTCGACATGAAGCCGATGTATCCGGAGGATGCCTGCGTACAGATGGAACTGCTGGGCCACAGCTTCTATGTGTTCCTGAACGCGGAGACAGAGCAGATCAATGTGGTCTATAAGAGAAAGGGCAACACCTACGGCCTGATCGAGCCCGAAGTCTGATCGATACATGATTTCAGATGAGCGGCCCGGACAGACGGGATTGCGCTCAGAATGATCAAAATTTAGTAAAGGAAAGAGCATGCTTTTCATTGAAAAGCGTGCTCTTTTATGTTATAATAGTTTACTGGAATGTGAAAAATTTAACAAACTCATTCCAAAGAGCAGATTAGGGAATAGAAACAGCAGAAACAGATCAGATTTGGAGGAAAAATATGGCTAAAAAAGTAGTTATTGCAGGTGCTTGCCGTACAGCGATCGGAAAGATGGGCGGAGCCCTCAGCGGAGTTCCCGCAGCCGATCTGGGCGCAATTGTTATTAAGGAAGCGCTTAACCGCGCCGGCGTTCCGGCGGATCAGGTCAGCGAAGTTCTGATGGGCTGCGTTATTCAGGCAGGTCTGGGACAGAACGTAGCCAGACAGGCTTCCATCAAGGCCGGCCTTCCGGTAGAGGTTCCGGCGGTTACTATCAATGTTGTCTGCGGTTCCGGTCTGAACTGTGTCAACATGGCAGCCGACATGATTCTTGCGGGCGACGCAGATATCGTTGTTGCCGGCGGCATGGAGAGCATGAGCCGCGCACCGTATGCAGCCATGAATGCACGTTTCGGTTATCGCATGAACAACGGACAGTTTGTTGACACCATGGTCAACGATGCTCTTTGGGATGCTTTCAATAACTATCATATGATCAAGACAGCGGACAATGTCGCTGAGCAGTGGGGCCTGACAAGAGAAGAGCTGGATGAGTTCTCTGTCGCTTCCCAGAATAAGGCTGAAGCCGCGATGGCAGCCGGCCGGTTCAAGGACGAGATCGTTCCCGTGGAAGTCAAGCAGAAGAAGCAGGTTATCGTAGTGGATACGGACGAGGGTCCGCGCCCCGGCACCAACCTGGAAGGCCTTGCAAAGCTTCGCCCCATCAATGAGGGCGGCGTGACGACGGCAGGAAATGCTTCCGGCATCAACGACGGTGCAGCAGCTGTTGTAGTCATGAGCGAAGAGAAGGCCAAGGAGCTGGGCGTTAAGCCGATGGCAACCTGGATCGGCGGCGCGCTCGGCGGTGTAGATCCTTCGATCATGGGCGTCGGCCCGGTCGCTGCGACGAAGAAGGTCTTTGCCAAGACCGGCCTGACCATTGATGATATGGATCTGTATGAGGCGAACGAAGCTTTCGCAGCGCAGTCTGTCGCAGTCGGCAAGGAGCTGAATTTTGACCTCTCCAAGCTGAACGTCAACGGCGGCGCGATTGCACTGGGCCACCCGGTCGGCGCTTCCGGCTGCCGGATTCTGGTCACCCTGCTGCATGAGATGGCAAGAAGAGACAACGTGAAGAAGGGCCTTGCGACCCTGTGCATCGGCGGCGGCATGGGCTGCGCCACCATCGTTGAGAAGTACGAGTAAGGAGGAGAAGCAATGAGTTTTGTTCTGTATGAAACAGAAGGTGCGGTAGGCATTATCACCATCAATCGCCCCGAGGCGCTGAATGCACTCAACAGCTCCGTCCTGGATGAGCTGGGTGCCGTGCTGGATGCAGTAGATCTGGACAGCATCCGCGCACTGATTCTGACCGGTGCAGGCGAGAAGAGCTTCGTGGCCGGCGCAGATATCGGCGAGATGAGCTCCCTGACGAAGGCAGAGGGCGAGGCATTCGGCAAGAAGGGAAATGATCTCTTCCGCAGAATTGAGACCTTCCCGATCCCGGTCATCGCTGCGATCAACGGTTTCGCACTGGGCGGCGGCAACGAGATCGCCATGAGCTGCGACATCCGCATCTGCGCTGAGAATGCGGTCTTCGGACAGCCTGAAGTAGGCTTGGGCATCACACCCGGCTTCGGCGGCACACAGAGACTGGCAAGACTTGTCAGCCCCGGTATGGCGAAGCAGCTGATCTACACCGCTCTGAACATCAAGGCGGACGAGGCACTGCGCATCGGTCTTGTCAATGCGGTTTATCCGCAGGCTGAACTGATGGATGCAGCGAAGAAGCTGGCCGGCAAGATCGCAATGAACGCACCGATCGCGGTCCGCGGCTGCAAGAAGGCCATCAACGACGGCCTTGAGGCTGGTATGGATGAAGCCATCGTGATCGAAGAGAAGATCTTCGGTGACTGCTTCGAGACAGAGGATCAGCGCGAGGGAATGGCGAACTTCCTGCGCAAGAAGGATGATCCGGCGAAGGTGAAGCACGTGGCATTTAAGAACGCTTGAGTATATAAGAGCTTACATTTAAGGAGGATATGATCATGAAAGTAGCAGTTATCGGCGCCGGCACAATGGGTTCGGGCATCGCGCAGACTTTTGCGCAGTGTGATGCGGTGGAGACCGTTTATCTGTGCGATATCAAGCAGGAGTTCGCAGACGGCGGCAAGGCGAAGATCCAGAAGGGTCTTGATAAGAGAGTAGCGAAGGGCAAAATGGAGCAGGCGGCAGCGGATGCCATCACCGGCAAGATCGTGACCGGCCTCAATGATATCTGCGTGGATGCGGATCTGGTTGTGGAAGCTGCTCTGGAAGTTATGGATATCAAGAAGAACTGCTTCAAGGAGCTGCAGGAGAACATCGTCAAGAACGAGAACTGCATCTTCGCTTCGAATACTTCTTCTCTGTCCATCACTGAGATCGGCGCAGGTCTTCCGAAGCCGATCGTCGGCATGCACTTCTTCAATCCGGCTCCGGTCATGAAGCTGATCGAGGTTATTCAGGGCGCAAACACCCCTGCCCCGATCGTAGAGAAGGTGAAGGAGATCTCCGTACAGCTCGGCAAGACCCCGGTTCAGGTCAACGAGGCTCCCGGCTTTGTTGTCAACCGGATCCTGGTTCCGATGATCAACGAAGGTATCTTCGTCTATTCTGAGGGCATCTCCGATATCGCCGGCATTGACGCTGCCATGAAGCTCGGCGCCAATCATCCCATGGGCCCGCTTGAGCTGGGCGACTATATCGGTCTGGATATCTGTCTGGCCATCATGGACGTTCTTTACAAGGAGACCGGCGATCCGAAGTATCGCGCATGCCCGCTGCTTCGCAAGATGGTCCGCGCGAAGAAGCTCGGCGTGAAGACCGGCATCGGTTTCTACAACTATGCGGACGGACAGAAGGTTCCGACAGACGCACAGTAAGAAGGATTATTACCAACAAGGAGAAAAAACATGGACTTTCAGTTAGACAAAGCACATGAGATGGCGAGATCTCTCTTCAGAGAGTTCGCCGAGAAGGAAGTTAAGCCGCACGCCATCGACGTGGATGAGACCGAGGTATTCCCCCGGGAGACTGTCACGAAGATGCAGAAGTTCGGCTTCATGGGCATCCCGATTCCGAAGGAATACGGCGGACAGGGCTGCGATCCGCTGACCTATGTACTGTGCGTGGAAGAGCTGGCTAAGGTGTGCGGAACCACCGCCGTCATCGTCAGTGCACACACCTCGCTGTGCTGCGATCCGATTCTGACCTACGGAACAGAAGAGCAGAAGCAGAAATACCTCATTCCCCTTGCGAAGGGCGAGAAGCTCGGCGCATTCGGTCTGACCGAGCCCGGCGCCGGCACCGACGCACAGGGCGTTCAGACCAAGGCTGTCCTCACTGAGGACGGAACCGAGTGGGTTCTGAACGGCTCCAAGTGCTTCATCACCAATGGTAAGGAAGCAGACATCTACATCATCATTGCCTACACGGATATTGTTCCGGACAAGAAGGGCAGACCGACCAAGAAGTTCTCCGCGTTCATCGTAGAGAAGGACACGCCCGGATTCACCTTCGGAACCAAGGAAAACAAGATGGGTATCCGCGGATCCTCCACCTATGAGCTGATCTTCCAGGACTGCCACATTCCGGCAGAGAACCTGCTGGGCCAGCGCGGCAAGGGCTTCCCGATCGCCATGCATACCCTGGACGGCGGCCGGATCGGTATCGCTGCACAGGCTCTGGGCATCGCGGAAGGCGCACTGGACCGCACTGTTGCCTATGTTAAGGAGAGAAAGCAGTTCGGCCGCGCGATCGGCGCATTCCAGAACACACAGTTCCAGCTTGCCAACATGGCAACACAGTGCCAGGCTGCACAGCTCATGGTCTACAGAGCAGCGGATGCGAAGCGCACACAGCCCAGATATTCTGTTGAAGCGGCACAGGCCAAGCTCTTCGCGGCAGAGGTCGCCATGGACGTCACCACCAAGGCAGTTCAGCTGCACGGCGGTTACGGATACATCAGAGAGTACGAGGTGGAGCGCATGATGCGTGACGCCAAGATCACTGAGATTTATGAAGGAACCAGCGAAGTTCAGAGAATGGTCATTTCAGGCGATCTTCTGAAGTAAGCGGCAGATTCATTCCACTTAAGGTTCGAAGGACTAAGGAGAATAAACATGAAAGTAGTAGTTTGTATTAAGCAGGTTCCCGATACCAAGGGCGGCGTAAAATTCAAGCCCGACGGAACACTG
Source organism: Lachnospiraceae bacterium (assembly GCA_017449485.1). Taxonomy (GTDB): domain Bacteria; phylum Bacillota; class Clostridia; order Lachnospirales; family Lachnospiraceae; genus CAG-791. Next base: position 18,280 of record JAFTFP010000101.1, read on the forward strand.
GACAGAGCCGCGATGCTGACCATCATGAACCCGGATGACAAGGCAGCGCTGGAAGCAGCCCTGAGACTGAAGGATCAGTACGGCGCAGAGGTCACTGTGGTGACCATGGGTCTTCCCAAGGCAGACGAGATGCTCCGCGAGGCATATGCCATGGGCGCTGACAAGGCGATCCTGGTAACAGACCGCGTACTCGGCGGCGCAGATACCTGGGCAACCTCTCAGACCATCGCAGGCGCTATCCGCAACCTGGAGTATGATCTGATCATCACCGGCCGTCAGGCAATCGATGGTGACACAGCACAGGTCGGACCGCAGATCTCCGAGCATCTGCACATCCCGGTCATTTCCTATGCGGAAGACATCAAGGTGGATGAGGCTGCCGGCAAGGTTGTCGTCAAGAGACAGTTTGAGGATCGGTATCACATGGTTGAGGCTAAGATGCCCTGCCTGATCACCGCGCTCTCCGAGCTGAATGAGCCCCGTTACATGACTCCCGGCGGCATTTTCGACGCATGGGAAAAGGAAGTCACAGTCTGGGGCAGAGCTGACTTAAAGGATGTTGATGATTCCAACATCGGTCTGAAGGGCTCCCCGACTCAGATCGCCAAGGCTTCCGACAAGGTCAAGAAGGGCGCCGGCGAAAAGATCGTTCCGGAATCCGCGGATGCCGCTGTTGACTATATTCTCGCAAAACTTGATGAGAAGCACATGATTTAATAAACATGGAGAGGTATTGAAATGGCTTTAGAAGATTACAAAGGTGTATTTATCTTTGCTCAGCAGGTTGACAACGAGATCAGCAACATCGCGCTTGAACTTCTGGGCAAGGCAAGAGACCTCGCGGAAGGTCTGGACGAAAAGAAGGTTACCGCTGTTCTGATCGGCTCCGATGTGAAGGACCTGACGGACAAGCTGGCTGCCTATGGCGCAGACCGCGTGATCGTGGTAGATGATCCGGAACTGAAGGATTATCGCACAGAGCCCTATGCACATGCACTGGCCAGCGTTGTAAACGAATTCAAGCCGGAAATCCTTCTGGTCGGCGCGACAGCAATCGGCCGCGATCTGGGCCCGAGAGTTTCCGCAAGACTGCACACCGGTCTGACGGCGGACTGCACACAGCTTGAGATCGGTGATTTCCCGCTCAACCCGGTTCCCGGTCAGGAGCAGAAGCATCAGCAGCTGCTGATGACTCGTCCGGCTTTCGGCGGCAACACCATCGCTACCATCGCCTGCCCGGACTTCCGCCCGCAGATGGCCACCGTCCGTCCCGGCGTTATGCAGAAGATTGCGCCGATCGCAGATGCGAAGGCTGAGATCGTGGAATTCAATCCCGGCTTTGAGGAGAACAGCTGCTATACGAAGATTCTTGAGATCGTCAAGGAAGTCAGCTCCGTCGCCAACATCGCGGATGCGAAGATCCTGGTCTCCGGCGGCCGCGGTGTCGGCAGCGCTGAGAACTTCAAGCTGCTCGACGAGCTCGCAGAGGTTCTGCACGGAACCGTCAGCTGCTCCCGCGCAGTCGTAGATTCCGGCTGGAAGCCGAAGGAACTGCAGGTCGGCCAGACCGGCCAGACTGTCCGCCCGAAGCTGTATTTTGCCATCGGTATCTCCGGTGCTATCCAGCACGTCGCCGGCATGGAAGAGTCCGATATGATCATTGCGATCAACAAGGATGAGAACGCGCCGATCTTTGACGTAGCAGATTACGGCGTAGTCGGCGATCTGAACACGATCGTTCCGCTGCTCACCAGAAAGATCAAAGAGGCTCTCGCCAAGAAGGCCGGCTGATCTAAGGAAAGACCAATAATTCAAAATTAATGGAAAAAGCTCTTGCAGAAATGCAGGAGCTTTTTTATAATCTAAATACGCACCTTTTCCGAAGGACGGAAAAGCGGATCGCGTTTCACTCCCGTTTCGGGAGACATTCCCTTTTATAACCAGAAAACTGAATAGCGCAGAAGAGGTTTGACAAGATGAAAACAATGCGGGCATTGTCGCAGGTTTTCTCCGCTGTCATAACCAGTGTTACGGTTCTGGCCGCATCGGCGGCGCTGATCCTGTGGCTTTTCCGGCTCCTGGGGACAGAGATTTATATTGTCCGGAGTTCTTCCATGGAACCGGCCCTGCTCGCAGGGGACCTGGCCGTGGTAGACCGGCGCCGGATGGACCCGGGCGTCGGGGATATCATCGCCTTTTCGCTGGAGGATACCGTCGTCGCACACCGCGTGTGCGGCGTGTCCCGGGATGGATTTCAGACCCGGGGAGATGCCAACCGCGCGCAGGATGCCGGGAGCGTTTCCCGCGCCCAGGTGATTGGAACCGTCATCGGCCGGATCGCGGCGGCAGGATATCTTCTGAATGAAATTCAGCGGATCGGGCCGGCCGTCATCGGACTTTTTCTGCTGGGGCTGAACCTGATCAGCTTCGGCCTGGAAAGATGGATGGACACTGGAGGAAAGAAGGCAGAAGGAGACCGGCAGAAACGAAAAAGGAGGGAAGCATGATCAGAAAGAGTACGGGAAAGAAAAGCACAGATGGAAACAGCAGAAAGCTCCGGGCGGGACTGGCCGCAGCCTGCTGTCTGCTGACGGGCGGCCTGATGATCGCAGGCGCGTCGGCCTATCTGACAGATACAGCCGAGGTGACCAACAACTTTACAGTGGGCGAGGTCACCGTAGCACTCAAGGAGCCGGATTATCCCGGCAACAACAGCCCTCAGGTGCTCAATCAGACGCCGGGGCAGGAGACACCGAAGAATCCGCTGGTGGAGAACACAGGGAAGAATGACGCAGTGGTTTTCATGCAGGTCCGTGTGCCCATGCGCGAGCTGACGCCGATTCAGAATGGAAAAGCGGCCGGCAGCAAGAAGGCTTCAGAGGTCTTTACCATGAAGCTGAACGGGGACAGCCTGCAGCCTGGCAGCAGTCACTTCCGGGACAGCTGGGTTCTGCTCGGAAAGGGTGCGGTGCCGGCGGCAGACGGCAAGAGCACCAGCTACCTTTTCGGCTATTCCAGGCGCGTGAAGAAGGGCGAGAAGACGGACGCACTGTTTGACAAAGTGCAGATGGTGAATTTCCGGGAGGAAGAGATCAGCACGGAGGATCCGCTGTCCATCAATATAAGCACCTTCGCCATTCAGGCGGATTCGATTCTGGACGGGGAGACCCCGCTGTCAACCGATGGCGTCATCGGAAAGGATACATTGGAGAAAATCTATGAAATCTATGCGCTGCAGAATGACCAGACCTGACAGAATGCCAGGGAGAGGAAAAAGACGCTGTCGGCATCTTCTGTGCGGACTCTCGCTCCTGCTGCTTGCCGGCTTCTGGATCACAGGGATTTCTGTCCGCGCGGCGGAATATGAGGCGGGGCCCTTTTTCTATCTGCGTGTGCGGGTGGAATACGGCTCACAGCAGGAGATGGCCGGACTGGGCCGGTCCTGCCTTGTCCTCTCCTCAGATCTGTGGCATCTGGACGGCGAATACTACTACTACGAGAAGCCGGTGCACATCGGTGAGGAAATAGAGTTTATGAAGGAAGTCCGGATTCCGCCCTCGTGGCAAAATCCGGCCGCCGGCAGCGCTTTCAGAATCCGGGTCATTGCGGAGGCAGCAGAGGTGCTGGTGCGGCGCATGGACCAGACCGGCAATGGCCGGGCCTGGTTTGAGAAGACGCGGGAGGAGTCTCTTATGGAGGCGGATCGCGCGGGCTATCTGATCCGGACAGGGCAGGTCCGCACCGTTATCCATGAACTGGAGAAGACCCCGGAGGGAGAACAGCCCTATCAGAATGACAAAATGGTGCTGCCCGGAGAGCGTGTCAGCAAGATCGTGCGGATTTCGCTGGAGGGAAGCCCCTCGGAGTTGTTCAGAAAGCCGGATCCGCCGACCGGATACAGCCCGCAGGCACCGCCTGCTCAGCCTGTTCAGAAGATCCAGGAAACTGCGCCGGCCCAGGGAGGCCGTGCACGGACCGGAGATGAAGAACATGCAGGAATATGGCTGCTGCTCTCGGGCGGATCACTGCTTGTGCTGCTGCTTCTCCTGCGGGCGGTGATCCGCAGAAAGGAACAGAAATATGATCGGAACAGGCAATGAAGGAATCAGCAGAAAGCAGAAAGTGCGGGATGCCGGAAAGGCAGCATGCTGCGCGGCACTTCTGCTTCTCTCGGGTCTGTTTCTGACAGGTGCGCTGACAGCGTACCTGTCAGACGCAGACAAGATGCAGAACTGCTTCACGGCGGGCCATAACGTCTCAACCGTGGAGGAAAACTACGTTCCACCGGTACTGACTGAAGGAGTCAACGAATATGAAAAGGCAGTGCGGGTGAAGAATACGGGAAATGTACCGTGCTATGTGCGGGTATTTCTGGCTTTTTCTGATTCGGAAAGCGCAGCGCATTCAGAGCTTTCCGGAGATGGGAAGGATTTCCAGGCGCCGGAGGACTACCTGCGGCATCTTCCCTCTGGATGGGTTTTTCAGGAATCAGACGGCTACTGTTATTATACGCAGGCGCTTCTGCCCGGCCAGACGACGCCGAAGCTGCTGGACCGCGTCCGGACCAGGTTTGATACAGCGGAAGAGGTGTCGCCCACGGAGCTGATTATCTATGAGGAGAGCATTCAGTGTGCAGATCCGTCCGGTCGGGTTCAGGAAGGCCCGGAAGCTTATCAGAACGCATGGAGGCAGTTCCTTACGGAAACTTGAACAGATGTGAAGAAAGCGGCAGGAGCAGGGGAACCGTCCGGGATAAGCCGGAGGATGTTCCATGTGGAAAGGATGTGAATGAATTGGGAAACAGAAGAAGAACAGCACGAAGTAAGTCCCGCCGGATCCGCCTGCGGCTGCTGGGACTGTGCATCGCTGTCGGAATTTCCTTCCTGAGTGGTGCGCTTGATGTCAGGGCGGAGGATGGAAGCGGAACAGATGCGGGTTTTGTCCTGGTGGATCCGGTCGCTGAACAGGCGCTGCCTGCCGGACAGGAGGAGGCACAGATCCTGGAGAGCCCCGGGCCGGCCCTTCTGGGGGCAGGGGCTGCAGGCACAGAGGAAGCTGGAGAGGTGAGCCGGAAACTCACAGAAAATGTCCGTGTGGTTGTCAACAAATACCTGACGATGCAGGAGGACGGGACAAGAACCATCACCCTGGAGCAGTATCTGACGGGAACGGTTGAGGAACAGGAGGAGCTGGTTCCTACAGATGTGGTACTGGTTCTGGACTACTCCTATTCGATGGAGGGCGAGGCCATGCGGCGGATGAATGAGGCCGCAGTTTCGTTCGTGCAGGCGCTTGCACGGGAAAATGATGCGCTGGAGGAGAAGGAGCGGGCCAGACTCGGCATCGTTGCCTTCGGCGGAAACCGGTCTGCGGAGGATGCAGTTTCTCAGAACTGGGGATTGACCAGCGCAGGCGGCAAGCAGCATCTTACGGTGCTGGACGCCTCCACGGTGCAGAGTGCCGCTGCCTTTATTTCCGGCAGGACCACGACGCTGGGCAACACCTGGACGGACGCGGCGCTCTCTAAGGCGCAGGAGTTTCTGTCTTATGATTCGGCCGGACGCAGAAAAGTTGTGGTATTGGTGACCGACGGCTATCCCTATCATGAGGTGACCGATGCAAGTCCCAATACCGGTGACAGCGAGGCCGACCGGGAAGCGATCATGAAACTGGGAGCGCCGAGAAATTTCATGTTTACACTCACGGCCGCAAACCGCGCGCTGCACACGGCTTATGCGCTGAAGCAGGCGGGAGCCCGGATCTATACCTGCTATATTTCCAACGGCGTGACGGAGGACTCGCCGTCTTTTGCCCAGTTCTCCTCGGTACAGAATCTTTCAGAGCTGCCGGACACGACGGAGGCACTGGGATTCCGCTTTATGTACATGCTCTCCAGCGCTAACCCCGGGGCGTATCAGATTTTGACCCCGACCATCTATGACCGGAATGATTCCACGGCGAAGGGAACAGTGGATGAAACCTTTTTCCGGGTCGCGGACACGCTGCCGGCCATCGCCCCGCAGCTGAACCGGATCTACGCCCAGGTGCTGACGGAGATGTTCGGGGATTACCGCAAAGGCGTGATCGCCCGGGACCGGATCTCCTGGCCTTTTCAGCTGGGAGACGGGAAGACGCAGGAGACTTCGCAGCCGGAGACGGTGCCGGTCCGGACTTACACAGCGGATGCACATCCGGAGGCGGATGGAAGCTTTTCCTTCGGGCCGCGGCGGGAGATCACCGGGCTGAATATCTGCCGGGAGAGCAATCTGGTGGAAGTTTTCGGCTATGACTACGGCGAAAATGCCGTGACGAGGGTGCCGCACGCCGGGACAGAGGCTGATTACGGGCGCAAGCTGATTATCGAGTTTGAGATCCGCCCGCGTCCCAGCTTCGGCGCAAACGCCGTCAACACCAATGAGGCATCTTCGGGCCTGTACAACGGGTCGGAGGAAATGTGCTGCTATCCCATGCCGCACACGGATATTCCCATAGACTATGAGATCGTCGCGCGGGATCAGACCATCTATGTGCCGGAAAAGACGGATTTTCAGGGGCTGGTGGAGACAGAACCCACAGGCGGCCCGGAAGATATGCTGACGGGATTGATTTTTGACAAGGACCATGTTCCCAATGGGCGCAATAACGCCTTCGTCAGTATTCACTATGAGATGACGGATCCCGCAGGGGAAGTCGTCGGCGTGATGGATATCCCTGCAGGGACAGCTTATACCTATGACACAAATACCCAGATCGGCAATCTCACCTGGCAGTGGAAGGAGAAGGAACCGGCCTCCGGAACGTACCGGATCAGTGCGGCGGTGACGCCTGCGGCCAATACCGTCAGCGGAGCCACCTCCCAGAAGGAGGGAAGCCAGCGGGAAACCATTTATACGAAGGATGCCGTGCTGTATGTCTTTCGCCCGGAGATCACCGCGAAGGATTCGATTCTTTCCGGGCCCAGGGAGGAGAACGGAATCCGGATTCCCGGCGATCAGCTGGATTTTGAACCCGGGATTTCTGCAATTCCTGCAAAATCCGGCTTACAGGTTCACAGCGGCGGCTGGCGGTGGGTCTGCGATGTGCCGGGCGCGGTCCCGCGCAGGAAGGAGCCGGGACTGAACTGGACACTGACGCCGCTGGGCGGTGTCCAGCAGACGGAGGAGGCAGTGATTGTGACGGCGCAGGAAGGGGAGGATATTCCTGTGCGCGCGGTGGTTTCCAGAGTGGTGGACGGGCAGCAGGTACAGATTCAGGATAAGGATATCACCTGGATCCACGTCTGCGGCGTCAGAAAGGAAGAAAGCTGCGGCTTTCACACCCAGACACAGCAAGAGCAGGTGCGTTTCCTGATTCACGTGCAGACGCCGATGATTCCGGATATCACGAAAAGTGCCGCTGCGCCTCTGATCGTCTCGGGGCAGGATGCAGTCTATGAAATTACAGTAGAGAACAAAAGGCAGCAGGAAATCACGGCGCAGGTGCTGGATGTCTTCCCGTGGAACCAGGATGAGCGCGGCAGTGCCTTCCAGGGAACCCTGCAGCTGAAATCCATTGAGGTGGATCTGACGCAGGCACCGGAGGCCTCTCCGGTCCTCTCCCTGACCGGGTCGGAGACGGTGAGAGGCAAGGCAGCTGCTGAGCTGCGCACCCTGCCGGCGGCGGAAGAGACAGCGCTTACGCAGACAGAACAGGCGGGCTTACTGAGAACAGACAAGGTGCCGGAAAAGGCCTCGGCCATGCTGTGCAGTCTGACGCTGAAGCCGCAGGAAAAGGCGGTGATCCGTCTTACCTTTGACGCAGCAGGCTGTGCGGGAGGAGACTGCCTGATCAATCAGGCACAGATCATGACCGATCTGCTGATCCGGGAATCCCCAAGAGCCCGGGTGGAGATAACTGCAAGAAAAATAGCAGGCAGGGTTTTCCTGGATGAGAACCGGAACGGGCTGCGGGATGCCGGGGAGAAACCGGTCGCCGGAACGCAGGTGCGGCTGTACCGTCCGGCCCAGGGACAGGATCAGGAAACACTCCGGATCGGAAACCTAAGCGCGGCTGATGTTTATGACGAGGAGGGTATACGGCTTCCGCCTGTGATGACAGCTGAGGATGGCAGTTACCGGTTTGAAAACCTGCCGTCCGGCATGTATCTGGCTGTCTGCGAGCTGCCGGACGACGCGTTGACACCGACCAGGCAGCGGGCCGGGGAGGATCGCACCATCGACTCGGATGCAGAGGAGAAGAAGACAGATCAGGGCGCCGCTGTGATTCCGGATATCGATTTGACTGAAAAGGTCAATATCGCAGATCCAGACCGTGTCCGGGTCGAAGAGTACCTGGATGTGGGTCTGGTCCGCGGAACCGGGCAGATCCGGATTGTCAAAACCATCGACCGCCGCTATCTTCCCTTCGGCGCGCCGGTCTTTGTCTTCCGCCTGACGGGGGAGGACGGTCTGCAGCGGAATGCAGCGGCCGCGGTTCCCGAGGGACGGGACAGCACGGAAGTTCTGTTCAGTGATCTTCCCTACGGAAGCTACACCGTCACGGAGCTGCCCAATGCGCGTTACAAGACCGCGCAGGTCAAGGTGCTGAAAAACGGCACAGCGGACGGGACAGGCGGGAAGGCAAGTCTTCAGACAGTGCTGTCCGCCGCGGATTCATTTTCAGAGGCGGAATTTCTCAATGAGCTGCGAAGAGACGATCTGCTGTCTCACTCGGCTGCCTGCATCAACACGACGCAGACGGATCGTCCGGTACAGATGGAAGTAAGCTTCCTGGGGCCGGAGGAAATCGTCTCCAGGACAGATGTGAGCTATGCCTTCAGAGCGGGAGAGATCTCAGCCTTGATTACGTATGACAACGGTTCGACCCGGACGGTTGTCTATGATGGAACAAACCTGACCCTCTCGCCGGCCGTCCTGGACAGCAGCATGAATTCGGGCGGCGGGACGTACCCGGTGCGCGTGCATTACACGGAGCGCGGCGTGACACTGTCAGATTCCTTTGAAGTCCGTATCAACCTGAAGCCGGAGCGGCAGTACCAGGTCATTTATCTGCCGAACGGCGGAAGCTTTGACCGGCAGAAGGAGCGGAATATTGTCCGTTACCGCTATGACAGTGAGGCGAGGAAGGCGTGGTCGATCAGCGGGACTTATGAGAAGCCCGGGAGAAATCCCTACCGCTTCGGAGGCTGGAGCACGGCCGCGCAGGGCGGCGCATATTATCCGGACGGCTCTTCCATGGAGGCCCTCGGAGAGGGAACGGAGTCTGTTTACACTTTGTATGCCCAGTGGCTGGCGGCGGTGACTTTTGACGCGAACGGCGGCCGGATTGACGGGAGTGATCAGACCACAGCTGTGGAAGAGCACCGGACAGGCCTGCCGGTCGGCACATCGCTGGTCGGCGTCTGGGATGAGACACATCTGTTCCACGAGTGGAACACGAAGCCTGACGGCAGCGGCATAAGACTGGAAGACTATGGAAAGCTGGAGGAGCCGGTCACCTTCTACGCCATCTATGATGTGAAGGCCGAACAGATCTACGAGTACACGGGCGGAATTCAGACCTTCACAGCACCGGCGGATGGCCAGTACCGTCTGGAGGTCTGGGGTGCACAGAGCGGCACAGGCGGGGCAAAAGGCGGCTACTCGCAAGGCATTGCCACACTGAAGAGAGGCGATGTGCTCTACATCTGTGTCGGCGGTGCCGGCGGAGACGGCAAAGGCAATACCGGCGGTGCAGCCGGATATAATGGCGGCGGAAAAGGCGGCAATGGCGGAACAACGCAGCATATTTCCACCACAGGTGAGCCCACAAAGCAGACACGCTTCGGCGCGGCGGCCGGCGGAGGCGGTGCCACACATATTGCCGCAGTGGACCGGGGCCTGCTGAGTGCCTATAAAGATCATGCGGAGGAGGTCCTGATTGCAGCCGGCGGCGGCAGCAAGAATCCCGGCAATGCAGGCGGAGGCGGAAGCTTCGGCCAGGGCATGAACGGCCGGGGCACGCCGGAGTACTGGTACGACAGTGCCGGCGGCGGGCAGCGCTGGGGCCCGGATCACGGCGGAGGCGGAGGCTACGCCGGCGGAGCCTGGAACCAGGGCGGAACCGGTTATACCGGTGAGCTGACGGATGCGCAGATCATCGACGGCAACAGCGAGATGCCCGTCTGTCAGAGTGGAAAAGTGATTGCCTGGCAGACTGGAAACAGCGGGAACGGCCATGCGAAGATTACTCTGCTTGATGGAAACTGAACGCTGAGATAGAATAAGTATCGGTTCGGAAAAGCATATAATTTTCTGAACCGATACTGATCATCAGCGTGAGGAACCTGTTCATGAAGACAGAAAAAAACATCCTGGAACTGGAAACCGTCGCCCTTCTGGACGATGAGAATGCGATTGAAATTATTGATCAGACTCTGCTGCCCGGCAGGACGGAACTCATCCGTCTGCGGACAGCAGAGGAGATCTGGAACGCGATTTATCTGCTGCAGGTGCGCGGCGCACCGGCCATCGGCGTCACCGCAGGCTTTGGAATCTATCTGTTGACCAAACTGGTAAACATCCCGAAAGATCAGGATATTCCGGCTAATCACGATGCAAATTTCTCTCTTCTGGAGGAGACCTTCCGGAAGCAGAAGGCATATCTGGATTCCTCCCGTCCGACAGCGGTGAATCTATCCTGGGCCCTGAACCGCATGGAGCAGGTCTTCCTGTCTATGAAAGAAGATCAGTCGCTGACCATGAAGCAGGTGAAGGAACGGCTGAAGCAGGAGGCGGAGGCAATTAAAGAAGAAGACATTGAAGTGTGCAGACGGATCGGCGAGTATGGACTCACCCTGGTGAAGCCGGGCGATGGCATTCTGACCCACTGCAACGCGGGCAAGCTCTGCGCCTGCCGCTACGGTACTGCGACCGCGCCGATTTATCTCGGAGAGGAGCGGGGATACGGCTTTCATGTTTATGCCGACGAGACCCGTCCGCTTCTGCAGGGCGCCCGGCTCACAGCCTATGAGCTCGCCAGCGCCGGCGTCGACGTCACGCTGCTGTGCGACAACATGTCAGCTTCTGTGATGCAGGCCGGCAAAATCCAGGCGATCTTTGTGGGCTGCGACCGCGTCGCGGCCAACGGAGATACCGCCAATAAGATCGGCACCAGTGTGGTGGCGGCTGTGGCGGCACACTACGGCGTCCCTTTTTATGTCTGCGCGCCGACCTCGACCATCGATCTGTCGCTGAAAACCGGCAGTGAGATTCCGATCGAGCAGCGCAATCCGGATGAGGTCACAGATATGTGGTACCGGGAGCGCATGGCGCCGGAAAATATCAAGGTATATAATCCGGCTTTTGACGTGACGGACCACAGCCTGATCAGCGGCATCGTGACCGAGTACGGCATTGCCCGGGCACCTTACGATGAATCACTTCGCGCTGTTTTTGAAAAGAAAGAAGAAGAGAAGAGACAGCAGGCGTGATCAGATAGATTTTCAGCATATTCATCCAGAAGGAAGGAGAAAACAGGAAATGAGCAAAAGAAAGGTTGTGCTGGCAGGCGCCTGCAGAACTGCAATCGGAACCATGGGAGGCACCCTGAGCGGCACGCCTGTCACGGAGTTAGGAACGATCGTCATCAAGGAGGCACTTCGCCGCGCCGGTGTAAAGCCGGAGCAGGTGGACGAAGTCTATATGGGCTGTGTCATTCAGGCCGGCACTGGACAGAACCCTGCCCGTCAGTCAGCTGTGAACGCCGGGATTCCGGTCGAAGTTCCGGCGACCACCATCAACGTGCTGTGCGGCTCCGGCCTGCACTGTGTGAATCTGGCTGCCAAGCTGATTCAGAACGGCGATGCGGATATCGTAGTGGCAGGCGGCATGGAGAACATGTCCAAGGCACCGTACCTGCTGTACAACGGCCGCTTCGGTTACCGCATGGGTGCAGGAAAAGTGGATGACGCCATGATCCGTGACGCGCTGACCGATGCCTTCGGCGGCTATCACATGGGTATCACGGCTGAGAATATCGCAGAGGAATGGGGACTGACCAGAGAGCAGCTGGACGAGTTTGCAGCAAACAGCCAGCAGAAGGCACAGAAGGCGATCGCGGACGGAAAGTTCAAGGATGAGATCGTGCCGGTTGAAGTGAAGCAGAAGAAGCAGACGATCCTCTTTGACACGGACGAAGGTCCGCGCCCGAACGTAACCGCGGAGAGCATTGCAAGATTAAAGCCTGCCTTCAAGGAAAACGGCATGGTGACCGCAGGCAATTCCTCCGGCATCAACGACGCGGCGGCAGCCATCATTGTCATGAGCGAGGAAAAGGCCAAGGAGCTCGGCGTACAGCCGATGGGCGTGTGGATTGCCGGTGAGCTGGCGGGCGTTGAGCCGCGCATCATGGGCATCGGCCCGGTCGCAGCCACGAAGAAAACGATGGCAAAAGCCGGTTACGAAATCGGAGACTTTGATCTGATCGAGGCGAATGAGGCCTTTGCAGCACAGTCGGTTGCGGTTCAGCATGATCTGGGCTTTGACCCGGCCATCCTGAATGTCAACGGCGGTGCCATTGCACTGGGTCATCCGGTCGGTGCTTCCGGCTGCAGAATTCTGGTGACGCTGCTGTATGAGATGCAGAGAAGAAATGCCCACAAGGGACTTGCGACGCTCTGCGTCGGCGGCGGCATGGGCTGTGCGGCGATCGTGGAACGCCCTTGAGTGAGCCGATCGTTTACTGAGCTTTGGAAGAACAACTGCAGGGCTGGTCGTGGGTGATCATGATGCCGAGCGCATCAAACTTACCCTCATGATTCGGATACATGACGTATCCGCCTTCCTGAGGGAGATTTTCCTTTCCGGAGACGATGGGACGGATCAGACCGGTCCGCATCATGATCCGGATCGCATAGCGCGCAAATCTGTAGCGGACTTCATCGGAGTATTTCTCGGGGTGATCGGCGAGAAACTGCATGAGAGGAATCATAAAAGGACCGCGGAACAGATTCCAGATTATCACATGGAAAAATCTTAACATGAGTACAGTATAGCACTGAATGATATTGCACACAATTTAGACATGGCTAATCCAAGGGGACAGTTTCAGCGGTCTGTACCGGATTTTTAGTTGACTTTGCAGAATCGCTATAATATAATATCACTTGCGTCACAGGAAACCCCTGTTGCCGGGGTGTGGCTCAGTTTGGCTAGAGCGCCTGGTTTGGGACCAGGATGTCGCAGGTTCGAATCCTGTCACCCCGATCCGGAAGGCTGCTTCTTGAAAAACAAATATTGATAGTTCCAGACTATGCGGGTGTAGTTCAATGGTAGAACACTAGCCTTCCAAGCTAGATACGTGGGTTCGATTCCCATCACCCGCTTTTATGTGTCCGTAGCTCAGCTGGATAGAGCAACGGCCTTCTAAGCCGTGGGTCGGGGGTTCGAATCCCTTCGGGCACATTGCTCGCAAGAGCTGGCTGATATGGTGGGTATGGCGTAGTTGGCTAACGCGCCAGATTGTGGTTCTGGAGACCGTGGGTTCAAGTCCCACTACCCACCCTTTTCTTATGCCATTCCATGGGGCTATCGCCAAGTGGTAAGGCACAGCACTTTGACTGCTGCATGCGTTGGTTCGAATCCAACTAGCCCTGCTCGGGCAGTTCGCTTAAGTAAGCGGGTGCTGAAGAATGCGGGACATTAGCTCAGGTGGTAGAGCACTTGACTTTTAATCAAGTTGTCGCGGGTTCGAGTCCCGCATGTCTCACTTATAATTTCACCAGTTACAAAAAGTCCCTCAGAAGGGACTTTTTTTGTTGCACTGATATGAAACGGAACTCAGGATTTGTCGAGGTGCTGTGATGAAGAAAATACTGATTATGGATGAGATGAATTACCCGCAGGATTCAGAGGAAATCTATCGGGTGGCTGTGCGGGGAATCATTTTCGCTGAACGGCTGAAAATAGGTGTATAGCATTCATAGGCCTTCCGTTTTTTTCTTTACGAACCCCAAGAATATATTGTATAAATTCCATCGGATTAGTATGATATTACCTGACAGAGTATCCGACAGAGTCAGGGGAGGAAAGATCAGATGGGAGAGATCTATGATTTTGAACATGTTCCGGACAGGACGGGCACAGCGTCACTGAAATATGATTTTGCAATGCGCCGCGCGGGGAGGACCGACCTGCTTCCGATGTGGGTCGCTGACATGGATTTTGCCCTGCCGGAGGAGATCCTCGACAGGATCAGAGAGCGCACATCTCACGGAATTTTCGGATACACAGACCCGGACGCCGCGTATTTTGACACGTTGGAAAGCTGGTTCGTGCGTCATTACGGGTGGGAGATCGACCGGAGCTGGGTCACGGTCACGCCCGGCGTCGTCTACGCCATCTCCTGTGCAGTCCGCGCGTTTACGGCACCGGGAGACGCGGTGCTCATTCAGGAACCGGTCTACTATCCTTTCCGGGAGATGATCGAACTGAACGGGAGGCGCTGCGTGAGCAGCCCGCTGAAGAATCAGGACGGATATTACCGGATGGACCTCGCAGACGCGGAGAAGAAAATCGCGGAAGAAAATGTCAGACTTTTCATCCTCTGCAGCCCGCACAATCCCGTGGGAAGAGTGTGGAAACCGGACGAGCTTCGGGAGATCGGAAGCATCTGTACAAGGCATGACGTGATCGTCGTTTCTGATGAAATCCACTGCGATTTTGTGTATGGCAAAAACCGGTTCACCTCCTACGGATCGCTGGGGGAGATGTTTCTGCGGAATGCGGTGATCTGTACTTCTCCAAGCAAAACTTTCAATATGGCAGGTCTGCAGACAGCGAATATCCTGATCAGCAATGCCTCGCTGCGGGAGCGGTTCCGCCTTGTTAATGAAGCGAGCGGATACAGCCAGGCGAATACGCTCGGGCTGACGGCGGCAAAAGCAGCGTATGATCTCGGGGATGCGTGGCTGTGCGCCCTGCTGGATCATCTGGAGGCGAACATCCGGGAGGCTGCGGAATACCTGCGGCAGAAGGCGCCTGCGGTGAGGATGACGATCCCGGAGGGCACGTATCTTCTCTGGATGGATTTCTCGCAGATCGTGAATTCGGAAGAGGAGCTGCGGCATCTGATCCGTGACAGAGCGCATTTGTGGCTGGATGACGGGAGCATGTTTGCGGAGCATACCGCACTCTTTCAGCGGATGAACATTGCCTGTCCGCAGGCGACGCTGCGGCAGGCACTCACACAGCTTGGCGCAGCGCTGGGCGGTGACTGATTCAGACGGGGAGGATAAGGATGGACTACGGGAAAAGCAAAAAGTGGAATGTCAGTTTTGATACCAAGTGCCAGGGAACGGATCTGACCATCCTGGACCAGTATAATGCGATCAGCTATCCGATCTACCAGACGGCGACCTTCTCGCACAGGCACGTCGGGGAGCAGACAGGTTTTGACTATTCGCGCCAGAGCAACCCGACGAGGCAGCAGCTGGAGAGCGTCGTCGCGCTTCTGGAGAACGGCGAGCACGCCCTGGCCTTTTCCAGCGGCATGGCGGCCGTGGCAGCCGTTATGGAATTGTTTAAGCCCGGCGACCATCTGATTGTGGACGAGGATCTATACGGAGGAAGCATACGCCTTTTCAACACGATCAGCGCCAAGAACGGCATTGAGTTCACGGTTGCGGACGTCAGCAGCGGGATCGAAGAACAGATCCGCCCGCAGACGAAAGCGGTGTATCTGGAGACGCCCACCAACCCGATGATGCACGTCACGGATATCCGGGCGCTCGCCGAAGTCACGAAAGCACACGGGATTCTTCTGATCGTCGACAATACTTTCCTCTCGCCGCGATTCCAGAACCCGCTCGATCTGGGCGCGGATATCGTCATACACAGCGGGACAAAATATATCGCAGGCCATCATGACACCATCGGAGGTCTGGTCGTTCTTAATGACGACGAGCTTGACGGAAGGCTGCGTCTGATCTCCACGACGACCGGCGCCGCGATGGCTCCGTTTGACAGCTGGCTCACACTCAGGGGGATCCGGACACTGGCGGTGCGGATGGACAGGGCGCAGGAAAATGCCCTCAGAATAGCGGAGTATCTGAAACAGTCGCCCTATGTAACCAGAGTGATTTATCCGGGATTGCCGGAGCATCCGGGCTATGAGATCATGAAGAAACAGGCAAGCGGCTTCGGCGCGATGATCTCCTTCGAGGTCCGGTCGGCGGAGTTCGCCAGGGCAGTGCTTGAGAATGTCGAGCTGTTTTATTTTGCCGAGAGCCTCGGCGGGACAGAGACTCTGATCACCTATCCGCTCACGCAGACACACGCCGCCGTGCCGCAGGAGCTGCGCGAGAAAAACGGCATCACCGACCGCCTGCTCCGTCTGTCTGTGGGGATCGAAAATGCGCAGGATCTCATCGACGAGTTTGAGCGGGTTTTCACCGTGATCGGCAAACCTGACTGAACCGGGAGCCCGAAACCATGAATACAGAAAACCGGCAGCAGGATTACCTGCTGCCGGTTTTCAATCAAAGGACAGACCACGCATTACTGCGGACGAACACCGATTATATTGCCATCGGCGTCATAAATCGTTACGGTGTGTGTTGTATTATCCAACACATATCTGTTGCCGGCATCATCTGACCAGTTGACGGTGGTGTGGATGATTTCCTCAGCGGGCTCCTGCTTCTTCGGAGCGGGTTTGATGATTCTGCGGTAAACGGTGTTGCCATCGGTCCATTCGATGACGACTTCGGCTGCGAACTCATCCATATTCTCATCATACTCAACCATCTCAACGACCTTGGTTTCTTCCGGTACTTCGCTTGCGAAAGCGGTCATTCCCAGCACGGAGGTCATAGCGAATACAGCGATCATAGCGGCAACAAGTTTCTTTTTCATAATTATTTCTTCCTTTCTTCTTCCGGGCGCCTGCCCTGCTTCTGATTTGTTCTGCGCCCTTGGGCGTTTGTCTTTGTGTTTACATGCATAGCTTAACAGGCGGATTGTCACAGAAATGTCACAGACAAATTTCCGGGTTCATTGACAGGAATATGAGTGATTCGATACTATTATTTCAGCAGGTATTACCAGGTTGTAATGTTTAATTATTGAGGGGTTTTGAAAGGGGGTTTTTATGCAGAGATTTACAAATCCGAGAGATATCTATCATGGAAAGGGCGCACTTGAAGCGCTGAAAACGCTGGAAGGAAAGCGTGCCATCATCTGTGTCGGCGGCGGCTCAATGAAGCGTTTCGGATTCCTGGAGCGAGCCGAGAACTATCTGAAAGAGGCTGGTATGGAAGTTACCGTCTTCGAGGGAATCGAGTCGGATCCTTCTGTTGATACGGTCATGAGAGGCGCTGCTGTCATGCAGGAGTTCGAGCCGGATTGGATTGTCGCCATCGGCGGCGGTTCTCCGATCGATGCTGCGAAGGCTATGTGGATCAAGTATGAATATCCGGAGACCACTTTTGAGGATATGTGTAAGGTTTTCGGTCTTCCGAAGCTTCGGACCAAGGCGCATTTCTGTGCTGTTTCCTCCACCTCCGGAACCGCGACGGAAGTGACAGCTTTCTCTATCATTACAGATTATGCGAAGGGCATCAAATATCCGATCGCTGACTTTGAGATTACACCGGATGTGGCGATTGTTGATCCGGATCTGGCTGAGACAATGCCGAAGAAGCTGGTGGCGCATACCGGAATGGATGCACTGACCCATGCGATTGAGGCGTATGTTTCAACCGCCCGCAGCGACTTCACGGACGCAATGGCGATTCATGCAATTGAGATGATCCAGCGTGATCTTGTCGCATCCTATAATGAGGATATGACAGCGAGAGACAATATGCACACTGCTCAGTGCCTGGCCGGTGTGGCTTTCTCATCCGGACTGCTCGGCATCGTACACTCAATGGCACACAAGACGGGCGCGGTCTTTGCGGATTACGGCGCACATATTATTCACGGCGCCGCAAACGCGATGTATCTGCCGAAAGTCATCGCCTACAACGCGAGAAATGCCGAAGCAAAGCAGCGCTATGGCGTGATCGCCGACTATATGCATCTGGACGGTGTGAATGACGACGAGAAGGTCGCTTCCCTGATCGCCTGTGTGCGCGGCTTCAACGACCAGCTCAATATCCCGCATGGTATCAAGTTCTATGGCGCGGATAGCTATCCGACAGAGCAGGGCTTCGTACCGGAAGAGATCTTCCTGGAGAGACTGCCTGAGATTGCGAAGAATGCGATCCTGGATGCCTGCACGGGCTCTAACCCGAGACAGCCTGACCAGGCGGAGATGGAAGCTGTTCTGAAATGTGCGTACTATGACACCGAGGTTGATTTCTGAGGAAGCCGGTGAAGCTTGCTGCTCAGAAAGAAGGCCTGCAGAACAGGACAGAACCGGGCTGCCGCAGCATCTGCTGCGGCAGCTTTTTCACAGGAGTACGATGAAAGATGAAGGAAAAAATCGATCGGAACGGAATGACGGAGGAAGAATTTCTGAGGCAGTATAACCCGGACAAATATCCGAAGCCGGCGCTGACGGCGGATATGATTGTCCTGCGTAAGATGCCGGACGGATCGCTGCGGATTCTGCTGATCCGCCGTGGCGGACACCCGTATCTGGGCAGATGGGCTCTTCCGGGAGGCTTTGCCAATAAGAATGAGGCTGCAGAACAGACGGCGGCCCGGGAACTGGAAGAGGAGACGGGACTGCGCGGGCTTCAGATCAGACTGGTTGGGTTTTACAGTGCGCCGGGCAGAGACCCCAGAGGCTGGACTGTTTCGGCAGCCTATGGAGCGATGATTCCTGAGGAGAGGGCAGAAGAGGTCCGGGCGGGGGATGACGCCGACCAGGCCGCCTGGTTCCGGGCTGAGGTGGACCCGGAGACGGGAAGTCTTCAGCTGGTGCAGACAGGTGCGGAAACCGAAGCGGCTGCGGCCGGAGGCGCTTTAAAGAAACTGGCCCGGGACGACAGGGGCTGCCTGCTGGCTTTTGACCATGATCAGATCGTGCGGGATGCGCTGCAGGTCCTGTGCGGGAAAACAGACTGAAAAATGAAAAGAACTGGTTCCTGCGGCAGAATCCGAAGAAGGATATGGTGATTCTGGGAAAAAGGTGGTAAACTATTCTTGCCGTGATGCGGCATATCAGTCATTAAAGGAGAGCAGAATGGTTTCCGACAAAATCAAGGTATCCAACAGCGGCGAGGGAATCCCGGAAGCGCTGGAGGAAACAGAGCGCATCGGAAGTTATATGGGAC
>JAFTFP010000102.1 GCA_017449485.1 Lachnospiraceae bacterium
CATGCCGACCTCAGAGCACTCGCCCTCAAAGTTGGAGCGAAGATCCGCGATGATATCCTCCGGAGCTCCCTTCGCGATGCCGACAACATGCTCGGCAGCCCAGACCAGCTCACCGGCCTGTGCGCTGAACTTTTCCTTCGGAGCCTTGCAGACAGGGCACTTGTAATCAGCGGGAAGCGCTTCCCACTTTGCGCCTTCCTTCTCCTCGTCATAGACATAACCGCAGACACCACATACATATTTCATTGGTTTACCCTCCTGTAATATTATTTTTATTGACATCATAGAATCGTGTCATCAGACAGCCTTTGAATTTTGCTGACTGTAAAGTCAGTATGATTGAAACAGAGATGGTTAGTCAATGCAAACAGCCTGCGCTGCGCCTCGACTTCTGGTTGATTTTCCAGTGCTTTTCCGGCAGCTCTCCCAGGACATCACACCTGAGTGCAGGCGGACACGGAGCGCACGGACTGTGATATAATATTCCCCGGACAAGGCGCTGTTATGCGCGGGTGTCAGATTTTGCCTTATAAACAGAGTTGGACGGGGTCAGATATGACTTTCAGAAAAAAACTGATTATTGCCTTTTCAATTGTTATTGTCATTCCGGTGCTGCTGAATGTCGTCGCCTTCTGGGTGCTGGGAAATCTCCCGGCGATGGGCGAGCAGCCTTCAGACGGGCTGATCACGGATTATGACACGCTTTTCAGGAATGTGGCAGCCCGGGGCTGGACGGTGCTGGTGATCGTGCTGGTGTTTGTGCTGGGCATCACGGCGCTGTTTCTGACGCGCTGGCTGTGGAGCTCGATTCTGCATCCGATCCAGGAGCTGGATGTGGCGATGAACGCGATCCGGGACGGAAATCTGGATTACCGTCTGTCCACGGAGGAAGAGGGCGAGATTGCCGAGCTGTACCGGAACTATGAGGACATGCGGCTGCGGCTGAAGGAGTCCGCGGAGGAGAAGCTGGAGAAGGAGCGGCAGAGCCGCGAGCTGATCAGCAATATCACGCATGATCTGAAGACGCCGATGACGACGATCAAGGGCTATGCGGAAGGCCTTCTGGACGGCGTGGCCAACACGCCGGAGAAGCAGGAGAAATACCTGCGGACAATCTACAATAAGGCCAATGACATGGATAAGCTGATCAACGAGCTGACGCTGTATTCGCAGATTGACAGCGAGCGGATTCCGTACAATTTCCATCGGATCAATGTGGCGGAGTATTTCGGAGACTGCATCGAGGAGATCGGCATGGATCTGGAGTCCCGGGGAATCCAGCTGAATTATTCCAATCTGGTTTCGCCGGACACGGTTATCATCGCGGATCCGGAGCAGCTTAAGCGCGTGATCAACAATATCGTCAGCAACAGCGTCAAGTATATGGACAAGCCGAAGGGGCGCATTGACATTCGTATCCTGGACGAACAGGATTCGATCCGGGTGGAGATCGAGGACAACGGAAAGGGCATTGCGGCCCGGGATCTTCCGAATATCTTCGACCGGTTCTACCGGACGGATTCGTCGAGAAGCTCCGCGACAGGCGGAAGCGGCATTGGCCTTTCGATCGTCCGGAAGATCGTGGAGGATCACGGCGGCTACATCTGGGCCACCAGTCATGAGGGGGAAGGAACCTGCATCCATTTCGTATTCCGCAAGTACCGGGAAAAGACCGGTGATGAGGTAGTGGATGCCGATGAGCAGCAGGAGCAGAAGGAACAGAAAGGCAGGAGAAAATGAGCAGAATTCTGATTATTGAAGACGAAGAGTCCATTGCGGATCTGGAGAAGGATTATCTGGAACTGTCCGGCTTCGAGGTGGAGGTGGAGAACCGGGGAGATACCGGACTGGAAAAGGCCTTGAATGGTGATTATGACCTGATCGTTCTGGATCTGATGCTGCCTGGCGTGGATGGTTTTGAAATCTGCAAGAAGGTGCGCGAGAAGAAGGATATTCCGATCCTGATGGTGTCGGCCAAGAAGGATGATATTGACAAGATCCGCGGTCTGGGGCTGGGCGCAGACGATTATCTCACCAAGCCGTTTTCTCCCAGTGAGCTGGTGGCGCGGGTGAAGGCCCATCTGACCCGCTATGAGCGTCTGGTCGGTGCCGGCAGCCGCAGCGATGTCATTGAAATCCGCGGCCTGAAGATTGACAAGACGGCCCGCCGTGTGTGGGTGGACGGCGTCGAGAAGCCGTTTACGACGAAGGAGTTCGATCTGCTGACCTTCCTGGCGGAGAACCCGAATCATGTCTATTCCAAGGAGGAGCTGTTCCGCCGGATCTGGAACATGGATTCTGTCGGAGATATTGCGACCGTCACCGTGCATATCAAGAAGATCCGGGAGAAAATTGAGTTCGACACCCAGAACCCGCAGTACATCGAGACCATCTGGGGCGTCGGGTATCGATTCAAGGTTTAAAGTGGACTGGCAAAAATCTCGATAACTGGCACTTTCTATGATACCACATTGTGCTATACTTTAGCTCAATCGATTGAGATGGAGCTGAAGGGCGATGCCCGGAAGAGGAGGTCGTTATGAAAGATGATGCGGTCAAGAAAGTTGTATTTGCAGGTGTGTTTGCGGCGCTGACTTTTGTGGTATTCACTTACATGTCGATCCGCATTCCGACGCCGCCGGCGGGGCAGGTTTCGGTTCATCTGGGCAATGCCTTTGTGGTGCTGGGCGCGCTGCTTTTAGGCGGTGTGTACGGCGGCCTGGGCGGGGCCATCGGTCTGACGATCGCGGATCTGCTGGACCCGGTCTATATCGTGGAAGCGCCGATTACCTTTTTCATCAAGTTCCTGATGGGACTGCTGGTCGGCCTGATTGCCCATAAGATGGGGCATATCTCCACGCAGACGGATCACGGCAAGCTGTTCAGATGGGTGATTTCAGCGACCGTGGCAGGCCTTCTGTTCAACGCTGCGGCAGACCCGGTGCTCCGGTATTTCTATAAGATTCTGATTCTCGGCAAGCCTGCCGCGGAGGTTTCCTTCGCAATCAACCTGGGCGTCACGGCAATCAATTCCGCCGTTTCCGCGGTGGTGACAGTGCTGCTGTACATGGCGCTGCGCGTGCCCATGGCAAAAACCGGCCTGCTCTTCAGGGAAGAGAAGTAAGCACACTTTACTAAATCGCGGCGGAATCAGCCGGATAATTTTGGAATATTTGAGAATATGGAAGTCCTCCGGAATATGGTAGAATTTTATTGCTGCAGATCATATTCCGGAGGATATTCTTATGAGCTTGGGTAAAATTGTTGTTGCAATCAAGGCACTGGAAGATTCCCAGAGACAGATGATCCGTGAAACAGCGGAGAAGCTTGGATACAGCATCGTCTTCTGCGACGATTCCGCGGAGGCTGCCCGTGAGGCGCAGGACGCGGAAATCATTTATTCCTATGACAGCTCACTGGGTGCAAAAGCTCCCGGGCTGAAGTGGTTCCACGCGGCCTCTGCCGGCGTGGACAATTTCCTGAAGCCGGGCGCACTGCCGCTGGACTGCCTTCTGTCCAATTCTGCGGGCGCATACGGCGTTGCGGTCTCAGAGCACGGCGTCACTCTGACGCTGATGCTGCTCAGAAGAATTCCCGATTATATGGAAAATGTGCGTGCACACATCTGGCGCGCGGATCTGCCGGTGAAGTCTCTGACGGGCAGCAGGATTACTGTACTCGGAACGGGCGACATCGGCGGAAATTATGCGAAGCGCGTGCGCGGCTTTGCGCCGGAGTGCATCATCGGTGTCAACCGGAGCGGACAAGTGCGGGAGGAGGGTGTTTTTGACCGCGTCATTCCGCAGGATCAGCTCAGTGAAGTCCTGCCGGAGACGGACATCCTGTTCATGGCGCTTCCGGGCACCCGGGACACCCTGAAAATGCTGGATGCGGAGAAAATCGCACTGCTTCCGGAACACGCCATTGTCGTCAATGTCGGCCGCGGCAATTCCATTGATCAGACCGCACTGGTGGAAGCACTGAACGAGGGCAGAATTGCGGGAGCCGGTCTGGACGTCTTCGAGGTGGAGCCGATTCCGGAAGGGGATCCGGCGTGGACAGCGAAGAACCTGCTGATCACGACCCACACGGCGGGCCAGATGACGCTGGTCAACACGAGAAATAAAAACGCGCAGATGTTCTGTGAGGATCTGAAGAACTACAGCGAGGGACGTACACTCAGACACCTGGTAGACAGGGCGCTGGGCTACTGATACAACAAAAGACACCGGCATATGCCAGTGCCTTTTTCTTTGGAAAGGAGAAACTGAATGGGTGGTTTTTTTGCGGCAGCATTAAAGGAAGATTGTGTGTTTGATCTGTTCTACGGGACGGATTATCATTCACACCTCGGTACCAGACGGGCAGGTATGGCAGTGTACAGCCGCGCCGGCTTCAACCGGGCCATTCACAACATAGAAAGCTCCCCCTTCCGCACGAAATTTGAGAAGGATGTTCATGAGATGAAGGGCTATATGGGCATCGGCGTCATCTCGGACTACGATCCCCAGCCGGTTCTGGTCCGCTCTCACCACGGAACCTACGCGATCGTGACCGTCGGCAAGGTCAACAACACGGACGCGCTGGTGGAAGAAGTCTTCGGCGAGTCCAGACTTCACTTCATGGAGCTTTCCGGCGGCGAGATCAATAAGACCGAGCTGGTGGCAGCGCTGATCAATCAGCAGGACAACATGATCGACGGCATCCGCTATGCGCAGGAGAAGATCGACGGTTCCATGTCCATGCTGATCCTGACACCCAAGGGCATCTTCTGCGCCCGGGACCGGCTGGGCCGCACGCCCATCCAGATCGGCCGCAAGGAGACCGGCTTCTGCGCCAGCTTTGAGTCCTTTGCCTATATGAAGCTGGGCTATCACGATTACCACGAGCTGGGCCCCGGCGAGATCACCGTCATCACGCCCGAGGGCATGACCATGCTGGCCAGTCCCGGCAAGAAGATGCGGATCTGCACCTTCCTCTGGACCTACTACGGCTATCCGCCGTCAAAATATGAAGGCGTCTCGGTAGAAGGCATGCGGTACCGCTGCGGCGAAGCCATGGCGAGGAGAGACTATCTGACGAAGGATGACATTGATACGGTGGCCGGCGTACCGGACTCCGGCATTGCGCATGCCATCGGCTATTCCAATGAATCCGGCGTGCCGTATTCCCGGCCGTTCATCAAATATACGCCGACCTGGCCGCGTTCCTTCATGCCCACAATCCAGTCCAAGCGGGATCTGATCGCCAAGATGAAGCTCGTCCCGGTGACAGAGCTGATCAACGGCAAGCGCCTGCTGCTGATTGATGACTCCATCGTCCGCGGCACACAGCTGCGTGAGACGACGGAATTCCTGTATGAGAACGGCGCGGAGGAAGTGCACGTGCGTCCCGCCTGCCCGCCGCTGCTGTTCGGCTGCAAGTACATCAACTTCTCCCGGGCAACCTCCGACATGGAACTGATCGGCCGCCGCGTCATCGCGGAGCAGGAGGGCTCGGTGGATGTGGAGCGCAGCATTCTGGAGGATTACGCGAATCCGGATTCCGAGCGCTACGCCCGCATGGAGGAGCAGATCGGAAAGCAGATGAAATTCACTTCCCTGCGCTACAACCGCCTGGATGACACCGTGGCTGCCACAGGACTTCCGAAGGACATGCTCTGCACATACTGCTGGGACGGCGCGGAATAATCGCCGAAAACGCAATAGAATAATCAACATCATGAGACAGCTTCCGGGGCAAAATCCGGCGGCTGTCTTATTTTTCGCGGAAAAGCCGGATTTTGCCCGCTGAAAAGACAGGTTTTAGTTGACATCGTG
The DNA here is from genome assembly GCA_017449485.1 of Lachnospiraceae bacterium. Taxonomy (GTDB): domain Bacteria; phylum Bacillota; class Clostridia; order Lachnospirales; family Lachnospiraceae; genus CAG-791. The sequence continues at coordinate 5,820 of JAFTFP010000102.1, forward strand.
TTTAGTATTAGTATAATTATGTGAGTGCAAACAGAATGTTTAGTATTATTAAACAGACTGGGAGGAGCAATTCAGAAGATGAATCTCGATCTTTACATTGGGGAAAGAATCCGGGAGCTGCGCAATCAGTACGGACTCACACAGGAAGAGCTGGCGGACCGGACGGAGCTGACCAAAGGTTTTATTTCGCAGCTGGAGCGCGGCATTTCCTCCGCGTCCGTGGCGACGCTGTCGGATATTGTGACGTGTCTGGGAACCAATCTGTCGGAGTTTTTCCGGGAGGAGCAGGCGCCCCAGATTGTTTATAAGGAAGAAGATTATTCCACGAAGATTGACAAGAGCGGCAACAGCATCAAATGGCTGCTTCCGGCGGCGCAGCGGCTGTCGCTGGAGCCCATTGAGGTGACGCTGCAGCCGGGCCAGGCGCTGGATCTCGATAAACCCCATGAGGGCGAGGAATTCGGCTATGTGCTGGAGGGAACGGCGGAACTGGTCTACGGTGACCGCAAATACCGGGTAAAGAAGGGCGAATCCTTCAGCTACAAGGCGGACCGCAATCACTATCTGCAGTGCGCCGGCTCGTAGCCCGCCCGGGTGCTCTGGATCAGCAGTCCGCCGAGCTTTTAAGGAAGCAGAGAAAGCGGACAGCGAAAAGACATTCAGATGCTGCAGCATCTGGGGAATGACACACTGAGGAAGAGCTATGGATACGATTCTGGAACTGCAGAATATCAGCAAGAGCTTTGACGGAAAGCCGATTATCAAAGAGCTGAATCTGGAAATCTATAAAAACGAATTTATCACGCTGCTGGGGCCCTCGGGCTGCGGCAAATCCACCCTGCTGCGGATTATCGGCGGCTTTGAGACGCCGGATACGGGCCGGGTGCTTTTCGATGGAAAGGACATCACCAATCTCTCTCCGGACAAGCGCCGCCTCCACACGGTTTTCCAGAAATATTCGCTGTTCCCGCATTATGACGTGGCAGACAACATCGCCTTCGGCCTGAAGCTGAAAAAGAAGGACAAGGCTTATATTGAGGACAAGGTGCAGTATGCCCTGCGCCTGGTCAACATGGAAGGCTTCGAACACCGCAAACCGAATTCTCTGTCCGGCGGACAGCAGCAGCGTGTTGCGATCGCGCGGGCCATCGTCAATGAGCCCGAGGTTCTGCTGCTCGACGAGCCGCTGGGTGCGCTGGACTTAAAGCTCCGGCAGGAAATGCAGCGGGAGCTGATGAAGATCAAGAAAGAGGTCGGCATCACCTTCATCTATGTCACCCACGATCAGAGCGAGGCGCTGACGATGTCAGACCGCATTATCGTCATGAACCAGGGCATCATCCAGCAGATGGGCGATCCCAAGAGTATCTATGACGAGCCGCAGAACGCGTTTGTCGCCGACTTCATCGGGGAGAGCAACATCATCGACGGCATCATGCTGCGGGATTATCTGGTACAGATTCAGGGCGTGGATATTCCCTGCGTGGATATCGGCTTCAAGCCGAATGAGAAGGTCGACGTGGTCATCCGGCCGGAGGATCTGAGCATCGTAGAGCCCGGCAGAGGCTTTACCATCGGACGCGTGATGGAGGTCATCTACCAGGGCGCGTATTACGACATCCGCGTCGCCTGCGGAGATTTCGAGTGGGCGATCCAGAGCAACAATCCGGCGATGCCCGGCAGCATGGTCGGCCTGTCGATCCTGCCGGAGAACATTCAGATCATGCATAAGCCGCGCTCCTCGGACGAGCAGATCATCGAGAAGAACTGATACAGCGTCTTTCAGGCGGCAAAATCCGGCCCGCGCCGGGCAGGTGTTATGGGGAGAACGGGATGAATCGCAGAAACAGAGAACTTCTGGCTTCACCTTATTTCATATGGTCCATCGGCTTCACGGTCATTCCGCTGATCGTGATTCTGCGCTACGCGTTCACGACGGCGGGCGGGACCTTTACGCTGGAAAATATTCTGGCCATCGGCAATGCCATCAACCGCAAGGCATTTCTGTTTTCACTGGAAATCGCGCTGATCTGCACACTGCTGTGCGTGCTGCTGGCGTATCCGCTGGTGATGGTCGTGCGGCGTCTGCATATTTCGAGAAGGGCCTTCATGCTCTTCTTCCTGATTCTGCCGATGTGGATGAATTTCATTCTGCGCCTTCTGGCATGGCAGATGATTCTGTCCTCCAACGGCATCCTGAATTTCATCCTGCAGGCCATCGGCTTAAAGCCCCTGGACATTGCCAATACCTGGGCCGCGATCATCATCGGTGTGGTCTATGATTATTTTCCTTTCATGATGCTGCCGATCTTCAATGCGATCGCGGATATCGAGGAGGATGTCATTGAGGCAGCCAAGGATCTGGGCGCCGGACCGCTCACGGTCTTCACCAAGGTCATCTTCCCGCTGTCGATTCCGGGACTCAAGAGCGGCATCACGATTGTTTTCGTTCCGTCCATGACCTCCTTCGTCGTCGCGGATATTCTGGGCGGCGGCAAGCTTCAGCTGATCGGAAATATCATCGAGCAGGAGTTCACAAGAAGCAGCAACTGGAATCTGGGCTCGGGACTGTCCGTGGCTCTGATGGTCTTTGTCTTTATCAGTATGGCCTTTACGATCAAGGATGATGTCGTCCGGGAGGAGCCGGAGCTGGCCCGGGTGGAAGGATCGGATAAGCCGGATCGGAGGGAGAGAGCAGCATGAAAGAGCGCCTGATCAATTTTATCTGCAGATTTTACTTTCTGCTGATCATGATTTTCCTGTACATTCCGATTGCGGTCATGATGGTTCTGTCCGTGAACGATTCGCGGTCCCGGGTTGTCTGGGGCGGCTTTACGCTGCGCTGGTACGGACAGCTTCTGTCCAACCGGCAGATCCGGGAGGCATTGTTCACCACCATCGGCCTGGCCTTCCTGTCCTCGGCCATCGCACTGGTCATCGGCACCGCAGCGGCCTTCGGCATGCATTACATGAAAAAGAGCCGCTATGCACTGATGATGGGCCTGACCAATATTCCGATGCTGAACGCGGATATCGTCACGGGCATCGCGCTGATGCTGTGGTTCATCCGCTTCCTGCCGCTGGGCTTTACCAGCGTATTGATCGCACATATTACCTTCAATATTCCCTATATCATCCTGGCCGTTCTGCCCAAGATTGAGCAGATGAACATGTCCGTGTATGAGGCGAGCCGGGATCTGGGGGCGACGGCGGCATACGGGTTCTTCACGACGATCCTGCCGCAGCTTTCAGGCGGTATTCTCTCCGGCTTCTTCATGGCCGTCACCATGTCGATGGATGATTTCATGATTACGTATTTCACCAAGGGAGCCGGCGTCAATACGCTCTCCACCATGATTTACGGAGAAATCCGCAAGGGTATCAAGCCGGAAATGTATGCCTTGTCAACAGTGATCTTCACAGCTGTATTGATCCTGCTGCTGGTTGTCAACTATGCACCGTATGCGAGAGAGAAGGTGCAGCACCGTGAGCTGGCCCAGCGCGAGGCCTGATGAAAAACGGAAAGCCCGATGGCAGACTGATGGAAGCCTGGTAAGAGGCTGATTGATGGAAACAACCGGGGAATTATAAGTAAAAGCCGGAAAATCATACACAAGAGGAGTAGGAAAAAATGAACAGAATGGTAAGAATGGCAACAGCACTGGGACTGGCCGCCGTCACGGCCCTCTCTGTCATCGGATGCGGCAGCGTAGCCGGCGGCGGAAAGCAGACGCTCACGGTCTTCAACTACAGCGAATATCTGGATCCGGACGTCATCGACCAGTTTACGCAGGAAACCGGCATTGAAATCAAATACGAAGAGGCTCTGACACCTGAAGATATGTACACCAAGTACAAGGCCGGCGCGATCAGCTATGACCTGCTCTGCACTGCGGACTACATGCTCAAGCGTCTGATCGAGGAAGGTGAGGCACAGCCCATTGACATCAGCTCCTTTGAGAATAAAGATAATATCGGGCAGGAGTACTGGGACTTCTCGAAGGCTTTTGACCCGGAAAACAAATACACCGTTCCGCATTTCTGGGGCACGATCGGCATTCTCTATGACACCACGAAGGTGCACGGCGAGATCGACAGCTGGGATGTGCTGTTCAACGGTGAGTACGCGGGTGACATCATCATGCAGAACAGCATCCGGGACAGCTTCATGATCACGCTCAAGTATCTGGGCTATTCCCTGAACACCACGGATGAAGCTGAGATCCGCGCCGCCTATGAGGCCCTCAAGGCACAGAAGCCGGATGTAGAGGCTTATCTGGTGGACGAGGCGAGAGATGAAGTCGTCGCGGGCAACGCAGCCATGGCCGTCGTCTATTCCGGTGAGGCTTATCTGGGCCATCAGTACAACGAGAACCTGCGCTACACAGTTCCGAAGGAAGGCTCCAATCTCTGGATCGACTCCTGGATGGTGACGAAGAACTGCAAGAACGTGGAGGCGGCTCAGAAGTTCCTGGACTTCCTGTGCAGAGAAGATATTGCCCAGAAGAACTTTGAATACATCTATTACTCCACACCCAACGAAGCGGTGATCGCAAACCTTTCCGATGAGGAGCGCGCAGACGAGTCGCTGGTCCCGAACATGGACGCGATGCAGAACTGCGAGGTCTGCGTGGTAACGGATGAAGCTGCGACAGAGCTGATGAATGAGCTCTGGAAGGAGCTGAAGGCAAACTGATGTAAGAATCCTGATCTTCCTTCCGGGTTTATGAAAAGATCTTGAAGGAAGATCAGCAGAACATTTCTAAACGAAATGGCGGGAAATATGGAACAGACAGGAAAGCAGGCGGATCATCTGAGAGTTCTGCGCGGAGAGAACTTTGAGCAGGAGCAGTATCCAGGGGGCGTGCGCGCTTTTCTGGATGATCAGATCATGGGACTGGACCGGGTTGTGTATCCGGAAGAGTACGTGGGCTGTCTGGAAAACATGGTTGTCCGCTATGAGAAAAATCCGCGCTCCTTCGTCTGCGTCATGGACGGGGCGAAGGTGGCCGGCTATATCAATTTCTTCCCGGTGTCGGATGACGTGTGGCAGCGGATCACGGATCCGGCGGCTGCAGGCCCCGGCGCCATCTGCTTTAAGGAAAAAGACGGCAGGAGACTGGAGATGATTCCGGACGACGATATCGGGCCGGAGGATGTGCCGGTTTTCGAACCCGGAAAGAAGTACAACCTGTTTGTTCTCTCTGTGGTTGTTGACGAGCAGTATCGCGACGGAAATACTGCGGCGCAGCTCACCGATGCCTGGATTGACTATCTGAATGCGCTGAAGGCGGAGGGAATCGGGATCCGCGCGATTGCTGCGGTCACGATCTCGGAGGACGGGGAGAAGTACATGAGAACCAGGCTTTTCCGCCTGGTGCGGGAATGCCGCGATGAGTCTCCAGAAGAAAGCGCGGAAAACAGCCGCGTCTACCTGTGCGACGGAGCTTATCTGAGCAAGTTTCTGCGCAATGATTATTATCATAAGACCTTTCATGACGACGTGTATCTGCTCCTGCCATATGCAGATCACACGGAGAATCCCAAGATCAATCGTCTCTACACCCAGGCCCCTGCTGCGGGAAGCAGTGCGATCCCGCCTGTTCAGAATTATCTGATGACGCAGCTGGATCACTGCCGCGACTATGAGTGCCGCAACGAGGCGGCCTCGGAACTGCGCCGCTATTATCTGGGCGCATTTCAGTTTCTGCATACGCTGGATGACTATCTGGATGAAGAAGTTCCGGACGCAGCCCCGTGCATTGTCGGCGAGGAAACGGTTCAGATCTCGCTGCTTGCCCATCCCCAGTCTCACATGTACATCCTGATGCTCTTCTTCGAGAACTGCAGGTATTCCACCTCACAGCTGGAGGATCAGTGCAATCACGGCTATCTGAAGATCCGCAGCCGCAGCTGGAAGACTGCCTGCGGCAGATCCGCAGATGGGAAGCGCAGCGTGTGGAAGATTTCCGGAGGAGAAGAGGGACTTTCCGGCCTGGAGCTGACAAACGGCGCCTATCACTACGCGCGCCTGGAGGAATATCTTTTCGAACTGTACGGCCTGATCCGCTGCGGCCAGGGCAAGACATTGGTCTGTATGGATCATCTGCCCAGCCCCCAGAGGGGGACGCTGGAGGACGATCCGGAGAAAAACCCGGACGTGGCAGAGTATGAGGGCGTGAAAGTTGCCCGGGAGATGCTGAACCTGCTCTCCGGCGAGGCCTACTTAAGCATGTACCAGACCTTCCGCATTGATTATAAGGGCCTGAGGAAAATGGCGGTCGAGGATCTTGCGATTTACGACTACTATGAGGCTTACATGTCGGAGCACGCGGTCCTGTTTGTCTATAAGGACAGAATTCTGGACCGGAAGGAGATTCTCGACGAAGCGGATCAGGTGGA
>JAFTFP010000103.1 GCA_017449485.1 Lachnospiraceae bacterium
AAGCGGAACGCCGATCACCGGCAGCGGAAACAGTGCTGCGCACATGCCCGGCAGTGCAGCCGCCAGTCCGGCGCCTGTGATCAGCACACGGATTCCGCGCTCTGCTGCCTTCTGACAATAGTCTACCAGAACATCGGCCTCTCTGTGAGCGGAAATGATATGCATCTCATACTCCACGCCGAACGACTCCAGCGTCTGTGCGGCCTTTCCCATGATCTTGAGGTCAGAGTCCGAGCCCATGATGATTCCTACCTTCGGCATTGCAAGTCTCCTTTCATCTTGTCCTTCAATTGTCGAGTCATCTTGTCCTTCAATTATCAAGTGCGTGATTCAGTTCTTCTGTTCCCGGAAGCACAAATCTTCCGTCGCGGATGATCGGGATGATCTCCCCGTCCCTGGTCACCGCATCATAGGATCCCAGCTCATCGTACGGGATCGTGATGTCCATATGGCTTCCGAAATAGGCCTTGCCCGGATCCGTCTTGCGCAGGATCGAGCAGGAATTATCCTTGGCCACAATTTCCTTTCCATCCGGATTGAAAACCCGGTTGTCTTCTTCATGAGAGTAGCAGGTGTCGCCGACGGCAAAATGCGGCCCGGTCTTTTCAGCAATCAGAATCGTCAGGCGGTCTTCGATATGATACCGTCTGCTCTCCGCGTAAGCCGTCGTGTTCGTTCCGATCGCACACTCACCCATCGGCAGATTGGTGTGATGGAACAGGATATTCTCCTCGATATACTTCCGGCCTTCCTGCGGATCCGTGAAGTTCCCGCAGGCATAATCAACTACGCGCCCATCCTTGAAGGTCAGCGAAAGATCATCGAATTTCATGCCTTCCAGATAAACGCTGACCACGTGGAGCACGCCCTCTGTGCCCTCCAGCACCGGCGAGGTAAAGACCTCCCCGACCGGAATATTCACATCCGCCACACAGTTTTCGAAGATCGTCTCCTTCTCCGGATCACGCAGCTCGTAAAGCTTGACCTTTAAATCTGTGCGGTTCCTGCCGCACCCCTTCACATGGACGTAGTCCGCCCGGTTCAGGGCATCAATCAGCGTCTGCTGAATCCGCTGGTAGGTTTTGTAATCCAGCGTATTGATCCGCAGAATCGCATCAAAGATTTCCTCGTAGGTAAAGGGTTCTCCGCCCTCCCGCCGGCAGATGGACGGCAGCGGGAAGGAAATGATGGTGAAGCTCCGCTGACTTCCGATGACGGCTTCGTTGTAGAGGGCGCTGGCCTTGGTTCTGAACGAGCCGAGCAGCTCCTGCTGCCTGCCGGTCAGCTGCACCGCGTCCGGATTCATCGCCGGTGAGAAAGGTTCCCGGCCGAACGTTTCCACCACAGCCGGTCCCGCGTACAGGCGGGTGTCCTCTCTGTAAAGATCATAGGCGCGCTGAAGTGCCTTGAGACGCACGTGCATCAGCTCCTTGTCCAGGAACAGGCCGATGTCGTTCCGGTGATCGTACAGATACTGCTCATTCGCCTCGGAGGTTTCCATCCCGCCGCCGGTGATGCGCAGCTGCGAAAGCACCGTGTGCTGCATCTTCGGAATCACGCAGACCAGACCCATCTGTTCAAAATTTGACACGGCCCGGCGCACCATCCGCTCGAAGCCGATGTGCGCATGAATCGCTACAATCTTCTTCGTGGACAGATCCTTGCCCGTCACCTCGAAGCCGATGCGGTAGCCCTCCGTATAGGTATCTGTCATCGCAGCCAGCTTCTTTTCCGGGAGCGTATCAAGATGCGCATAGACACCCTTTTCGTCCTCTGTCACATACTCGCCGTACTGATACAGAAGCGCGGGATCCGTCAGATCCGCTTCCCGGATCAGCGCGGCCATCTTCGTGTCGCCGACCGTCAGGAAGTTGCGGATTTCGCCCTCTGCCTCCACCTGTGCATAGTCGCACAGATACTGATAGAAGATCTCCCGCACCAGCTGATAAGGCGGGTGATCCATCTCCTGTTCCTGACAGAACGCGGAATAAATCTGGAGAAAGAGCTCGTAGCGGATCAGCGTCCGCTCCGCCTCTCCTGAGAATGCAAAAGGAATGGCGCTGCGCAGCTCGTAGAACAGACACGAAAGAATCGGCCCGAATTCCTTCCCCAGCTTCCGGACTGCGAAAGTCGGGTTCAGGTAGCTTATATCATAGTTCTCCGGGAGCACATCCTGGTACAGCGCCCGGTTTTCTGCCTCGTCGTGCACGCTGTGACTGCGTGCCTTTTCCAGCAGCATAAGGAACCCTGCTGCCTGTGCAAAAAAATCCGCATAAGGAGCCCGGACTTCCCGTCCGCCCTCTGCGATCGCGGCGATCCGCTCCGCCGCCAGTTCAAATCTGAGCTGCATTCCCTCACTCATATCCGTTCCTTTTAAGGCCGGCTGGTTCCACCTTTTATAGGCTGCCGGTCTTACAATACTCCAAGATAAATGATGACTGCGCACAGGGCGACAACCATCGCGTTTAATGCCATCCCGATATAGGAAATCAGATACCAGCGGTCCGGCTCTCTTCTGGAGAGGATCGCCAGGATCAGTCCCGTCAGGGAGAAAAACAGACAGACAAAGACCACCGCGCCGTAGCGGAGCTCCGCTTCGCCGCCGCGCTGATAAGTCAGATACAGCATCAGTGCGCAGGAAACGCTGCAGATCAGGCCGAAGCTTAAAGAGATCAGGGCCTTGAGCGACTGCTTCCTGTTTGTGAACTGTACCTTTCTTTTTCTGCTGCTGCCTTTTACTTCCATACTACCCGCTTTTACTTTCCGCCGTACTGCTCGTAATAGGCGTCCAGCTTCGCCTTCATGGCATCGTCAATCAGGACCTGTCCGTTCACTTCACGGTTGTACAGCGCCTCAACCACTTCCTCCATCGTGACGATGGCCCCGGCCGGGAAGCCGTATTTTGCCTGAATCTCTGTAAGGGCAGACTTCTCCGAATCCTGTCCCCGCTCCATGCGGTTGAGCGAGACCATCAGACCCAGGATCTGCACATCGGCCTGGGCGCGCAGGATCGGAACCGTCTCCGCCATCGACGCGCCGGAAGTGGTCACGTCCTCGATGATCACGACCTTGTCGCCGTCCTTCAGCTTGCTGCCCAGCAGGATGCCGGTGTCGCCGTGGTCCTTGACCTCCTTGCGGTTGGCGCAGTAGCGCACTTCCTTCCCGTACAGCCGGCTGATGGCCATGACCGTCGCGACCGCGAGCGGGATGCCTTTGTAGGCCGGTCCGAACAGTACGTCAAAATCTGTCCCGTAGGCGTCATGAATCGCGCGGGCATAGAACTCGCCGAGCTTTTCAAGCTGACCGCCGCTCTGGTAAAGGCCGGCGTTCATGAAAAACGGTGAGATGCGGCCGCTCTTCAGCGTGAATTCTCCGAAGCGCAGCACCTGTGATTCGACCATGAATTCAATAAATTCCTGCTTATAGTTTTCCATCCAGTGCTCCTCTGATATCTTCCAGCATGTCCTTCACAGCCGCCCGGCTTGCATCTGCGAAGCGCTCCGCGCCGTACCGGCTGTACTGTTCCTTCGTGTAGGCCGCGATGATGCCGCGGGAGGAATTGATGATGCAGCCTTCTCCGTTCTCATCGAAGAAGCCGGAGAGGTCCTTCGCTGTCGCGCCCTGGGCTCCATAGCCCGGCGCGAGAATGAAGGTGTGCGGCATCAGCTTGCGCAGGCGCAGTCCCTGCTCGGGGTAAGTCGCACCGACCACCGCGCCGACATTGCTGTAGGTGCCGTCCATGCTGTCCTCGCCCCATTTGCTGACCAGCTCGCCCACATGCTCATAGAGCGGGCGGCCGTCTGCCATCTCGACGTCCTGAATCTCTCCGCTGGAGGGATTGGAGGTCTTTACCAGCACGAAGATGCC
>JAFTFP010000104.1 GCA_017449485.1 Lachnospiraceae bacterium
TGTACTTAAACCAGAACCGACATTATTTATCCCATGCCATCATGCTTTCCGCTGTCATCCGGCTCACCGGCTCCATCGCCGGCGGGCTTTTCAGAGTGCTGATCCGAAACGATCTGTCTGAACCGGCCCTTCTGAACAGCAGAATTGCCCTGGCTGAAATGGTGATCGGTATCGCGGAAATCATTCTGATGGGACTGGTTTTCTATCGCTCCGGAAAGCAGCTGAATCATGATATCCGGCTGATCGATCCGGAAGAGGCCGCTGAGCTCGGCCGGCTGCAGGAAGAGATGCTGGGTTCCAGGCTCTCCTCTCTCTCGGCGGATGCCATCCGCAAGCTCCTGGAACTGTGGGCGATCATCCTGATTGCCGCCGAGGTCATTTACCAGATCACCTCGGACATCTACCGGCGTTTCATCTCACAGCTTTCCATGATCATAGCCGGGGCGTCCGAGTCAGATTTTGCCGCGCTTTACAATCTTTCCCACGGATTCAAATATCTGGAGATGCTGATTGCCATTCTGCTGGGGGTGCTGGTGACAGCCATTTTCCTGAACGACCGTGTCCTGCGCCTTGCGGCCGCCGGAATTGCCGCCATCTTCCTGCTTTCCTTCAGTCTGCTGCGAATGCAGACGCTCAACCTGTCCGGACAGATGGTGGGCATCGTCTGGACCTCCGTCATCTATCATCTGACTGAGACAATCGGCTTGTTTATGCTGGCCGTCTATCTCGGAAGACGCTATCGCGGGCTGTAGTCATCCGCAATTTTCCTTTATATTCCTTTAGATTTCAGAAAAAACTGGTCTGAATTGCACTTCTCTGCTATGATAAGCAGTAACTTTATGCATATTTATGCAGTTTTACGAGGAGGATAGTTTATGAAAAGAGAAACCTTTGGTTCCCGCCTCGGCTTTCTTCTGGTCAGTGCGGGATGCGCGATCGGTATCGGTAATGTCTGGAAGTTTCCCTTTATTACCGGTCTGTATGGCGGCGGCGTCTTTGTCCTGTTCTACCTGTTGTTCCTGATCATCATGGGCGCACCGGTTCTGACCATGGAGCTGGCTGTCGGCCGTGCGAGCCGCAGGAGTGCTGTGCAGGGCTATCAGGTACTGGAAAAGCCCGGGCAGAAGTGGCACATTCACGGGTGGTTCTGTATCATCGGCTGCGCACTGCTGATGATGTATTACACCACGGTCTCCGGCTGGATTCTTTCCTACTTCGTCAAGTTCCTGACTGGCGGATTTGTGTACAGCGGTATGGACAGCGCAGCAGTATCTGAACAGGTCAGCGGCGTGTTTGGCTCCATGCTGGCCAGTCCCGCAGAAATGATTCTGTTTATGGCCATCACAGTCATCGGCGGCTTCCTGGTCTGCAGCTTCGGCCTGCAGAGCGGTCTCGAGCGCGTGACGAAGGTGATGATGATCGGACTGCTTGCTCTGATTGTCATCCTCGCCATCCACTCCCTGACGCTGCCGGGCGCTGCGGAGGGCGTTCGTTTCTACCTGCTGCCGGATTTTGGCAGAGCAATGGAACAGGGTATCTTCAGTGTCATCACAGCTGCCATGAATCAGGCTTTCTTTACATTAAGCCTGGGCATCGGCTCCATGGAAATCTTCGGAAGCTATATGTCCAAAGATCAGACGCTGGGCGGCGAAGCGCTGCGGATCTGCGGTCTGGACACCTTTGTTGCTCTGATGGCAGGTCTGATCATTTTCCCGGCTTGCTTCTCCTTTAATGTTCAGCCGGATGCAGGACCGTCACTGATCTTCATCACTCTGCCCAATATTTTCGTCGGAATGGCGGGCGGCCGGATCTGGGGCACGCTGTTCTTCCTGTTTATGACTTTCGCCAGCTTTTCCACGGTCATCGCCGTTTTCGAGATGCTGATTGCATCGCTGATGGATCTGCTCGGCTGGAACCGCCGGAAGACTTCCCTGATTCTGTGCATTTTCATGCTGGTCGCTTCCCTGCCCTGCGTATTCGGCTACAACATCTGGAGCAGCCTGCATCTGATCGGCGGACGCGATGTGCTGGACAGCGAAGATTTTATCGTCTCCAACCTGCTGCTGCCCATCGGCGCACTGGTCTATCTGCTGTTCTGCTGCACCAAGTGGGGCTGGGGCTTCGATAAGTACCTGGAAGAGGCCAACACCGGTTCCGGCTTCAAGATCTCCCCGGCGCTGCGCCCGTTCCTTCAGTTTGTCGTGCCGATCCTGATCCTCGTGATCCTGATCGCCGGACTGGTCTGATTGGAAAGCAAAATCTGATCGAGAAATTGATTAGTCTGTAAATTAAAAGAGAACTGCCTGCAACAGGCAGTTCTTTTTATGCGCGTTCTATGTGCACTCTGTATCCGTTGGATTCGTCTTTGTTTTCTCAAAGTTGTATATAAGGCCATGCAAATAAACAATCTAAGAATTCAGCATGCTATTTAAGCTTTATGCTTCTGTCACAGCGGCAGAGGGCCGCGCCGGGAGACCTGCGCTGTTGTACAGATTCACCTGATACCAGCCGGTCTGAGCAAGCTCTGCGCGCACCGGCTTACCATCGTCATAGGAAACGCCGCTGATCCGGACTTCCTCTCCTGCTGCCTGTGCAGCGGCAGCTGACAGATCCAGCTCCTGCCAGTTTCCTTCCGCGTCCTGCTGCTTCAGCACCAGACCGCCCAGCTGATCCCCGCGGATTTCATCGCCGTAAGGCGTGACGCCGCAAAGGGACAGGCCGTCCGCCGTATCATCAAAATGCAGAATCAACTGCGCGCCGTTTTCTATCTGCGTTTTTTCAATACTTCTCAGGATCGGCGCATCACAGACAACATCTTTTCCATACGCAAGCTTCTCAGCCAGAAGTGCCAGCCGCTCTCCCACCGGCTGCTTCTTCTTGGGATGAATATCCCACTGCATGCCGACGTCAGAAGTAGAAGCCATACCGGTCCCGGGCACCGTGTCTGCTGTGTGCTGCTGGGCCGCCCGGATGATGGCATAGGGGGTTCCGTTGCACTGCATCCACTGCTCCAGCGGCGCGATCTGCACGAACAGGAACGGCAGCTCCTCGCCCCAGAGCTCACGCCAGTTCCGGATCAGCTCCGGGAACAGCGTCCTGTAGCACTCCGGATGGGTATCACCGTCTGTCTCGCCCTGATAATACAGGAAGCCTTTCAGGACATACGGCGCAATCTGTGTCAGCATGCTCTCATACAGTGCGGACGGTCTTCTCTCATAGCCGGGGCCGACCTGCGGAAGGAAGGCTGCCGGATCCATCGCAGACAGGTCCACACCCATCTCAGCCAGCTTCGCTGCAAACTCTTCCATCGTGCAGCCGAACAGCATCAGATCTCCGATCGGATCTGCCAGCTGGTCTGAGCGGTCATTCATCGGATTTGTCTTAAAGGCTGCCCAGTAGGCATCCAGATCCAGGTTCTTTACAGCCTCTTCATACTCATTCAGAAAGACCTGTCCGCCGCCTGCGGCGATATGCTCCCGCGACATCCAGGCACATGCGGGCGAGCCGCCCCAGTTGCAGCCAATGATGCCGACGGGGACTCCTGCTGTTTTCCGTATTCTGCGGGCAAAATAATATGCCGGGGCAGAGAAACGCTCCAGCTGATCCGGAGCCGCCTTTCTCCAGAAGCCGTAGTTTTTCAGATAGTCATGCTCCTCGAGCTGGCCCGGATAAGATACCTCAGGATAATCGAAGAAACGCAGGCTGTCATCCTCGCAGGTCTTTAAAGACTCCTGCATGTCCGCATCGTAGCGCATGTGGAATTCCATGTTGGACTGGCCGCCTGCCAGCCACACATCACCCACCTCCACATCTGTCAATGTAAGTTCTTCCTCTCCTGCGCGGATCACGACCTGCTCCTGCAGGGAGGCATTAAGCGGCTCCAGCTGCGCGTGCCATGCTCCGCTTTCATCCGCTGTACATACCGCCTTTCTGCCCTGCACGCTCACTTCTACCTGTGCGCCGGGGTCTGCTGTCCCCCAGATTTTCAGCGGCTTTTCGCGCTGCAGCATCATATGATTCTGAAAAATGAGTGCTGTCTGCAGCATTGTCTGTCCCTCCTGTTCCCCATTTTCTGTATTGTATTGATCCTGAATTGATATGATTTACAAATGTTTTCCCGTTTACTATACAACATTTTTTTCCCGTTGACATCCCGCTGATCCGCGAACCATAATCAAATCAAGTAAGATCAGAAAGGAGAAAATCAATGCGTTTTGGAATGAGTTATGTAATCCCGCACAACTCGCCGGAAGAATGGGCACAGACCTTGCAGGATCATGGTTTTCGCGCAGCAAATTTCCCGGTGGATTATCACGCGGACACGGCACTGATTGACGCCTATGTAAAGGCCGCTGCAGAGCATGATATCCTGATTGCTGAGGTCGGCATATGGTCTTCTCCCTGGAATACGGATCAAGAAGAAGCGCGGAAAAGCCGCGAGGCCTGCCTGGAGCAGCTGCGGCTGGCCGAATATGTCAAGGCCCGCTGCTGCGTCAATGTATCCGGTGCGGTCGGCCCGATCTGGCCCTTCATTTACCGCGAGAACTTCGAACCGGCGCTCTATGACAAGAATGTCCGGTTTATCCAGCAGCTGCTCGACACA
>JAFTFP010000105.1 GCA_017449485.1 Lachnospiraceae bacterium
ATATCGTATGTGGACATCTCAAGTGTCACACGGTCACCGGGAAGAATCCGGATGAAATTCTGGCGAAGCTTGCCGCTGATATGTGCCAGAATAATTGCTCCGTTCTCGAGCTTCACACGAAACAGTGTGTTGGGAAGTTTCTCAACGACAACTCCTTCAAGTTCGATTACATCTGCTTTTGCCACGTTTTAGTCCTCCAAAATACTGCAAATTTCGTTAAAAACTGCATCTTTATCCTGCGTACCGTCAATGGTCCTGAGTACGCCTGCCGCATTGTAATAATCGATCAGCGGCTGTGTCTGCTCATGATAGACGGCCAGTCTGTTCTTTACTGTCTCCGGCTTGTCATCGTCCCGAAGTACCAGCGCGCCGCCGCACTCGTCGCAGATTCCCTCCTGCTTCGGAGGTACATATGTAATATGATAAGTCGCTCCGCAGGCCGGGCAGGAACGTCTCCCGCTCATTCTGTTTACGATGTTCTCATCCGGAACGTCAATATTCAAAGCAAAATCGATTGCATCTCCCATGGCCTTCAGTTCCTTGGTCAGCACCTCAGCCTGCGGAATGGTTCTCGGGAAGCCGTCCAGTACATAGCCGCCGGCGCAGTCTGCCTTGGAAACGCGGTCAAGAAGGATCCGGACAGTGAGCTCATCCGGAACCAGCTTGCCCTCATCCATGTATTTTTTAGCTTCTTTGCCCAGCTCAGTTCCGTTCTTGATATTGCTGCGGAAAATGTCTCCCGTAGAGACATGCGGAAGTCCGTATTTTTCGCTGATCATAATAGCCTGTGTGCCTTTTCCTGCTCCAGGTGCTCCCAGCATCACGATCTTCATCTGCCGCTCCTCCTTCTCTTAAGTAAAAAAAACAGTTCCCGGGCAGAGCCCAGCTCTGCCCAGGTTCATCTGTATCTGTGTCAGGGTTCTTTAGTCGTTCAGAAAACCCTTGTAGTTTCTGACCAGCATCATAGATTCAACCTGCTTGATGGTCTCACGCACAACGCTGACGACGATGATCAGACTCGTGCCGCCGAAGGAGACAGATGCGCCGAACACTCCGCGGAAGAAAAACGGAAGTACACCGACGATTGTCAGACCGACTGCACCGATGAAAATAATGTAATTCAGCAAGTTTGTGAGATACTCCGCCGTGGGCTTGCCGGGACGGATACCCGGAATAAAGCCGCCCTGTCTCTTCATATTCTCCGCAATCTCCGTCGGATTGAAGGTGATCGAGGTATAGAAGTAAGCGAAGAAAATCAGCAGTGCAATGTATACCAGCAGGCCGATCGAATATTTGATCTGTGCCGGATTGCACCAGTAGGAGGAGCTAAGATATTTAAGGATCTCAGACCACACTCCCGTGCCGTGGTATCCCGCCAGCGTGGAAATGATGACCGGGAACTCCATCAGCGAAGAAGCGAAGATGATCGGCATGACGCCCGCGGTGTTGACCTTGAGCGGAATTCTTGTCGTGGTTCCGCCGATCTGTCTCCGTCCCTGAATCTTTCTTGCATACTGCACAGGGATACTGCGCTCTGCCGAGTTCAGCAGAATAACCAGCACTACCATTGCGACGATGATTGCAATGATAATCACCGCGGCGACGATGCCCACTGCAATGGATTTACCGACTACAAACTGCCGGAACAGACTCACGATATCCTGCGGCATGCGGGAAATAATGTTGATCGTCAGTACGATAGAAATACCATTTCCGACACCTTTGTCTGTGATTCTCTCACCGATCCACATCAGGAACGCACTGCCTGCTGTCAGAACAGCCATGCACAGAATTACGTTGATTGCATTGTAGTTTTCCAGCAGCCCGTTCCGGCCGAATCCGATTGCCATAGCGCCGGATTCAATCAGGGCGAGCACAACTGTGACGTAACGTGTGATGGATGACAGCACCTTTCTGCCGTCCTCGCCTTCCTTCTGGAGCTCTTCCAGTTTCGGAATGGCAATGGTCAGCAGCTGGATAATAATGGAAGATGTGATATAGGGAGTGATATTCAGTGCCAGAATAGACATATTCAGGAAAGAGCCGCCCGTAAAGGCGTCTACCAGGCTGAATGCGTCACTCGTCTGTGCTGCGAACCAATTGCTGAAATAATTACGGTCAACACCCGGAACCGGAAGCTCCGATCCGAAACGAATGATGACCAGCATTGCAAGCGTGAACAGGAGTCGTGTTCTGACTTCTTTCACTTTGAATGCATTTTTTACTGTTTCTAACATTTGGTTACCATACCTTTCGATTCGAGCCTGAATTACTCAATCACTTCCACAGTTCCGCCGAGGGCTTCGATCTTTTCCTTTGCAGCCGCGCTGAATGCGTTGGCTTTTACGGTAAGCTTCTTGGTCAGCTCGCCGTTGCCGAGGACCTTGACGCCGTCGCAGACTTCCTTGATGATTCCTGCATCAAGCAGAGCCTGGATGTCAACAACCTGACCGTCCTCGAATTTCTCAAGTCTGTCCAGATTGATGATGGTGATGACCTTGTGATTGTAATTCTTGAAGCCTCTCTTCGGAAGTCTTCTGTACAGAGGCATCTGGCCGCCTTCAAATCCGATACGCGGTCTTCCGGAACGAGCCTTCTGTCCCTTGTGGCCGTAACCGGCGGTCTTGCCGTTGCCCGAGCCGTGACCACGGCCTCTTCTGAAATTGTTGCTCTGCTTGGAGCCTTCCTTCGGTCTCAGATTAGATAATTCCATTTTTAAAATTCTCCTTTCGCCTGTCGGTTCCGCCAGGCAGCTGCGCCGCCCGACGGTCCCATTGTTCGCCTGTCCTGCAGACTCGGCTTCTTTTCAGTTATCAGTCCTCGATCTCTTCGACCTTGACCATGTGTGAAATCTGGCGGATCTGGCCTCTTGTTGCACCGTTATCCGGAAGGATAACACTGCTGTTCAGTTTCTTGAAGCCCATGGACTCCACAATCTTGCGGTTCTTGGGAACTGCGCCGATTGTCGATTTCACCAGTGTGATTTTCAGCTTTTTCTCAGCCATTGTAGATTCCTCCTCTGTTCCCTGCCGCTATTACTTGCGCAGATCCTCAACCTGCTTGCCGCGCATCGCTGCAACTTCTTCCGGAACCTTCAGTGCCGCAAGTCCAGCCAGCGTAGCGAGAACAACATTCTGCTTGTTGTTCGAGCCCAGCGACTTGGTACGGATATTCTTGATTCCTGCAAGCTCACACACGGTACGAGCCGGGCCGCCTGCGATGATACCGGTACCATCGGGAGACTTCTTAAGAAGAACCTGAGCAGAGCCGTATTTTCCGATGAAGTCATGCGAGATACTCGCATTCTCATCCAGCGCGACGCTGACGAGGTTCTTCGCAGCGTCTTCCTTGCCCTTGCGGATCGCTTCCGGAATTTCAGTTGCCTTACCAAGTCCTGCGCCTACATGTCCGTTGCTGTCACCGACTACGACCAGTGCGGTGAAACGCATATTGCGTCCGCCCTTAACGACCTTCGTGACACGCTTGATGGTCACTACCTTTTCGGTGAGTTCCATCTGACTGGCATCAATTGTTGAACGCTTCATTGATTCTCATTCTCCCTTCTTAGAACTCAAGGCCGGCCTTGCGTGCTGCCTCGGCAAGCGCCGCAACTTTACCCTGGTAGATGAAACCGCCGCGGTCGAAAACAACCGTGTTGATACCTTTTTCGATTGCTCTCTTGGCAATGGTCTCTCCGACATACTCAGCTGCTGCAATATCATCCGTATTGGTCAGTTCTGCCTTGATGTCCTTTTCAACCGTTCCTGCAGAAACAAGCGTTCTGCCAACCGTGTCATCAATAATCTGTGCGTAAATGTGATTGTTGCTTCTGTAAACAGCAAGGCGCGGTCTTTCAGCAGTTCCGCTGAAACGGTTACGGATCTTCATGTGTTTCTTTTCACGGATTAACTTTCTGTTTTCCTTCTTAACCATTTTACACGCTCCTCCACTTACTTCTTACCGGTCTTACCGACCTTGCGACGGATCTTCTCGTCAGCGTACTTGATACCCTTGCCTTTGTACGGTTCGGGAGCTCTCTTCTCACGGATGTTGGCTGCATACTGGCCAACTGCTTCTTTATCGATTCCCCGGATAACGATAACGTTGCCTTCGACAGTGGACTCTACACCTTCCGGATCCACCATCTCTACCGGGTGAGAATATCCAAGATTCAGTGTGAGTGTCTTCCCGGACTTGGATGCTCTGTAACCGACACCGTTGACTTCCAGTGTCTTCTGGAAACCTTCGCTGACACCGACGACCATATTGTGAAGAAGTGCTCTGGTGAGACCATGCAGAGATTTTTCTCTCTTCAGATCGTTGGGTCTGGCGATCCTGATCTCGCCGTCTTCCTGTGTGATGGTCATCTCCTTCGGGAGAACTCTTGATAATGTGCCCTTAGGGCCCTTAACCGTCACAGCATTATTTTCTGCTACTTCGACAGTGACACCTGCCGGAACAGCGATTGGCATTAAACCGATTCGTGACATGCCCGTACCTCCTGATTAATCTGTACTGTACAATTCTTGTCTGTATTTTCCGGCATCTGTCTTACCAGACAAATGCCAGAACCTCACCGCCGACCTTCAGCTCTCTTGCCTTGGCGTCGGTAATAACACCCTGGTTCGTGGAAAGGATGGCAATTCCCAGGCCGTTCAGAACCTTCGGAACCTGATCCTTGTTCGCGTATACGCGCAGGCCGGGCTTGCTGATTCTGCGAAGACCGGTGATGTTCTTCTCGTTCTTGTCTGCGCCGTACTTTAAGGTAATGCGGATATCCTTGAAGTTTCCGTTGTCAACCAGATCTACTGCCTTGACATATCCTTCCTCGAGAAGGATGTTTGCAATTGCAAGCTTGATCTTGGAGCAGGGAATATCAACTGTGTCATGTTTTGCCGTGTTTGCATTGCGGATTCTTGTAAGCATATCTGCAATCGGATCACTCATAGTCATTTTTAATTTTCTCCTATCTATGCGATATCACATTCTAATTGCCGGCAGATAATTACCAGCTTGCCTTCTTGACGCCCGGGATCTGTCCCTTGTAGGCCAGCTCGCGGAAGCAGATTCTGCAGATGCCGTACTTCTTGAGTACGGAGTGCGGACGACCGCAGATCTTGCAGCGGGTGTAAGCCCGTGTCGAGAACTTCGGTTTCATCTGCTGTTTCACCTTCATGGATGTTTTTGCCATGGTTTTCTCCTTCTCCTTACTTAGCGAACGGCATATTGAACAGCCGGAGCAGTTCACGTGCCTCTTCATCGGTCTTTGCAGTGGTTGTGAAGATGATATCCATACCTCTGACCTTGTCGATCTTATCGTACTCGATTTCAGGGAAGATCAGCTGTTCACGGATACCCAGCGCGTAGTTTCCTCTTCCATCAAAGGAGTTGGGATTTACGCCGCGGAAGTCACGGACGCGGGGCAGCGCAAGGCTTACCAGACGATCCAGGAACTCATACATTCTCTCACCGCGAAGAGTAACCTTGCATCCAATGGCCATGCCTTCTCTGATCTTGAAGTTAGCGATGGACTTCTTCGCCTTGGTATAAACCGGCTTCTGACCGGTAATGGTCTGCAGATCCTTCGCAGCAGCTTCCAGGATCTTCTCGTTTTCTTTCGCTTCACCGACCGCCATGTTCACGACAATCTTGTCCAGCTTCGGAATCTGCATGGGATTCGTATAACCGAACTTCTTGACCAGCGCTTCGCGGATCTCGGTATCATACTGTTCTTTCAGTCTGCTCAACTCTTTCTACCTCCTTCCCGCTCACTTGATCACCTTGCCGGTCTTCTTCGCAACGCGGACCTTCTTGCCGTCCTCGATCTTAAAGCCGACGCGGGTTGCTTTTCCGTCAACTACCAGCATCACATTGGAGATGTCAAGCGGAGCTTCCTGCTCAACTCTGCCGCCGTTTGCATTGGCCGCGGAGGGTCTTACATGCTTGGTTACCATATTGCAGCCCTCAACAACAACCTTCTGGTTCTTGAGGTCGATGGATTTGACCTTGCCCTCTTTATCCTTATTCTTGCCGGCGATAATCTTTACGGTATCGCCTACCTTGATCTTGCTCGATGCCATTTCCGTCCTCCTTACAATACTTCCGGAGCCAGGGAAAGGATCTTCATGAAGTGCTTATCACGAAGCTCTCTCGCGACGGGTCCGAAGATACGGGTTCCTGTAGGGGTCAAATCATCCTTGATGATGACAGCCGCGTTCTCGTCGAAACGGATGTAGGATCCGTCCTTACGGCGGGTCTTGTTCACGGTGCGGACGACGACGGCCTTGACAACATCACCCTTTTTCACAACGCCGCCTGGCGTTGCCTCTTTAACGGTCGCAACAATGGTATCGCCGATTCTTGCATATCTTCTGGTCGAACCGCCGCAGACGCGGATGCACAGGAGTTCCTTTGCACCGGTGTTGTCAGCGACCCGGAGTCTGCTTTCCTGTTGAATCATAACTTATCTCCTTTTCAAACAAAGACTTATCTAGCCTTCTCAACGATCTCAACGAGTCTCCATCTCTTGGTCTTGGACAGCGGTCTTGTCTCCATCACGCGGACAGTATCGCCGATGCCGCACTCGTTATTCTCATCATGCGCCTTTAAGGTGTAGGTCTTCTTGACGATCTTACCGATCAGCGGGTGCTTGACATGGTCCTCGATCGCCACGACGATCGTCTTGTCCATCTTGTCGCTGACCACCTTTCCGACACGTACTTTTCTAAGATTTCTTTCCACGGTCTTCTCTCCTTTTCTACTTACCGCACTGATTAGTCTGCCTTGCTGCTGATCACAGTCTGGATCCGGGCAATGTTCTTGCGAACTTCACTAATTCTGGCCGTGTTCTGGAGCTGATTGGTTGCATTCTGGAATCTCAGATTGAAGAGCTCCTTCTTTGCGGAAACAAGTTCTTCGGATAATTCCTCTACAGTCTTCGCCTGTAATTCCTTCATATATTCAGTAGATTTCATTTACTGCACCCCTTCCTCAAGCTGCGCCTTGGAAACGATCTTGCACTTGCAGGGAAGCTTGTTGGCTGCAAGACGAAGCGCCTCTCTTGCCGTCTCTTCGGGTACGCCGGCGATCTCAAACATAACTCTGCCCGGCTTTACAACTGCTACCCAGTACTCAACGGCGCCCTTTCCGGAACCCATTCGGACTTCAGCGGGCTTCTTGGTAACCGGCTTATCAGGGAAGATCTTGATCCAGACCTTACCGCCTCTCTTAATGAAACGGGTCATAGCGACACGGGCTGCCTCAATCTGGTTGGAACGAATCCAGCAGGGCTCGGTTGCGATAATACCATATTCACCGTAAGAGATCTTGTTTCCCCGGGAAATGCTGCCCGCCATGGAGCCGCGGAACTGCTTGCGATATTTAACTCTCTTCGGCATTAACATTACTGCTCACCCCCTTCTTTAACTTCGGTGTGCTTCTTCGGGAGGACCTCACCCTTGTAGATCCAGACCTTGACGCCGACTTTTCCGTAGGTGGTGTTGGCTTCTGCAAAGCCATAGTCGATATCCGCACGAAGGGTCTGCAGCGGAATGGTTCCCTCGGAGTAGGTCTCTGTACGTGCGATATCCGCACCGCCCAGACGGCCGCCGCAGGAAGCCTTGATTCCGAGTGCGCCGGTCTTCATGGTCCGGCTCATAGCGGACTTCATGGCGCGGCGGAAGGATACACGATTCTCGAGCTGCTGAGCGATGTTCTCAGCGACCAGCTGTGCATCGCGGTCAGGTCTCTTGATTTCCTTGATCTCGAGAATAACCTTCTTGGAGGTCAGCTTCGCGATTTCATTCTTGGTTACTTCGATTTCCGTGCCGCCCTTGCCGATGACAACGCCCGGCTTAGCAGCAAACACGGTCACGCGGACTCTCTCGGAAGTTCTCTCGATCTCAATCTTGGAGATACCCGCGCTGTAAAGCTTCTTCTTCAGATACTTTCTGATGTTGTAGTCCTCAACCAGCATGTCTGAGAATTCGCCGTTAGACGCATACCATCTGGAATCCCAGTCGCTGATGACGCCGACTCTCAGTCCATGAGGATTAACTTTCTGTCCCATTTAAGACTCCTTTCCTCTCTTCCGAAATTACTCTGCCTTCTTCTCATCGAGAACAATTGTGAGATGGCTCATTCTCTTTAAGATTCTGTAAGCTCTTCCCTGTGCTCTCGGCTGAATTCTCTTCATGGTCGGGCCCTCTGTCGCATAGCACTCAGCGATGTAGAGGTTTGCAGCGTTCATGCCGTTGTTGTTCTCGGCGTTGGCCACTGCAGACTTGAGCAACTTCAGAATGACTGCCGAAGCGTGTCTGTTGTTATATGTCAGAATACCTTCTGCTGTTGCAACATCTTTGCCGCGGATCGCATCCATGACAAAGCATGCCTTCTGGACCGGGATTCTGGCGAAGGACAGCTTAGCTGAAGGTCTTGTATCCTTCTGAGCATTTCTGTCTCTCTTGATTTGTGTTCTATGTCCGTTAGCCATAGATCTGTCTCCTTTCCATCAGCGGAAGAAATTACCTTCCGCCGCTCCTCTCGTCCTTGTTGTTTCCGTTGTGTCCGCGATAGGTTCTGGTCATGACAAACTCGCCGAGCTTGTGTCCGACCATATCCTCTGTTACGTAGACCGGAACGTGCTTTCTGCCGTCATGTACCGCAATCGTGTGTCCGACAAAGGACGGGAAGATGGTAGAACGGCGTGACCAGGTCTTAATCACCTGCTTGGATCCCGATGCATTCATAGCATCTATCTTCTTTAAAAGGCTTTCGTCCGCGAAAGGACCTTTCTTTAATGATCTTGCCATGATTTTCCTCCTTAATTGTTAATGGCCTTGCCGTTTCTTCTTCTTACAATCAGCTTGTCAGAAGCTTTCTTTCTGCGTGTCTTGTAACCAAGAGCCGGCTTGCCCCAAGGTGTGCTCGGTCCGGGACGTCCAACAGGTGCCTTGCCTTCGCCGCCGCCGTGAGGGTGGTCATTCGGATTCATGACAGATCCGCGGACAGTCGGGCGGATACCCATGTGACGGATTCTACCGGCCTTTCCGTAGTGGATCAGGTTGTGATCGCCGTTGCCAAGTACGCCTACGGTAGCTCTGCATCCGACGGGAACCATTCTCATCTCACCGGAAGGAAGACGAAGTGTTGCATACTTTCCTTCCTTAGCCATCAGCTGTGCGCTTGTTCCTGCACTTCTGACCAGCTGGCCGCCCTTGCCGGGATGCATCTCGATGTTGTGAACCTCAGTACCAACCGGGATGTTCTCGAGCGGCAGGCAATTGCCGATTCTCACTTCAGCCTTCGGGCCGTTCATGACCTTCATGCCGTCTGTCAGGCCCTGAGGAGCCAGGATATAAGCCTTCTCGCCGTCTGCGTAGCAGATCAGTGCGATATTTGCTGTGCGGTTCGGATCGTACTCGACACCGATAACGGTTGCCGGAATATCATCCTTGAATCTTCTGAAATCAATCTGTCTGTATTTCTTTCTGTTTCCGCCGCCATGATGTCTGACGGTGATCTTGCCCTGATTGTTCCGTCCTGCGTTCTTCTTCAGAGATGTGATCAGGCTCTTCTCGGGGGTCTTCTTCGTGACTTCCGCGAAGTCAGAACCGGTCATATTTCTTCTGGACGGAGTATAAGCGGTATACTTTTTAATTCCCATGACTTTCTTACTCCTTTTTGTCTGTTGCGAGGCTCCATACTGTATGCGAAGCCTCAAATCCCTCTAGGGCATTAAGTCAATCATCAAAGTGCGCCGAAAAGTTCGATATCCTTGCTGTCCTCGGTCAGGAAGACAACTGCCTTCTTGCGCTTTGCTGTGTAACCGAACGTCATGCCTCTTCTCTTCTTCACAGGTCTGCAGGTGATGGTGTTGACTCTCTTCACCTTGGTTCCTTCGAACATCTTCTCAACTGCATTCTTGATCTGAGGCTTATTTGCTTCGGGATGAACGTAGAAAGTGTACTTTCTCTCGCTCATGCCGTTCATGCTCTTCTCGGTGATGACCGGCTTCAGGATGACATCATAATATTCAAGTGCTGCCATTATGCGTACACCTCCTCAATCTTAGCTACTGCATCCTTCGTAAGGATGAGGGTCTGTGCGTTCATAATATCGTAGGTGTTGATCTCGCCGGTCAGCTCTGTCTTGACAGAGGGGATGTTCCGTGCGCTCAGAACAACATTCTGATCATTATCTGCAATCAGAACCAGTGCCTTCTTATCTTCAGCCTTGAGGTTCTTCAGGACCTCAACAAATGCCTTTGTCTTGACTGCATCAAGCTTCAGCTCGTCAAGGACAATCACCTTGCCGGCAGCCACGCGGTCAGAGAGTGCGGAGCGGATCGCTGCCTGCTTCTCCTTGCGGTTCAGCTTGAAAGAGTAGTCACGCGGAACGGGTGCGAACACAACGCCGCCGCCGGTCCACTGGGGTGCTCTGGTCGAGCCCTGTCTTGCATGGCCGGTGCCCTTCTGTCTCCACGGCTTTCTTCCGCCGCCGGATACTTCTGAGCGAGTCTTGGCCTTCTGGGTTCCCTGACGCTTATTGGCAAGCTGCTGAACAACTGCCAGGTGGACGAGATGCTCGTTGACTTCAACGCCGAAAACCGCATCATTCAGGTCGATGGTTCCGACCTCTTTTCCTTCCATATTGAAAACTGATACGTTTGCCATTCGGATTGGCCTCCTTTCCCGCTAAAGCGGTTTTATGCTTCCACCTTAGTGGTTTCTTTAATCGTTACCATGCCCTTCTTCGGTCCCGGAACAGCGCCCTTGACCAGGATCAGGTTCTTCTCAGCGTCAACCTTGACGATCTCAAGATTTCTGACTGTAACCTGCACGCTGCCCATGTGACCGGGCATTCCCTTGCCCTTGAAGACTCTGCTCGGATCGGAGCTTGAGCCGTTCGAGCCCTGATGGCGGTGGAATTTGGAGCCGTGCTTCATGGGGCCTCTGTGCTGACCAAGTCTCTTGATCGCGCCCTGGAAGCCTTTAC
This sequence comes from Lachnospiraceae bacterium, assembly GCA_017449485.1. GTDB lineage: Bacteria > Bacillota > Clostridia > Lachnospirales > Lachnospiraceae > CAG-791. The sequence goes on from JAFTFP010000105.1 coordinate 10,996, forward strand.
CCTTTGTGATGGCAGTCACATCGACCTTATCGCCTTCTTCAAAGATATCAGCCTTGATCTCCTGGCCGAGCTCATACTCGGAAGCATTCTCAAAGCGGAACTCACGGACGAACTTCTTCGCGGTTGTTCCGGCCTTCTCGAAATGTCCCTGAAGGGCCTTGCCGGCGCCGTGGCGGTGAACCACTTCCTTCTTTCCGCTCTTGTCCATAACGGAAATCCGGTTCTTCATGTCGCCGAAGCCAACCTGTACAGATTCATACCCATCGTTCTCTTCCGTCTTGAGCTGGGTGACGACGTTCGGGCCAGCCTCCAGGACGGTAACAGGAACAAGGGTTCCGTCTTCTTTGAAGATCTGCGTCATGCCGATCTTGGTTGCAAGTATTGCTTTCTTCATTCTTACCTCTTTCTCCCGTTTTCCGGGTGTTCTCTACAGCGGACATCTGAGTACATTTGGAGCGATTCTCTGCCGCTTCTTAAAAGTCTGAGGACCTGCTGTCTGGTCTTCATGCTTCCTGTACTTCCGCTCCCTTTGGCCCGTCTGCGAATCAGCTTACACAGGTTGCTGTCCGCCCGCAGCTTCCGGGGATGTCATTCTAGGTAGAGGTTCTTGTATTACAACGG
>JAFTFP010000106.1 GCA_017449485.1 Lachnospiraceae bacterium
CATCACTGTCAGGAAGCTTGCGCACAAGATTGGAGAAGATACCTGCGTCAATTGCAACAATTCCTCTCTCCTCGATAGTGCCCTTTACAACTGTTTCAATCCCGAGTTCCATATCGTTTGCAATCAGCTTGATCTGATCAGAAGAAGCATCAATCAGGATGCATTCCAGAATCGGCATTGTTGTTTTGGACGGTACAGCTCTGACAACAATCTGAATCGCTGCTGAAAGTTCATTCTTATCGATAACCAGTTTCATGATGAATCCTTTCTGCTTTATGCAGATCATTCTTTCCGAAAAGGAAAGGTGTGCGTATAAAAGATAAGTTAAGATCGTAATACTTCGTATTAGGGGCTGTGTGATTGTGAAAAGCGCTCACAAAGCCTTTACCATTATACTAAAAACGGCCCGATAATACAATATTCAGCCCCTTTTCATATCCCTGTACGTAACAGTGGAAAAAGGGGCTGAATTCGGGCGAATTTCGATTCAGTTTTCAACACTGACCTGGTGGATCAGGTTTCGTGAAGATTCATTTTCTTGAGAATAATGTTGATAGTGTTCTTAAGTTCTTCATTTGTGTGAAGATCTTCGCGAATTTTCTTTTCTCCATAGATTACAGTGGAGTGATCCTTCTTGCCGAGAATCTTCGCAATCTGGTCCAGCGTCGCATCTGTGTACTCTCTGCATAGATACATGATGATCTGACGGGGAAGAACACACTCGGCATTTTTCTTTTTCGACGCGATATTCGCAAGTTTTACACCGTAATGTTCACAGACACTCTCAGCGATATACTGCGGCGTGATGGTCTGTCCTGCCTCGGGATAAACCATATCCCGGAGCGCTTCTTTCGCATTCTCCAGTGTGATATCCACATTATTCAGACGTGAATAGGCTATGATCTTGTTCAGCGCACCTTCCAGCTCACGGATATTGGACTTGATGCTGGTTGCGATATATTCAAGAATCTCATCGTCGATGTGATGACCGGAATTAGAAGCATTCTTTAAGAGAATCGCCATCCTTGTCTCATAGTCAGGAACCTGAATATCGGCAATCAGTCCCCACTCGAAACGGGAGCGGAAACGTTCATCCAGTGTTTCAATTTCCTTCGGAGGCCGGTCAGAGGACAGAACAATCTGTTTTCCGGCGGCGTGCAGCTGGTTGAAAGTGTGGAAAAACTCTTCCTGTGTCGAATCCTTTCCTATTATAAATTGAATATCATCGATCAGAAGTACATCCACTGTCCGATACTTATCCCGCAGTCTGGCCATGGAAGAAGCATTACCGCTTCGTATGGATTCAATCACTTCATTGGTAAAAGTTTCAGAAGTGACATACAGTACCTTGGTATTCGGATTCTGTTCCAGAATGAAATGTCCGATGGAATGCATCAGATGCGTCTTGCCGAGTCCTGCTCCTCCGTAAATAAAAAGAGGGTTATAAGCCTCGCCGGGAGATTCTGCTACAGCCAGTGCTGCAGAATGAGCAAATTTATTGTTTCCGCCGACAATAAAAGTATCAAAACGATACTTGGGATTCAGGTTGGCGTTCTCATAGTTAATATTATAGGAAGAAACTCGATTCATCGCTGAGGATGAATTCTGATCTACAGCATTATTTTCCAGAATAAATTCCACATCGTAATCATCCTGCATCATTTCAGTGATCGTGATGCGGAAATAGTTTCTGTATTTGGAATCAATGTAAGTCAGGGAATATTTCTGATCAGACGGAATCATAATCGTGACGACATGATTGTCCACACGATATACCTGCAGATTCTCAATCCAGGTCTTGTAGGAAACATCGGAGAGACCATACTCCTCCCGCACATGCTGCTTAATATCTTCCCATTGGGATCTGATTATATCTTCGCTCATAACAGTTACTCCAGAAAAAATCGTAGTGAAAGTAGTTTATAATAAAAAAAATAAAAGTTCAAATGGCCAGAAAAGCGCTCATTTAATAAAAATATTAACGTAAAACCGAAATAATGTGGAAATGTGAATAACTTTAGACACATTCATCACAGTCCTTCAAAGCCGCAGGATTCCACGGTTTCTGACTGCATTTAATTCAGACATTTTCAGAATTCTTTGTTTATCCACATTTTATTCACAGAATGTGAATAAAAGAATGTTTGGAAAAATGTCGATCATGTACTTTCTGACCACAAAATGTGGTAAAAGAAAATTTTTCATTTCCAAATGTTGTACGAACAGGTGTTTATTCACAGTCAAACAGCTGAAAAGCCTTAAAAATAAAGGAAAAACCGGAAATCAAATCCTTGACGGAAAATTGACTATTTCGTATAATATGAGAGCTGTTCTATGAAAATGACGGCAGTTTTTTATTCTATGGAGAAGGCACACACCAGAAAAGAAGGACAAGGAGGTGTTTAACGATGGCAAAAATGACTTTTCAGCCGAAGAAGCGGCAGCGCGCGAAGGTTCACGGATTTCGTGCCAGAATGAGCTCGGCAGGCGGGAGAAAGGTTCTCGCAGCAAGAAGAGCTAAAGGCAGAAAGAAATTAACCGCTTAAAAAGTGAAAGCCGCAGAAATGTGGCTTTTTTCTTAATATATGGAATCACTCAGAACAAACGAAGAATTCCGAAATTGTTATAAGACAGGAAAATCCTACGCAAACCGGTATCTGGTTCTTTATGTGTGTGCAGAACCGAATCGGACAGGTCATTTTACAGAACAGAATCGTCTTGGGATTTCCGTCAGTAAGAAGGTCGGAAACAGCGTGGTTCGTCATAAAATCCGCAGACGAATAAAAGAAGTTTATCGACTGCATGAAAGCATGTTCAATAGTGGTTTGGATATGGCAGTCGTGGCGCGCACGGCGGCGAAAGATGCGGCCTACCAGGAGATTGAGAGCGCGTTCCTAAGTCTTTCCAGAAAAGCTGGTATTTTAAGGGAATCCGTATGAAGAAAATCGCGATTGGAATGATCCGTCTGTATCAGAAGTATCTTTCTCCCTTAAAAGGCACAAAATGCCCTTATTATCCGAGCTGTTCGGAGTACGGGCTGCAGGCGATTGAAAAGTATGGTGTACTGAAGGGGGGATTGCTCGCTGCGTGGAGAATTCTGCGCTGCAATCCTTTTTCTCATGGGGGCTATGACCCGGTGCCATAACGAATAAGGAGGATATCCATTGTATTCTGAGTTTTTAACTAAGCAGTCCAGCGCTATTCTCGGACCAATCGCCAGACTCCTTGGTCTTCTGATGAACTATATTTTCAAGCTTCTGAATGTCATCGGAATACCGAATATCGGTCTAGCGATTATTCTGTTTACGATTGTTATTTATATGGCTTTGATGCCGCTGACAGTCAAACAGCAGAAGTTCAGCAAGTTGCAGACGAAAATGCAGCCCGAACTGAACGCAATACAGAAAAAATATAAAGATAAAAAAGATAATGACTCCATGATGGCTATGAACCAGGAAACACAGGCCGTCTACAAGAAGTACGGTGTTTCCGCAACCGGCAGCTGTGTTCAGCTGATCATTCAGATGCCGATTCTGTTCGCGCTGTATCGGGTCATTTACAATATTCCGGCTTATGTTGACCAGGTTAAGGAAGCGTTCTTCCCGCTGGTTGATAATCTGATTGCCATCAAGGGCAGTGCTGAATATCTTCAGGAAACTACTGCTGCAGCTCAGTTTGCAAGACAGTTTACAAATGAGAGCTTCACTTCCGGTGTGACGGAGTATGTTCAGAACACCTATATCGATGTCCTGAATAAGTTTTCCTCCGCTGACTGGAGTCTGCTGGCAGAGCGCTTCAGCGCTGTTTCCGCAGATATCACCTCCACTGTGACGAAGCTGGATTATTACAATAATTTCCTGGGCATCAATATCGGAAACTCTCCTTCCTATATGTTCAAGGAAGGCTGGGCAGATAAATCGATTCTGGTTATGATTGCTGCTCTGATCATTCCGATTCTTTCTGCTGTTACCCAGTGGCTGAATGTCAAAATGATGCCGACAGCGGATACACCGCAGAAGTCAGGAAATGAGCAGGCGGACACGATGATGCAGTCCATGAAGACCATGAACACGCTGATGCCGCTGATGTCTGCCTGGTTCTGCTTTACGCTTCCCGCAGGTATGGGTCTGTACTGGGTAGCCGGTGCAGTCATCCGCTGCGTGCAGCAGATTTTCATCAATCGCCACATCGATCGGATGGATATCGATGAGATGGTTAAGAAGAATCTGGAAAAGCAGAAGAAGATCGCTGAAAAGCGTGGAGACAAGCCTACAGCTTACGAAAAGATGATGCAGTATTCTGCAATGAATACGAAGAGTATCGACGGACAGAATTCAGCAGGCGGACAGGCACAGCAGCCGAAGAGACGGGCAACCACCTCCGAAAAGGCCAGAAGTGTCAGACCGAGCGAATCCATGGAAAAGGATTTCGAGGCAGCCAAGGCGAAGACAGCGGGAAAGAAATACAAAGAGGGATCGCTTGCTGAGAAGGCCAATATGGTCAGCAAGTACAATGATGTAAGCAAGTGATGGGAAAGGAATATTCAATGTCTGAATATATAGAAGTATCGGAAAAGACGCTGGATGACGCGATTACCTCTGCGTGCAGAAAGCTGTCTGTCACCAGCGACAAGCTGGAATATGAAATCATTGATCAGGGCAGTTCGGGTTTTCTTGGATTCAATGCGAGGCCGGCCGTGATCAAGGCGCGCGTAAAGGAAACAGAAAGACCTTTCAGATCTTATGCCGCTGAACCTGAAAAGAAAGAAGCCGAGGAGCCGCAGGAACCGAAGGTTAAGACCTTTGAGGATATTGAAGCGGAGCTGGACCGCCTGGAGGCGGAGGGCAAATATAACAGCCAGGAGCCGCCGAAGGAGAATCAGGAATATCGCGAAAGAAGCGGACGCGGCAGAGGCCGTGATCGCGATCGCAGAAAAGGCGGACGCGGGAATCGCAGAAATGATCGTGTCCGTGAAGACTTTTCAGATTTTGCCTTCGATGAAGCACCGGAGCCGACGCCCGCACCGAAGCGGAAGGAAGAAAAGCACATCGACTATGACGATGGGACCATCGAAGCGGTAAAGGAGAAGGCGGAAACCTTCCTGAAGGACGTCTTTGCTGCGATGGAGCTGCCGGTTGAGCTTACGACAAGCTTCGACAGAGAGGAAAACATCCTGACCGTCAACATTGAAGGAGACGATATGGGTGTTCTGATCGGTAAACGCGGTCAGACGCTGGACTCCCTGCAGTATCTGGTATCTCTCGTTGTCAATAAGGATATGGAAGGCTATATTCACGTCAAGGCGGATACAGAGAACTACCGCGAGCGCAGAAAGAAGACGCTGGAGAGTCTTGCCAAGAATATCGCTTACAAGGTCAGACGCGGCCGCCGGCCGGTCACACTGGAGCCGATGAATCCGTATGAAAGACGGATTATTCACTCCGCACTGCAGAATGACCGCTATGTGACAACATACAGCGTGGGCGAAGAGCCTTACCGCAAAGTGGTTGTGACGCTGAAGAAGCAGTAATCATTATTCCACAACAGTTTATTTATGGGCGCCGTCGGCAAGGACCGATGGCGTTTCCCATATTCCGGAGATTTTCTATATGAAAGAACAGGATACCATTGCTGCGATTGCGACCGGCACTTCGGATGCGGGAATCGGTATTATCCGAATCAGCGGCGGACAGGCATTTGAAGCAGCTGCAAAGCTCTTCAGAACACCCGGCGGCCGCTCGAATCCTGCAGATTTTGCTCCCAACTCTATTCATTTCGGATATATTGTTGAAAAGGGTGAAATCATCGATGAAGTGCTGCTCACGGTGATGAAGGCCCCGCACAGTTACACGACGGAAGACACCGTGGAGATCAACACGCATGGCGGCGTCTTCGTCATGAACCGCGTGCTCCAATTGGTTCTGCAGAGCGGCGTGCGCCTGGCCGAGCCCGGTGAATTTACCAAGCGCGCTTTTCTGGGCGGGCGGATTGATCTGTCCAGAGCGGAAGCAGTCATGGATCTGATCTCCTCTCAGAGCGAGTTTGCGAGAAAAACAGCAGTCGCTCAGCTTGAAGGCTCTGTTTCAGAAAGCGTCCGCACCCTCAGAGAAAAAATTCTGTATGAAATCGCCTTTATTGAATCGGCGCTGGATGACCCGGAGAATTTCTCACTGGAGGGCTATCCGGAAAAGCTGCGCGGCATCTGCAGCGATCTTCTGAAGGAAATGAAGGATCTGATTGAGAAATCCGGAAGAAGTCAGAGCCTGCGGCGAGGCATCCGGACGGTGATTGCAGGAAAACCTAATGCGGGAAAATCTTCTCTCTTAAACCGCCTGGTCGGACGGGACCGGGCAATTGTGACGGAAATTGCCGGAACGACAAGAGATATTCTTGAAGAGACCGCGCGGATTGGTGAAGTGCTTTTATGCATTACTGACACGGCCGGTATTCATGAGACCGATGACCGGATTGAGCAGATCGGCATCGAGCGCGCTGTCCGGGCACTGGATGAGGCGGAACTGATACTGTTTGTCGCAGATTCTTCGGAAGAACTCACCACGGAAGATCAGATGGTTGTCCGGAAGATTGCCACTCTTGCAGAAAAACGCGGAAAGGCCGATCCGGTTCAATGTATCGCGATCCGGAATAAGACGGATCTGGGCGAAAAGGTGACACAGCAGGATATGGTCCGGCTGTTTGAGGCAGAAGGAATCAGCGCGGAGCACCTGAGCTGCTCCATGACAACCGGAGAAGGACTGGACAAGCTGGAAAATAAGATCTCAGAGCTGTTCCGGCTCGGTGAGATTCTCGAAAAGAATGAAGTTTTCCTGGCGAATGCGAGACAGACGCGCGCCATGCAGGATGCGGCCGATGCCATCGCCATGACGATGGAAAGTATCGATCGCGGTATGTCGGAGGACTTTTTCTCCATTGATCTGATGAATGCCTACCAGAGTCTGGGTACCATTATCGGTGAGGCTGTGGAGGATGATCTGGTGGAAGAAATCTTCTCCAACTTCTGTCTTGGAAAATAAAGGATGAATGATATCAAGATGAATCACTCTTATGAACTGCAGACAGATGTCTGTGTGATCGGCGCCGGGCATGCCGGCTGTGAAGCTGCACTGGCCTGTGCAAGACTGGGCCTGGAGACAGTTATTTTTACCATGAACGTGGACAGCATCGCCATGATGCCCTGTAATCCGCACATTGGCGGATCCTCCAAGGGCCATCTGGTGCGGGAGATCGACGCCCTGGGCGGCGAGATGGGCAAAAATATTGATAAGACTTTCATTCAGTCCAAAATGCTGAATGTTTCAAAGGGGCCGGCGGTACACTCACTGCGGACGCAGGCGGACAAAGCTGCCTATTCCCGGGAAATGCGAAAAGTTCTGGAAAAGCAGGAGCATCTGACGATTCGGCAGGCGGAGGTTACAGATCTTCTCACAGAAGTTTCGGAAGAAACAGGCCGTCCGGTCATCACCGGCGTACGGATTCATACTGGAACCGTTTATCACTGCAGGGCGGCGATTATCTGTACCGGCACGTATCTGAATGCGCGTTGCCTGGTTGGTGAATCCATCACGGAGACCGGGCCTTCCGGCATGCAGCGATCCACTTTTCTTTCAGAATCACTGAGCGGCCTCGGCATTCCTCTGCGGCGGTTTAAGACTGGCACGCCCGCCCGGATGGACGGTCGCTCGCTGGACTATTCCAAGATGCAGATTCAGGAGGGAGACAAGGAGGTCATCCCCTTCTCCTATTCAACGGATCCCAAGGATGTGCAGATCGAGCAGGTCCCCTGCTTTCTGACCTATACCAATGAAGAAACCCATGAGATCATCCGGGAGAATATCGACCGCTCTCCTATTTATGCCGGCATCATCGAAGGAACCGGCCCTCGCTACTGCCCTTCTATTGAGGACAAGGTAGTCAAGTTTGCGGAAAAGACACGACATCAGGTTTTTATTGAACCGGAAGGCCGTGACACGAACGAGGTTTATGTAGACGGCATGTCCTCTTCCATGCCGGATGATGTGCAGTGGAAGATGTATCGTACTGTGCCGGGACTTGAGCACTGCGTCATTGTAAAAAATGCTTATGCCATTGAGTATGACTGTGTAAATGCCAATCTGCTGAAGCTGACATTGGAATCACGGGATGTCGACGGCCTGTTCTGCGCCGGACAGTTCAACGGGAGCAGCGGGTACGAAGAAGCTGCTGCACAGGGACTGATCGCCGGCATCAATGCGAGCATGAAGCTGATGGGAAAAGAGCCGCTGATTCTTCACCGCTCCGAGGCCTATATCGGCGTTCTGATTGATGACCTCGTGACTAAAAATAACCGCGAGCCCTACCGGATGATGACATCCCGGGCTGAATACCGGCTTTTGCTCAGACAGGACAACGCAGACCTGCGCCTTCGAAAGTATGGATGGCAGGTGGGACTGATCTCACAGGAGGAATATACAAAAGTCTGTGAGAAGCAGCGCCTGATTGAGGAAGAAACAGCGAGACTGAAAAATGTACGCATCGGTGCCGCCAGGGAAAACCAGGAGTACCTGCGCTCTGTCGGATCAGCCGAGCTCTCTACTGCCATGACGCTGGCTGGACTGCTCTGCCGTCCGGAACTGGATTATGAGAAAATCAGCGGACTGGACCCGGATCGTCCGGAGCTTCCGCGGGAAGTGACCAGACAGGTTGAAATCAACATCAAGTACGAAGGCTACATCGAGCGGCAGCAGAAGCAGGTTGAACAGTTCGAAAAGCTCGAGAACAAGAAAATACCGCCGCAGATCGATTATGATGACGTCGGGAGCCTGCGGCTGGAGGCGAGGCAGAAGCTGAAAGAGTTTCTACCTATTAATATAGGACAGGCCTCGAGATTGTCCGGCGTTACACCGGCAGACATTGCTGTCTTGTTAATCTATCTGGAAAAGAATAAAATCTAATATATGTTTCACGTGAAACATTTCTACTGTGACAGGCGCGGATTGTTTCACGTGAAACAATTTCACACCATATCTAGTAAGAAACAGGGTTAAACAGAAAAGATCTTGAAAATGGATAATACAGAGAGAATTGCTGAAGAAAGACTGACGCAGGGGCTTGAG
>JAFTFP010000107.1 GCA_017449485.1 Lachnospiraceae bacterium
ATCATTCAGATAATACAAATGCAAGTTGAATTCAGCCGGGAAAATAAAAAATCCCGTGCCGATGCACCGGGATTCCGAAAACGTAATAATTATAGCATTCAGAGGATGGAGGTGCAATGCCATGCCGCCTCAGCTCATGCTCATCAGGCCGAGCTTGGAAATCTGAAGCTCCCGGATCAGAACACCCCGAGCCTGTTTCTGCTCCGGCGTAAGCTCCACCAGCTGATCCAGCTTCCAGAGCTGTTCCTGATAGGAAGTCTTCTCCTTTCCTCCGAATCCTTTCTTCTGCACCGGCAGCACAACCCGGATCCGTGCCTTCAGATGCCGGAACACATGATAGTCCTCCGAGTCTTTCTGCAGATAATACAGGTGGCTTTCAAGGGTCGTATCCGGATCCACAGTTCTGAGAAGCCAGTTCCGGATCACCCGCTGAAACTGAATCGAGCAGTTCTCCGATTCCAGCAGTTCCCGGTAGGTGCAGCGCGCGCCGAAATAAAGCAGCGTCAGATCATCTATCATGTATTTAAAGTCCCCGTTTCCATCCCGGGCACTGAGTGTCATGGCCATTATCCTTCTCCTTCAGCTTTCTGGATTCTCCAGATCCTCAATCTTTCCGCCGGAAAAACGGATTGCCTGCAGAATCTCCTCTTCCGTGACTACGCCTTCCTGCGCAAGCTCTGCTGCCGTGACCTTCCGACCCAGATCCTGTGCCAGTTCTCTTGCCTGATCCGCCACCCGGTTCACCAGCTTTTCGACATCCTGGTCGCTGGCCCGCTCATCGATTCTCTGTGCGATCAGGTCCTCCATCGCGTCCATGATCCGCCTGCCCAGTGCGCCGTCGACCTCATCCGGCGTCTCCAACGGTGCAAGCAGCTTTACACCGCGCGCCAGTGCCTCATTTCCCGCACCGATCAGATCCTCGATCAGAACATCCTGCCCCGCATAAAGCCTGGCGATGTCCACGACCTTGATCAGCATGACCTCGGCAAGACTTTTCTGTGCCCGCTCATCCCCTGCCATGGCAGACAGACGCAGTGCATCCAGCTCGCCCTGCGAAGGCTGCGGAATCTCCCGGATCATTGCAATATAATCATCCAGATAATTATGCTCCTCCTCTGTAAGAATCTCTTCCAGCGGAAGGGCCTCTCCGATTCCGATCTTTGCATTCTTAAGATAGTCACGGATCTGCTGCATCTGCTGCGCACTCAGATCCATGGTGCCGAACAATTCACTCAGCTCGTCTTCCGAAATCCAGTTTCCATTTTTCCTGGCTTTCTTCACTGCCTCCTGCAGTGCTGCAAGGAACCGCTGTTCCTTCTCCATTTCATTCTGTCCCATGAATTATGACTCTCCTTCCAGGCTGTCCTGTGTGACATGGACATGCGTATACAGATGCTCTGAGCAATACTCCCGATTTCCGGCGCATTTTGAACAGAACCGGAACTCCTCGTCCGGGCTGTCCAGCTCCGTCTTGCCGCAGATACAGCAGCGATGCCTTGCCGCTTTCATTTTTCCGAACGCATTCTGTGCGTCGATCACTGTCTGCCGGCGCTCCGCCTCACCCCGGGCCGCGCTCTGCCGATACTGCGCCCTGCGCCGGATCTGTTTCGGCGACAGATGCCGGAAGGTTCCGCTTCTGAGCCAGAAAATCAGGAAATTCAGCAGTGAGGCGATAATGGCAATCCGGATGTAGAACGGACTCACAATCGCGTCATAGGTCAGCATGACCGCGTCCAGAATTCCGAGCCACTTCACACGGATCGGAATCAGGAACATGAGAAGCACCTGCATGTCCGGGTAAGTGGCGGCAAAAGCCAGGAAAATGGACATGTTGACATAGTAGGTGGAAAACGAACGGGAAACTACGCGGAAGTATTCCGCTGCGCCATACGCTGCCACCCTGGGCGCATCGATCAGATAGGCGCACCCCATCATCACGAAGGCGCCGGCCAGCGTGAACAGAAAGCCGGAGAACAGATAAACGTTATAACGCCAGGTCCCCCAGGTTCTTTCCAGCGTCGTGCCGATGGAATAGTAAAAGTAAAGCATGATCGCTGTGAACAGGATATTTCCCGCTCCCGGCGGAATCAGAATCCAGCTGATGATCCGCCAGATCTGTCCGTGCAGAATCGCGTTGGGATTCAATGTCAGATAATCCGCAAAAGTCGGATTGATATAAGCGATCAGATAGCCGAAGGCATAGCAGATGATCAGAACCAGTGACAGGTTCGGGATCGCATATTTACGCAGATTCAGCTTATTCAAATCATTCACCTCTTTCGTCTGTTGCGTATGCCCTGACTCTCTTGTTTTCCCGGGCATTAAGGTAAAGATAACTGTAGCACAGAAAGCCATCTGCGGGCAACCGGCACCCGCTTCAGTGTGCATTCCATGCCACAGTTCCCCACTTTTGTAACTTCCTATTTTTAAGAAACTGAGCTAAAATTCCATTTAATTTGAGTTCTTATGCATGTATCCGTCTGCCGCAGCACCACACGTCTGCCTGAAGACACATGCGGATTTTATGGAGTATTTCAGCTTTGATCAGAAAAGACTACACCTTGGGAATCGACATCGGTTCCACTACCGTAAAAATCACCATTCTGAATCCTTATCATGAGCTTGCCTTCGCTGACTACCGACGTCATCACGCCGATATCCGCGGCACCCTCGCCGAACTTGTGAAAGAAGCCGCTGCTCAGATCGGCGATGTTCTTGTACATCCTGTCATCACCGGCTCCGGCGGTCTGACGCTGGCTAATTATCTTGAAATTCCCTTCGTTCAGGAGGTTGTTGCCGTCTCTTCCGCGCTGGAGACCTTTGCTCCCCGGACGGACGTGGCCATCGAGCTGGGCGGTGAAGACGCCAAGATCATCTATTTCGAAAACGGCAATATCGAGCAGCGCATGAACGGCATCTGCGCGGGCGGAACCGGCTCCTTCATCGACCAGATGGCATCGCTGCTGCAGACAGATGCCGCCGGTCTGAACGAATTTGCGAAGCATTATCAGTCACTGTATACCATTGCCGCCCGGTGCGGCGTCTTTGCAAAATCTGATATTCAGCCGCTGATTAATGAAGGCGCCACCAGAGAAGATCTGGCCGCCTCTATTTTCCAGGCCGTTGTCAATCAGACCATCTCAGGTCTTGCCTGCGGCAAGCCGATCCGCGGACACGTCGCTTTTCTGGGCGGCCCGCTGCATTTCCTGACTGAGCTCAAGGCAGCTTTTGTCCGGACTCTGAACCTGGATGAGGAGCACACGATTGTTCCTGAAAATTCCCACCTGTTCGCAGCAATGGGTTCCGCGCTCAATGCCAGAGAAGAGGTTTCCCTCTCTCTTCACAAGCTGGAAGAGAAGCTGCGCAGCGAGATCCGGATGCAGTTTGAGATCGGGCGGATGGATCCGCTCTTCTCCTCGCAGGCGGAATATGATGCATTTAAAGAGCGGCACGCCCGCGCGAAGGTTCACACCGGTGATCTCTCCACCTACAGCGGTGATGCGTTCCTGGGCATTGATGCCGGCTCCACTACGACCAAGCTGGCGCTGATCAGCAGTGAAGGCGATCTGCTGTACAGCTTTTATTCGGGCAACAACGGCTCTCCCATCGGAACCGCCATCCGCGCCATCCGCGAGATCCGGGATCAGATTCCTCATTCTGTCCGCATCGCGCGCGCCTGCTCCACCGGCTACGGAGAAGCGCTTCTGAAGGCTGCCTTCCAGCTGGATGACGGCGAGGTGGAAACCATCGCCCACTACTATGCAGCCGCCTTCTTCAATCCGGATGTGGACTGTATTCTCGATATCGGCGGCCAGGATATGAAGTGTATCCGCATTAAGAATCACGCGGTCGATAATGTGCTTCTGAACGAGGCCTGCTCCTCCGGATGCGGCAGCTTTATTGAAACCTTTGCCAAATCATTGAATATGACGGTGGAAGAATTCGCTCAGGCTGCGCTCTTCGCAGAGCACCCCATTGACCTGGGCACGCGCTGCACAGTCTTTATGAATTCCCGCGTCAAACAGGCGCAGAAGGAAGGCGCCGAGGTCTCTGACATCTCGGCGGGTCTTGCCTGCTCCGTGATCAAGAACGCACTTTTCAAGGTCATCAAGGTTTCCGATGCGGCAGCGCTCGGAAAAAATATTGTCGTACAGGGCGGCACCTTCTACAACGACGCTGTTCTGCGCGCACTGGAGAAGATCTCCGGGGGCGAAGTCATCCGCCCGGACATCGCCGGCATCATGGGTGCATTCGGCGCAGCTCTCATTGCACGTGAGCGCTATGCCGGGGCGCAGCAGACGGCTCAGGAGCCTGTCAGCTCCACCATGCTGTCCTTTGAGGAAATAGACGCACTCTCCTACCGCACGACCCTTACCAACTGCGGGCGCTGCACCAACAACTGCCGTCTGACGGTCAACCACTTCTCCGATGGGCGCGAATACATCTCCGGCAACCGCTGCGAGCGGGGCCTGGGCCGGGAACGGACCGACACGGATGTCCCGAATCTGTACAAATACAAGCTCCGCCGGGTTTTCTCCTACCGCCCGCTCTCCGAGAAGGAGGCGTCCCGCGGCATAATCGGAATCCCGCGCGTGCTGAATATGTATGAAAATTACCCCTTCTGGCATACCTTCTTTACCAGTCTGGGGTTCCGCGTGGTCTTAAGCCCGCTCTCCTCTCATCAGCTGTATGAGCTGGGCATCGAGTCGATCCCGAGTGAATCGGCCTGCTATCCGGCCAAGCTGGTACACGGACATGTTGAGTGGCTGATCCGCCATGGCATCAAGCGGATCTTCTACCCGTCGCTGTTTTATGAGCGAAAGGAATTTGCTTCCTCGGACAATCACTATAACTGTCCGATCGTCACTTCCTATTCGGAGAACATCCGCAATAACGTGGAAGCCATCACCCGCGGCGAAGTGCTGCTGCGCAATCCCTTTATGGCCTTTACGGATCTGGAGACTGTGACACAGGCGCTTCTGCGCGAATTCTGCGATCCCGATCCCCGCACCCGCATGGAGCCGGTCGCGAATAATGAGCTGCCCTCTGCCATGTACGGCTACCTCTCAGAAGAAGAGGTCACTGCGGCGGCAGATGCTGCCTGGAAAGAAATGGAGAAATGCCGGCAGGATATCCGCCGGCAGGGCGAAGAGACGCTCCGCTACATGGAAGAGCATGAAATGAAGGGCATCGTCCTCGCCGGCCGCCCCTATCATATCGATCCGGAAATCAACCACGGCATTCCGGAGATGATCACCTCCTACGGCATGGCCGTTCTGACGGAGGATTCCATCTCTCATCTTATGAGTCCGGAACGCCCGATCACCGTGCTCGACCAGTGGATGTATCACACACGGCTTTACGCCGCTGCTGCTTATGTGCGCACAAGAGATGATCTGGATCTGATCCAGCTCAATTCCTTCGGCTGCGGCATTGATGCCGTCACGACAGACCAGGTCAACGATATTCTGTCTGAGAGCGGCAAAATCTACACCTGCCTGAAGATCGATGAAGTCAACAATCTCGGTGCGGCAAGAATCCGCGTCCGTTCCCTGATTGCCGCCATCCGGATCCGCGATCAGAAAAATGAAACGCGCAGCATCTCCTCCACCGAAATCCAGAAGGTTTCGTTCACCGAAGAGATGCGTGAGAATTACACGATTCTGTGTCCGCAGATGTCGCCGATTCATTTTGACCTGCTCGAGCCCGCCATGCGCGCCAGCGGCTACAATCTGGTCGTTCTGCCCAATGACAACCGGAAGGCGGTGGACTTCGGCCTGAAGTATGTCAACAACGATGCCTGCTACCCGTCCCTGTTCGTAGTCGGACAGATCATGGAAGCGCTCTCTTCCGGCAAATATGACTTAAACCGCACGGCCGTCATCATGACCCAGACCGGCGGCGGCTGCCGGGCCAGTAATTATGTCGGCTTCATCCGCCGCGCTTTAAAGAAAGCAGGTATGGAACAGGTTCCGGTCATCTCCGCGAATCTGGC
Organism: Lachnospiraceae bacterium; assembly: GCA_017449485.1. Classification (GTDB taxonomy): domain Bacteria; phylum Bacillota; class Clostridia; order Lachnospirales; family Lachnospiraceae; genus CAG-791. The sequence continues at coordinate 5,996 of JAFTFP010000107.1, forward strand.
AGGTCTGGAAGACAACCCGGGCTTCAAAGTCAATTTAAAGCTTCTCTCGCGGTTGGCCTATGCAGTGGTTTTCGGTGATGTCTTTATGAAGTGCGTTTACAGGATGCGTCCCTATGAGCTGGAGGAAGGCTCTGTGGACCGGCTTCATGAAGAATGGAAGCAGAAGGTGATTGCCTTCCTGAAGAAGACCTCCGGTCTGCCGGATATTATCCGGGTATCCCGGATGTGTCAGCAGATCATCCGCAGCTTTGACCAGGTGCCGATCGATGAATCCCTCGTCAAGCCGCGCGTGGGTATTGTCGGTGAGATTCTGGTGAAATACGCGCCCGCCGCGAACAATTATCTGGTCAAGCTCCTGGAGCAGGAAGGCGCGGAAGCCAGTGTGCCGGATCTGATGGGCTTCATGCTCTACTGCTTCTATAACCAGGTATATAAGGCGGAATATCTCGGGACCAGCCGGAAGGCCTCAGTGCTGTGCACGATGGGCATCAAGGCCATTGAAGGGTTCCTCGCCCCGATCAACCGGACCTACCGGAAGAGCCGGCATTTTGCACCCTCGCCAAGTATTTATCAGCTGGTAAAATATGCCGAGCCCATCGTCTCAATCGGCAATGAAACCGGTGAAGGCTGGTTCCTGACCGGTGAAATCATCGAGCTGATTCATTCCGGCACTCCGAATGTCGTCTGCATTCAGCCCTTCGGCTGTCTGCCCAACCACATTGTCGGCAAAGGCGTGGTCAAGCGGATCCGTCAGCTCTACCCTGAGGCTAATATTGCCGCGATCGATTATGATCCCGGCGCCTCTGAGGTCAATCAGCTCAACCGCATCAAGCTCATGCTCTCTGCTGCGGAGAAGAAGCTGCACGCACAGAATCCTTCCGGCGAGGAAGA
>JAFTFP010000007.1 GCA_017449485.1 Lachnospiraceae bacterium
AAGATTGACTCAGGAGACGACTCCCACCATCGAGTGGCGGATTACCGTGTCGTGGTATGTGTAGCCCTTCTGGAACTCCTGGGCCACGACGCCGCTCTCGAGCTCCTCGCTCTCGACCTGCATCACCGCGTTGTGGAAGTTCGGGTCGAACTCCTTTCCTACGGCTTCGATGGGCTTGACGCCCAGATCTTCGAGCTGCTTCATCAGCTGCTTGTAGATCATCTCCATGCCGCTCGCCAGCGCGCCGCCTTTTTCGGCTTCGGGAACTGCCGCCAGTCCTCTCTCAAAGTTGTCGACGACGGGAAGCATCTTCTCGATGACGTTTTTCTCGCCCATGGAGAACATCTGCTCTTTCTCTTTGGTGGTGCGCTTGCGGAAGTTGTCGAACTCCGCCATCTGGCGCTTGACCTTGTCCTCGAGCGATGTGATCTTGTCCCTGAGCGCTTTCTCTTTCACGCTTGAGATCGAATCTCCTGCGGTCTCAGCGGCCTCGCCGCTCTCCGCCGGCTCCTCTGCCTGCGCGCTCTCTTTTGCTTCTGCCTCAGGCTCTTCTCCGGCCGCGCCGGCCTGCTCTGTACCGGTTCCTTCTGTCCCGGCGTCCTGTGCGTCTGCTGCCTGCCCCTCTGCTCCCGGCATCTCCTCTGTACCTTTCACAGTCTCTTCGGTCTCGGTGCCGTTCTGCTCATTTTTCATGTTTTCAGTTTCTGCCATATATTCCTTTCCGCACCTCAGCGCTTTTTCGGCGCCGTCCGGTGATCATTCCCGATTTGTTTTGTACAGTTCGGGCAGCTGCTTCATTATATTCCGAAGCACACTGACGACTCTCTCATAATCCATTCTGCGGGGCCCGATGATTCCGATCGTTCCCTTCATGCCGTCTCCCAGGTCGTAGGTTGCAGTCACAACACTGCAGTCTTTCATGCTGGCTACAGGCATTTCTTCGCCAATATAGACCTGAATGCCGGTCTCGCTGCTGTCCGCCAGAGATTCCTGAACGATACTGCTCAGCGCCTGCTTTTCCTCAAAGTCGCTTATGATCTCACTCGCCTTGCGGTGATCCGCGAGCTCCGGATACTTGAAAATATTCTTGGCTCCGCTCGTGTAGATCTGCAGGTCCTCTTCACTCCGGACGATCTCCGCTGCCGCGTCAAAAACATCATTGACGATCTGCGTGTGAATCCCTGCGTCCCGCTTGATGGCCTCGATCAGCCCCAGCGTGATCTCCTCAATGGGAAGTCCGCACAGATTCGTGTTGAGCAACAGATTCAGCTTGAGCATCTGCTCGGCGCTCAGCGGCATATCCACCGGAATCACCCTGTTCCTGATCAGGTTTCCCTCCAGAACAATCACCGCCAAAATATTGTTATCATCAAGCTGTGACAACTGAATGAACTTGATCTTGTTCCGGTTCATTACCGGCGATGAGATCATCGACGCGTACTGCGTATTCACTGCCAGGAGCTTAGCGACCTGCTGCAGAAGACTCTCCAGCTTGTCCTGCTTCTGCAGGAGCATGCTTTTCATCTCTTCCACCTGCCTGCGCTCCGACCCCAACATGTGGTCCACGTAAAGGCGGTAGCCGGCATCAGTAGGAATACGTCCGGCCGACGTGTGCGGCTGCATGATCAGTCCCATCTCCTCAAGATCCGCCATCTCATTTCTGATCGTTGCGCTGCTCAGCTTGAGATCGGTGTACTTGGAAATTGTTCTGCTGCCCACCGGTTCGCCGGTCTCCAGGTAATTGCGGATGATAGCCTGCAATATTTTCATCTTTCGATCTTGCAGTTCCATATTTATCCTCCGTTTACGGTCCGGGAGTCCCTCCGCCTCCGCGGAAGAAGCTTTCCTTTTCCGTTATTAGCACTCATCTCGGTCGAGTGCTAACACCTCTCTTGTACACATTACCACTAGGAAAGAGGGATGTCAACTGGGTTTTATTACGATTTTCTAAAATGTTTATTAAGGTATTGGGGGCGTTGCATTTTTTTTTGCAGAAGGGTGGGTGCACCGGGAATGATTCTTTTAGGGAGGCGCTCGTTTTGTGGGCAGGGATGGATGGGCCCGGGGAAAACGCAAAAAATCCGGCCATTTGGCCGGATTTTCATTAGTTATCTAAGGGGGTACCCCTTCGGTCCATAATT
>JAFTFP010000108.1 GCA_017449485.1 Lachnospiraceae bacterium
ATCGCCACCATGTATCTGGCAGTGAGCCGGGACGGCGATGACATCTACGAACTTTCCGAATATGTAAATAATGAACTCGTGCCATATTTTGAACGACAGGAGGGCGTGGCCAGCGTCGTCACCATCGGTACGGTGGAAAAGAGCGTGCAGGTCGAGCTCAACAGCGAAAAGATCAACGATCTGAACGACGAAATCCTTGCCAAGACCAACAAAGGCCTGCGCGACGCGAAGCAGCAGCTGGATGATGCGAAGGCACAGGTGGAAGAGGGACAGCGCCAGCTTGAGCAGCAGGAGCGGCAGTTCGGTTCGCTGGTGGCCGGCGGCCTCATGGGCCAGATCGAGCCAAAAGCTGACGAGATCAAGATTGATCTCCAGACGGAAATTATCAAGACCATCTCAGAGCTGAATAAGCTTGAGGCGCGTCTTAACGAAATGGGCTCGCCCGGCGAGAGCATGGCCTTTAATATTTCCGGTGCCATGGCCAATTTTCAGGAGGCCTATAAGACGGCGGGAACGGATCTGAAGAAAGCCCGGGAAGAGCTGGAAAAGGCCAGGAGCAATGCCCAGACGGTCATTCAGGAGGGCACGCAGAAGGCGGGGGAAGCCGGCTCCTCTTATCAGGAGGTCGGACAGAAGGTCAGCGATGTTGAGAAGGCCTTTAATGATATTCAGAAGGACCTGGAGGAGATGATTCCGGCGGAGAGTCCGGACACGCCGACACCCGATACACCGACGCCGGACAATCCGGGCGGCGGAGACAACACGGGAAATCAGGAGGGCACGCAGCCTTCCGGCGGCCAGGACAACCCGGGAAATACCGGCGGTCAGGGCGATGCGCAGCCCGGATCGGGTACAGCAGGAGATTCCGGCAGTTCCGGCAGCGCGACGCCGGCAGACAATACCCAGCCTGCATCGGGCGACGCAGGACAGAGCGGCGGATCCGCAGCACCAGAGGAAATCGGGCAGGGCGGACGCGCAGTGCTGCCCGGACCGCTTAATACAGTCAGCGCAAAATATCTCGCACCGGATGAGCTGCCGGGCTCTGATGCCCAGACACCGCAGCAGCCGGTTCTCTCAGATCCGGTTCTGACCGACGCCGCCGGCGGGACAGGTGATGCGCAGGCCCAGGATGGCACGCAGACGGGCACACAGGATGGCAGCCAGGATGGTTCCCAGACTGGAACGCAGGATGGAGCGCAGGACGGCACGCAGACCGGCACCGGCGCTGCGCAGACTCCCGAGGAGAAGCTTCAGGAGGACTTCCAGGCACTCAATAAGGCGACTCAGGAGCTGACAGAGGCCATCAATAAGGCGGCGGAGAGCACTGCCGGCACCATTGAATATATGGCGGCGGAGCAGACCCGCAATCGTCTTCAGAATTCGATTAAAAACCTGCAGAGCGCAGCTTCGATGATTCAGAACAGCAGCTCGGTTTCCAGCATGTCCGCCGGCATTACCCAGCTGATGGCCGTCGCCGCGACGATTCAGTCGCTGATGGACGAGGTGCAGGCGGCCCACCCGGACGCGCAGGTCAGGACTTCTGTTGCCGATATCAACGTGAACCTGGCACAGATGTATTATGACATGAACCGGATGCCGGAGCTTCTGTCCGGCCTCGAAGACGGCGTTGCCGGCATGACACAGGGCCAGCTGGACGCGGCCCTCGGCTTCATGCAGGCCTCCTCCGGCCTGACCCAGATGCAGCAGTATCTGCAGCAGGCCACAGCCCAGTATGAGACTGCCCGCACCCAGGCACTCAAGAGCGCCAATGTGGATCAGCTGGTCTCCGCACAGATGCTTTCCCAGCTGATTTATGCGCAGAATTTCTCCATGCCGGCGGGCTATATTGACGACGAAAATGACAACTCCTGGCTGCTGAAGATCGGTGATGAGTATGAGAGCGACCTCGACATCGCCGGTGCGCTGCTGGCAGACGTCGACGGCATCGGAACGATCCGCTTAGAGGATGTGGCGGACATCACCGTGATCGACAACGCAGATATGAGCTACGCGAAGCTGAACGGAGACGACAGCATCGTGCTGGCCATCTACAAAGGTTCCACCTCCGGCACCAGCGTGGTATCCAAGAACTGCGGCGCAGCCATCAGGCAGCGGATGGTGGACGACGAGAACCTGCACATCGTCACCATGATGGACCAGGGTTCTTATATTTCCCTGATCGTACAGGACATTCTGACCAGCATGCTCCTCGGCGCGCTGCTGGCCATTCTGGTGCTGGCGCTGTTCTTAAAGGACATCCGCCCGACGATCATGGTCGGCATCAGCATCCCGCTTTCTGTGCTGTTTACGCTGGTGCTGATGTATTTCTCCGACCTGTCCCTGAATATCATGACCCTGTCCGGCCTCTCACTGGGCATCGGCATGCTGGTGGATAACTCCATCGTCGTCATGGAAAACATCATCCGTCTGCGTCAGCGCGGCGTCGCGCCGGCCCGGGCGGCTGTGCAGGGCGCAAAACAGGTTTCCAACTCCATCATCGCATCGACGCTGACCACCATCTGCGTCTTTGTTCCGATGCTCTTTACGACCGGAATGGTCCGTGAACTGCTGGTTCCGATGGCCATGTCCATTACCTACTGCCTGACCGCATCCCTGGTGACTGCCATGACGGTCGTGCCGGCCTCTGCCAGCGTGATCCTGCGTAATACGGCAGAAAAGAAAGAAAGCCTGTTTGACCGGATGCTGGCAAAATATGGCCGCGCGCTGGACTGGTGTCTGGAGCATAAGGCTGTTCCGATCGGCGGCTCCATTGCGCTGCTGGCCCTGTCAGTGCTGTGGCTGATCCGGATGGGCATCGTCATGCTGCCGGAGATGACCTCGGACAACATTCAGGTCACGATCTCGACTCCGGAAGGCATCACACGCGAAGAATCCTATAGGATGACGGACGAAGCACTTCAGAAGCTGATGGAAGTGCCGGGCATGGGCGACATCGGTGCCATGGATCAGTCCAGTTCCCTCGGCCTGGTCGCCTCCTTCACAACGTCTTCGGATGTCTACGGAAACTACATCTGCTACGTGACGCCTGAAGAGGGCACCTCCGGAAAGAAGATCCAGGCACTGGTTAAAGACATGACAGAGGCCACGAAAGATCTGGAGAGCACCGTCACGGTATCGGCAGGCGGAATGAGCGACCTGTCATCCTTCATGTCTTCAGGTCTGACGGTCAACGTCTATGGCGAAGATCTTGACAAAGACACGGAGATTACGGAAAAGGTTATGGCGGCCGCGGAGAAGACCGGCGGCTTTGAGAATATTACTAACGGAACAGAAGAAAACGAGCAGACTCTGCACCTTGTGATCGACAAGGACAAGGCCATGTCCTATGGGCTGACTGTCGCGCAGATCTACACACAGATCGCCGCGAGAATGCAGACCGATGTCACGTCCACCACGATCTCGGCGGACGGCATCACACTGAATGTTGTGATTAAAGATGAGACGGATCTGCTGACCCGCGAAAATCTGCTGGACATGGAATTCGAAGAGGCTTCCATGGGCAGTGCCGCCGCGGGCGGCATGGCTGGCATGTCTGGTATGGGCGGAATGTCCGGTATGGGCGGAATGTCCGGAATGTCCGGTATGAGCGGAATGACCGGTATGTCCGGCGCCTCCGGAATGGACCTTGGCAGCATGGGATTGTCCTCTGACTCGGAGATGAGCATGGAGGATCTCTTCGCAGCCATGATGGGCGGGGACGCCTCGGCGGAGCAGAGCGAAGGTACAGAAGAGGAAACCGCCGGAGAAGGAGCTTCAGAAGAAACAGATTCCGTGAGCACTGCGGTGAGCACTTCCTCTGAGCCGAAAAAGCACAAGCTCGGCGAATTCGCTGTGCTGGAAGAGACCACGGCACCCGGCCAGATCAGCCGCGAAAACCAGCGGCGCTACATGACCGTCACGGCCAGCACCAAAGAAGGCTATAACACGACCCTCCTGTCCCGTGAACTGGAGAGCGAGCTGAATGAAATCAATCGCGATCTTCCGGATGGCTACAGCGCGGAAATCGGCGGCGAGACTACACAGGTCCGGGAGATGGTTACGCAAATGTCCAAGATGCTGGCTCTTACACTGGCCTTTATCTACCTGGTCATGGTGGCCCAGTTCCAGAGCCTGCTCTCGACGTTCATCATCCTGTTCACGGTGCCGCTCGCCTTCAACGGCGGCATGCTGGGCCTGATCTTCACCAGACAGCAGCTCTCCCTGCTGTCCCTGATGGGCTTCCTTGTCCTGATGGGCACGGTCGTCAACAACGGTATCGTCTTTGTTGATTACACGAACCAGCTGCGCACAGGGGGACTCAGCCGCCGCGATGCGCTGATTGCGTCAGGCAAAACCCGTATGCGCCCGATTCTGATGACCACGCTGACAACCGTCCTCGCCATGGGCAAAATGCTGTTCGGCGACGGCATGGGCAGCCAGCTCAGCCGCGGCATGGCCATCGTCATCACCGGCGGCCTGATCTACGCGACACTGATGACCCTGTTCATCGTGCCGGTGGTCTATGACATCCTGTTCCGCAGAAAGCCCATGAATGTCGAGATCGGAGATGATATCGATGACATTCCGGACGATGCTGCCGAGTACCTCGCCCAACAGAGGAAAGAGCAGGAAGAGAGTACAGACGATACTGTAAATTCTGCCGGCGGACCTTTTGACGGCGAAGACTTCGAGGAAATTGAACTGTGATCTGATCCCCCTGAAAGCCACAGGCTTTCAGGGGGATTTTCCTGCCTGTATATTTTTCACCATTCCCCCGCAGAAAGTATCCTCCAAAGCGTGACAGATAAAGTGTCAATGACAACTGGGCATTCACATATTCCGAGGCGGCCGGCAGAACGATATGATAAAATCAAGGGCCGTCTTATGCCTGCCGGCCCGGAAAGGAGACGGAGATGAAACACATACATTTTCTATGGGAAAGACCGATCCGCTTTCTGTGCATACTCCTTCTGACTTCCGCAGCTGCTTTTCTTACAGGGTGCGGAGGGGAGAAAATGATCGGACCGCGGACAGAGAACGCCTGGAAACAATATGAAGAGGACCAGAAAACCCTGGTTGAAACCTGGGGAGAGACGGAGATTTATGCCTACATTACGACGATCATGGATGACATGTATCAGGTGAACGCAGGTGTGGTCTTCGGCGATGATTTTTCTGTGGACGAACAGTCCCCGGAAGCCGACGCGCTCCTGAAACTCTACGATGACATGAACCTGGGAGAGGGGATCACACCGGAGGAGTTTCTGACATGGCTGGATAATTCCGGGATGCGGTATGCGGTCGGAGGGCCCTGCGAACTGGCTGCAATAGAGGAACGGGAGGACAAAGACGGAGCGTACGACGTCAGGCTTGAGTACTATGTCGGCGCGGATTCCCTGATGGCCATCAGACTCCCGGTCACGAAGGATGCAAACGGGCAGTTCACTCTGATTGAAATGCTTACTGAAGAATAAAAAGTGGGAGAGGGGTTTGCGATGGCAACTGAAATGAAATACTGCGGCAAATGCGGAGCACCGCTCGAAGAGGGCACAGATTTCTGTACATTTTGCGGGTCCCGGATTGACGCGGAGCCGCAGCAGACAGCACCGAAAATGATGTATTGCGAAAACTGCGGCAGGCAGATTGCCGCTTCTGCCGTATTTTGCAGATTCTGCGGTACGCCGACCGGGGCTGCTCCTCAGCAGCAGAGACGGCCCGCACAGCCGCAGCAGAACACAGCACAGCTGCAGCAGAACACGGCACAGCCGCAGTGGAATGCGGCGCAGTTTCAGCAGAACATGGCCCGGGTACAGCAGATGTCAGCACCTGCCGGGAAAAAAGCCGGAAAACGCAGAGGAGGCATGTTCAGTCTGATCGCGATGATTCTGGTCGTCTGTATCGTCGTGACCGGCTTTGTAAAGCCCGGATTTTTCCTGAAGAAGGGAGAAGATCCGGGAGGCCCGGCACAGAATGCGGGCGGCGCGGTCAACCGTGTCCAGGTCATTCTTCCCAATCCGACCGGCCCGGAGGCGATGGTGGGAATGGAAGCAAACATCGCCCTGCAGTATTACATCGAAGCCAGGATGTATCTGGAACTGCTGAGTACATATGACGCGGAAAATGCCGATCCGGAGGAATTGAGACAGCTGGTTGACGATGCCCTCACGGCATTTGAAAACGCGGACAAGATCAGTGAGAGCCTCGGCAGATCTGTGGATCTGTGGATGGAGGCGGATGACAGGCGGGATCAGCCGGAGATCAAAGTGCTGCAGACAGCAGATGCGGACACGGGGGCAACCCTCGGCGGCTTGTTTGTCACGACAGCGTATGCCAAAGACAGGTCGGCTTCCGAAATGACGGCCCAGGAGATCGTAGACGCCTATGACAAGGCCAGAAACGGCCAGAAGATCAAGGCCCTCGCCGAGCTGCTGGGAACGGATGCCAAACACGCCTATGCGGAACTGAAAATAGCTCAGGCGACACTGGAAGGCGCTGATGCGACAAAGATCGCAGACCAGGCGACAGAGTGCATTAAAGTGGCCAAAACGCTGAAAACAGCCGGGACAGTGGCCGGTCTGGTGATCGCGGCTGCTCCGGTTGCCACGGGGGCTGTCGCGTCCATGGCGACGGGAGAATTGATCGCGACCGGCGGCGGTATCGTGATGGGGGCGGTAAACAGCACTCTGGAGGTTACTTCAACCGGAGCGACGCTGTATTACGGCACGGATGAAAACAAAGTCACGAAGAGAGCAGATGAAATCTCGGACAGCAGTGTGATGAAAACGGCGAATATGATCGTCGGCATAGCCGGTGTCGGATACAATATTAAGAACCAGATCAGTGATATGAATAAACTGATCGATGATGCCACGAAGCTGGAGCAGTACGAGAAGCTGCTGACGTCTCTTACCACAAACAACGGAAACGAGGCGTCCAACCTCTTCGGCATTCTGTCTTTTGGCCTGAGCAATATCGATCCCGAAGAAGGGACCGTTATGGGGATCAAAGTGAACTCCGCCGACACGGGTGTGGTGGTCAATATTGAAGACACGAAAGCCGGAACTTCCCCTATGCAGCAGGAAGCCATGAAGACCGTCCTGAAAGATTCGGGCTATACGGAGGCAGAGGCGGAAGCGGCAGTTCAGCACGGTGTGGGACTGATGGAATCCGGAGAAAAACCGGCGCAGACGGCTCCCGACCCGGCCGCCGATCTGCCGGAAGACACAGTGAAACAGAAGCTGAAAGAGAACGAACCCATCGCCCCGGGCAGCACATACATCGATCTGGACGACTTCATAGACGGGATGGAGACTTTCCTGGAGACCCTCACGAAGGGCAAGACGGAGACCGCGGAAGAAAAGCCTGCCGGCGGGGAGAACTGGGTGGAACCGTATGCGTACTCCGGTGCATCCGATGTTGTTGAGCTGTTCAGGTTTATGAGAGAGGTTCATCCGACTGCGATGGAGGTCACACCGTACATCTGCTACAGCAACAGCAGCGGAAACGAGATCGACTTCACGAACAAAGAGACTTTTGTGATCGATCTGACCGCCGGCGCCCAGACCGTTTATAAGACCTCTTTTGCTGACGGCGATCCCGACTATGGGCAGGAGTATCAGATTACAATGACCTTTACAGGGGATCCGGATGATGACGGAAAATACGGGGACCTCATGAAACTGTCATCGACAGGAACCGAGAGCTGGCGGCAGAACGGCAAGCAGTCCGGGACCATAGATGAACCCGACTGCGCAATTTATACTCAGAAAGCTTCCAGACACAATCAGGAAAAATCCGGCGGAAAGGCGCTGCATGTCGGAAACGGAACCCCGTACTCGATTGACTTTATAATAAACCGCATCTGTATTCCCAGGGAGTGATTCCCGAAAAAACAGCCGGCGACTGCGGATCGACAGCACAATTGAAGAAAAGAAATGTATTGAACTGATCGGATCATTGTGCTATAATTCGTCAAGTCGGCAGCAGAAGCCGGCTGCATACAGGGGAATCATACAATGGCTAGTATCACGGTCTCCAAAACCGTTCATGGGGGTTCGAATCCCTCTTCCCCTGGTGAAAACCGTCATCCATTTGGATGGCGGTTTTTTTATGCTTCACGAATCTTCTAGAATAATCAGGTGGCGGCTTGACCCATTACCGGCTACAATAAGATTGAATAGGGTTCAAGTTTGTTATTTGTATCGAAAAAACAGGAAATCTGTGAGGGTGAGTTCACCTGAAAGGTCCCGGAAAGGAGCTGTGATGATAAAGACGTTCGTAAAAGGTACAGCGCTGATTTTGTGTCTGGCGGTATCGGCCGCACTCTGCGGATGCCGGATGGCAGCAGAGAATCCGGCGGGACCCTACAGTGATCAGTCGAGCCAATCAAAGATCTTGGAAGAAAAAGAGGAGACGCAGATGCAGACGAACAGCACCACAGCGGAAATATTAGGAGAAGGACCCTACATCGTCCGGGCACAGCTCAGGGAATATACAGCCATCGATCCGGATAAAAAAGCCGGCGTGTATGGACGATACACGGAACTGACGGCGGAGGAGAACGCGCCGGATACGCTGAAGAATACGCTGGCGGAATGCAATCTGCGGGCGGAGGAATACATCCATACGAGCGCACAGGAGATCATGGCGAATGCCCCGTCCGGGTCGAAGCAGGATGAGATCCAGTATGTGACCTGCGGCTACATCGCCAATGTGACCCGCGCGGATGCGACGGCTTTCAGCCTTCTGGAAACGGAATATGAGAAGGGCAGCGAGAGCGGCGCAGGCATAACCTACCGCTTCCATGGCTCGACCTATGATACGAAGAGCGGCGAAGAGATCCCGCTGACAGATCTGGTGGAAGATGAACAGACCTGCTCCGGAATGCTTGAGGAAGCCCTGCTGGCAAAATATGGCATGAAGGAGCTGGTCACGACAGCTTCTTCTGATTATGCCTGGACGGCAGACGCGCTCGGCATCCGGTTCTATTTCAATTCGGATGCTGTATCCCGGGAAAAGCGCAGAGAACTGAATGACTATACTGATCGCGCCATTACTGTATCGCTTCCGTATGATGTCCTGGCAGGTGATCAGGCAGGGCGGCTGTCATCCGTGCCGGAATCCTATATTGCCGCAATGGATCCGGGGAGAGAGTATCGTCTGCCGCACGGAAAGGAAACCGTTCTTCTGACGAAAAAAGAAGATACGACGATGTTCCGGATTACACAGAAAAATGGCAGATCAGAGGAACTGGAGATCGAATACGGAGATGAGTTCTCCGAATACTTTATCATCCGGGCAGCAGGAGGCTTTTATCTGTTCAGACAGCGCACCGGCTATCAGGAAGGTTTTTTCTACGATTTTTCCAGACCGGACGGAGGCTTCGGACGGTTTGCCTATCTTACTGCGCAGTATTTTGACAGCTTCCTGCGGGAGATTATGCTGGCGGTTCCCTATACACCGGACTGCGTGCATATGGCTGAGGTTAAGCGTTCCTTCGGTGAACAGAGTTATGACAAGTCGGCTTTTGTCCCGAACGGGTACTATTTCTTCCCCAGCAATCCGGATATCAAGTATAAGCGGTTTGTGCTGATTGACGATTGCCTGCAGATCGACGGCGGCAATACAGCATGCCGGCTTCTGGAAGATTTTGACGCGATGGAGATCAATGAGCAGGGAGCGGAGCTTGGATCGATCACGGTGCCGGCCGGGGAGATTATGGTTTTCGAATCTGTTGTCGGGGAGGCACCTCGATATGCAGAGCCGCCAAAGCGCAGTCAGCACGTTGACTATCAGTACGTCTGCCGTCTGACAGATGGAAGACGTATCCGCTTTGTATCATCCACCGAGTCGACGGTCAGCGACGCGAAGGGATATCTGAACCGCTTCACGGAGCGGACCACACTCGCAGAGGCTCATGCTGCACAGAAGTCCGGGACAGCCGCGCCTGCAGCAGAGGCAGCGTTTACTGTGCAGATCGGCGGAAAGGAGTATCCGCTGATACCCGATTACTCCCTGAAAGGCCACAACGGAGAGGAGATCGACTTCGGTCAGGACATCTGGTGGCAGGTCGAGGGGTGGCCGGGCCGCTATGTGAGTATGGATGAGGATTTCGAAGAGATGCGGGATGCGTATTTTACCCAGGAAGCGCTCGCCCATCCGGACGAAAGAGCGGAGCTGATCATCACCGAAGACGGGCAGGTTACACTGGACTTCTTTGGAGAAATCTTTAAAGGCGTGCTTCCGGAAAAACGGTTTTACCGGACACGGCCGGAAATTGTCATGGAATCGGCTTATCAGAATCGGACGTTCGAGCTGATCTTACGGGAGGGAGAGTATCACTCCGCCCCGGACAGGATCGAAATCTTCTCGGAAGGACTGCCCGCGACCAATGAACCGTCACTTGTTCCGCCGCTGTCGGTGTATCTGACACGCGTGCCGGAGTGAAGCCCGCCGATCAGCAGGATTTTGTCCTGTAAAAAAACACATCGTTAGTAAGATTCATACACCTGTGGTATATTTCACTCCTTTTCGATTTTATAATTCTGTTCGTAGGCTGAAAAAGCTCATTTATGAACAGATTCAGAAAAGGAGTACAAGAAAATGGCTAAAACACCTAAAGTGAAAAGTCCTGATGCTATTGGAGCAAGGGAGATCATCGGTACGACTGCACTGTCAACCAATAACGGCATTGCAGCGGTCTTTATGTCTGCCATGTTCATGACATTCATGACGGACTATGCAGGGCTTGGAAAAATGGGCGCAACACTGGCCACAGTGCTGCTGGCAGCCCGTGTCATCGATGCAGTGGATGACCCGATCCAGGGATTCATCATGGACAGCGGCAAAATCGGAAAGCACGGCAAGTATAAGCCCTTCTTCATGCTGTCTATCATTATGACCACCATTGGTGTCATTGCACTTTATGCGCTGCCGGACAGTATCTGCAGCAAGGCGGCTCTGGTCACGATCTGGGTCATTTTCTTTTACCTGGTCTATGACATCGGCGCATCCTTCTATAACCAGAACCTTCTTTTCCGTACCATGACCAATGATCCCGTTGAGCGCTCCAAGCTCCTGATCGGTCCGCGCCTGTGGGTCATGATTCTGGGCATCTTCGGTTCCGCGCTGGCGGCTGTCGCCGTTTCGATTCAGGCAGTAACCGGAAGCTTCAAGTCAGCATACATGCTGATGGCTTCCGGCGTCATGATTGTGTCCTTTGTCATCTCTGTGATCGGCTGGTTCATGGTTAAGGAAAAGCACGTTGTGGAACAGGATCCGGAGGATAAGGTTAAATTTTCCGATTTCTTCGAGCTGATGCGCACCAATAAGCCCATGATGCTCAATTTCTTCAAATGTATCTTTACCGGTTTCATCTGGACCTTCCTTTTCGCAGCACCTGTCTACTATGTAAAGTATGCTTATGCGGCGGATCTCACAACCGGTGAGGTGAACATGGAGTACTTTGCGACGCTGTCCATGGTTGTCTCGCTTATGATGCTGTTCCCGCTGATTCTCGGCACGATTTTTGCGAATCCTGTTCTGAAGGCCTTCAAGGGCAATTTCCTGAAGATGCACATTTTTGACCTGGCCATGCAGGGAACATCGGGTCTACTGATGTTCATCATGCAGGTTCTCGGCCTGCTGCGCACCAGCCCCGTGTTCTTCTTCATTCCTATGTTCCTGCTGGCGTTTTTCATCGGTATTGACTTCGTGCCTGGCTCCAACCTGAGCATGGAGATCATGGACTACACCATCTACAAGACCGGTAAGGACCGCTCTGCGCTGACCGGCGTGCTGGAGAAATTCCTGGAGAAGGCACAGAATGCTGTTTCTTCTGCAATCGTCGGAGGCGTGCTGATTGCCATCGGCTATCAGGTTGACTCCGTCACCGGAAACTACGTCGGTGATCTGTCCAAGATGCCCGCCATGCTGACCTGGATGATTGTTATTATCGGCCTGGTTCCGGCGATCCTTGCAGTCATCGGCATTCTGATTATCCGCAGATATCCGATTGATCAGAACATGCGTCAGGATATTCAGAAGTTCATTTCCGATCATCAGACGAAGCAGAAGATCGACTGAGCATATTCGCTTTTTCCCTTTGAGTGTGTTATCGTTAAGACGATACAGGTTGGGGGGGAAAAAACGTAAATGTCTTCGATGTATGATAATATTTCTGAGATCTGGAAGAACGATATCAGTTTTCTTCAGACAATCAGTGAACTGTCAGGCCTTCCGGTCGCCCTGTGGCGCACCGGAGGGCTTCTTTTACAGACTGCCTGGAGCAGCTGTGAGCCTGCCGGTCATCCCTGTCTTTCTCATGAACCGCTGCGCCTTGCACTGGAGGAATACGGCAGGTCCGACCGGCCGTCGATCTATTTTGAGAATGATCAGGTTATTTATGGGATCATGCCCATCGGCTCCTTTTCACTTGCGATCGGCCCGGCAGCTGTCTGGGCTGCCACAGAAGAATACGAGCAGGAGTATGCGCGCAGTCATGGATTGAGTGCACCTGTTTCGATTCCCAGAAAAGATCTGGGCGATCTGAGCCGGTACCTGGAACTGGCATATATCCATTTTACCGGATCTGCAATTTCCGAAGGCGAGATTCCCGTGACAGCCGATATCCTTGAAAACTGGCAGCACAGCGGCGACCTGGAAGAATATCAGCTGGATCAGTCCGAGAATGACAGAAGTCACCAGCCGGGAATTGATTATGAAAATGATCTTCTCAGAATTGTGGAGAGCGGAGATACCGAGGCGCTTAAAAAAGCGCTTCTCGGCCCTACGCCCGATTATGCTCAGATCGGGAAACTGACAGAGGAAAGCAGAAAAGACTATGAATATCTGGTCGTCTCGATCATCACCCTGCTGACGCGGGCAGCTGTCGCGGGTGGTGCAGGTACGGAGACTGCGCACGAGCTGGGAGATGTATATCTTAAGCGTCTGGCGAACGCAGTGCTCCGGAATGAGTCTTTCCTGGGCCTGGCTTATAATGCCATGATTGAGTTTACTGAGCTGGTCAGGCGTGCGCGGGAGGAGAAGAGCAGCTTCTCCTATGTGAATGCCTGCA
>JAFTFP010000008.1 GCA_017449485.1 Lachnospiraceae bacterium
GACACTGATCTCCTTCGTCTCTCCGTCCACGGTGATGGTCTGCTTGAGCCCCGCAAGCCGCTCCGGCGTGCAGAAGCAGTAGTACGCTTCATGCCGCTCAATCAGCTGCTTCGCATAATCCATATAGATACCCTGCGCCTGTCGCTCGCTCTGAACATACGGTCCCACCTCACCCGGGTGATCCGGGCTCTCATCGGGAATCAGGCCGGTCTGGTCCAGCGTGCGGTTGATGATGTCCACTGCACCTTCCACAAATCTCTCCTGGTCGGTATCCTCGATCCGGAGCAGAAAGTCGCCGTCCTCATGCTTGGCAATCAGATAGGCATAAAGTGCTGTCCTTAAGTTGCCTACATGCATTCTCCCGGTCGGGGAAGGTGCGTAACGCGTACGAATTTTCATGTTGTCATTCTCCTTGCTTTTAGAATACTGCTTTAATAATACAGTCTTTTATATTCAGATCCGGATGTTTTCCTCCGGCTGTTATCGTGTTCCGGTGCTACCAAAACCGCCGCGGTCCGGCGCCTCAAGATGCTCCGTTTCCGTAAAGATCAGTTCCGGCTGTTTCCGGACAATCCGGAACTGACAGACCCGGTCTCCTTTCCGGATCTGCGTGTCGCGCATGGCGATCACCGGCATCTTCCACTCATCGTGATCGCCGCAGTAGGACTGGTCAATGACGCCCATATGATTGGTCTGCAGGATTCCGAAGTTCTTAAAGGTGGAGCTGCGCGGCACCAGATGTGCCTCATAGCCTTCCGGCAGCTTCATGGCGACGCCCAGCGGGATCATCGCATAATCGCCCTGCTTCAGGGAAATGTCCTGCGCCGCGCGCAGATCAATCCAGTCGGATTTTCCCGCAATCGGATGCAGCCGTTCCATGTCCGGATCCAGATAGCGGATCAGAATTTCCTCCGTCTGCTGTGATGCTGGGGTTTTTACTTCCTGGTCCATGGAAAACCTCCTGTCTTCACGCCTTCTGCCCGGAATTCTGATCATCCGGCAGTGCCTGTTCGGATTTTAGCGCATCGGCCGCCTTTGTGGCAAGCTGATCACAGCGTTCATTTTCCGGATGTCCGTTGTGCCCCTTCACCCAGTGATAGGTTACTTCATGGGGTGCAGCAGCGGCAAGCAGCCGCTCCCACAGATCCTGGTTCTTCACCGGCTCCTTTCCGCTGGTCCGCCAGCCGTTGGCCTGCCAGTGATCAATCCAGTGATCATTAAAGGCCCTGACCAGATACTGGGAATCCGAATACAGATCCACCTGACACGGGCGGTTGAGCGCCTCCAGCGCAACGATGGCGCCCAGCAGCTCCATCCGGTTATTGGATGTGACGGGAAAGCCTTCAGAATACTCGCGCTCATGCAGCTTTCCCGACGCATCTGTGTACTGAAGAATGGCGCCATATCCACCCGGTCCCTCCGGGTTTCCGCGGGCGGCACCATCCGTAAATATTTTCACATAAGGTCTGCCTGCCTGTGTCATCGCGCTCCTTCTGACTGATCTTTTCCAGTATCAGTATCCATCCACTTCCCGGTCTCAATAAAGCCTGCCGCACGTGCGCTGGCCCGGTCCACAATCGTCTGGTCGTAGCCGATGGCCGAAAGCAGCAGAATCGCGTTGCGGGTCGTTGCTTTGCCGGGCAGGAGTCTGTAAGAGAAGAAAATATCTTCTCCCTTCACCTCTTCCCGGAAATGATAATTATCATAGGCATCTGAGAGCAGCTCTGTCAGCTCCAGGTCATGGGTCGCCGCATAGCATAGAATTCCTTCTTCGCTGAAGCCTCTGAGCACCTCTGTGCCGGCCGAGATCCGCTCCACCGTATTGGTGCCGCGCAGCACCTCGTCCACAAAAGCCATCACCGGCGGCAGCTCCTTTTCCTTCGCCGCGTCCAGGATCCGCTTCAGCGACTTGATCTCCACGATAAAGTAGCTTTCACTCCCCTGCAGGTTGTCCCGCAGCGCCATGGACGAATAAATCCTGAAAAAGTTGAAATGACATGCCTTGGCACAGGCCGTTCCGATGGTCTCCCCCAGGAGTACTGCCAGCGCCGCCGCCTTCAGGAAGGTAGATTTGCCGGATGCGTTGGAACCGGTCACCAGCACACAGCGCCCGGATTCTATGGAATTGGTCACAGGTTTAAGGATCAGCGGGTGATAGAGATCTTCTGCGGCAAAATGCGGCTTGCGCTCAGATGTATTCTCCTCCATCTGCGGTGTGCACCAGCCATTTTTCAGACTGCTGCGGAAGGAAGCAATACAGATCGCAGTATCCAGACGGCCCAGGATGGTCACCATGCGGTCCAGATCATCCCGCCGGGCGCGCACTTCCTTCAGCATCCGGCCGAACTTGATCAGATCCAGATGAAACAGAATCCGGATATAATCCATCAGGATATCCAGCGGATTTCCGCTTCCCTCACCGCTCGGGATCAGAAGTCCGGATCCCCGGACAAAGCCGGCAAAGCTCTTATACAGAGAAGCCAGCTCTCCCATTTCTTCCGAAAAAGCCGGGGCAGAGATCTCCGAGATCGGTCCGGCACCCTGAATCATGCGCAGCAGATAGGCAAAGGAAACCAGATAGGGTTCTGTTCCGGCCTTGCTGCGGAAGTAGGTCACGACATTGACGGCCAGCATCAGGATAAAAAAGAGAATGCCGTAGCCGCCGGTCAGCAGCATGACGACGAAGGACACGATCAGCAGCACATCCAGAATCACGTGAATACCGATCGAAGGCTCCGGCAGTTCATCCAGCAGATCAAGGTATTGATAAAGCGAATATTTCCCCGGAGAGGCGATCCCGTGCAGCAGCATCTGCAGCTTCAGCGCACTCTCCCGGTTTTTCTCTGCGAAGCCCAGCTGTTCTTCCGTATAAGCCAGATCCCTCATGGAACCTGCCGGCGTGCGGAGCAGATAGTACAGATACTCTTCTCCGGCGGCGCACTGACACTGATTGATCCGCGCATAGACCTCATCCATTTCCAGATCATTCCAGGTAATATCGTCGATCTGAAAAGGCATGGGGTGATGATGGAAATAAGCCGGAACCTGCGCATAGCGCTCCGCCGGCATTTCCTTCAGCCTGAACCCAGCCTCATCCGGCGTCTTTCCATAGGACTGAGAAAGCTGCTGCATAAGCCGCCGCCTGGCATCCCTGCGCTGACGGGATCCGATCAGCGCAAGAAAGACAAGCACCAGGACAAATATTATTAAGAAAAGGTATGAGTCACTCATGGTTCAATCACGTCTTATCCGAGAATTCGATCGCGGATCTTCTGACAGGTTTCGTAGATTTCTTCGGGCTCCTGCGGGAAGTGGAAATGCTGTCTGCCGTCAAACTGGTCATACAGGACCTTTCCGTGAACCATCGTCATCAGGACATTCTGCTTGCTGCCGCTGTATACCAGATTGCAGTCAATCTTGTTGATCGGCTGCATATTGGGCTGATTCAGATCAATCATGACCAGGTCGGCCAGCTTGCCGGGAGCAAGGACATCCGCGTCCGGAATGGTCATGATTCTGGCTGCGCTGCAGGTGACCATCTTCAGAACCTCCCGCGCAGGAAGTGCGGCGGCGCTGCCGGCGCGAAGCTTGGCCATGCCGGTGGTCAGGAACATCTCGCGGAAAATATCCAGGCAGTTGTTGCTCGCCGGTCCATCCGTTCCGATGGCGACCGGGATGCCCGCCTTCAGGTAATCCTCAATCGGCGCCGTTCCGCTCGCCAGCTTCATGTTGGAGCCGGAATTGGTCACAACTGCGATGCCGTTCTCCTTGAGCAGTTCAATATCTCCGGGGGTCGTGTGCACCAGATGATAGCCGGCACCGCCATACTGGAATATCCCCTTTTTAACCAGAAAAGCTACCGGCGTCATGCCATAGCGCCCGATACACTCGTCAACCTCCGGCTGTCCCTCTGAAATATGCGTAAAGACCGGCTCTTTGTGCCGTGCGGCAATATCGGCAATCCGCTCGATAAAATCTTCAGAGCAGGTATATTCCGCGTGAAAACCGATCCGGAAGCTGGTCAGCTCGCTCTGATTGTTCAGGGTATTCAGCCAGTGCTCCACCAGCTCTGTGGACTGGGAGAAATTATTGGCCGCACCAACCTGAACAATGCGCATCCCCATTTCTTCGAAAGACTGCGCAATCGCCTCGGGCTCCATATACATTTCCATCACGGCTGTAATACCGCTCGTCGCATACTCAAGAATCGCCAGCTTGGAGAGCCAGTAAATATCATCCGCGGTTAATTTTGCCTCAAAAGGAAAGACCTGTTCATTCAGCCATTCCAGCAGCGGCAGATCATCCGCCGACGACCGCAGAAAAGTCATCGCCGAATGCGTATGCGCGTTCTTAAACCCTGGGAGAACCAGATTTTGCTTCGCATCAATTACACGGTCGAACACCTCCTGCGTCTCCACCGGCGCACCCACATAGGTAATCCGGCTTCCGCTGATCTGAATCTCTCCCTGAAAAACCTCAGAGCCTTCCTCCATCGTCAGAATACGTGCATTTACAATTCTGATTTTCATGTCTGTCTCCTTTTTCAGAACTTCTGAATCGCCGTATAGACCAGCCGGCTGAACTTCTCCTCTGCCTGCTTTCCGGCAACCTGGACTTCCTCATGGGAAAGCGCATTGTGAGAAAGACCCGAGGCCAGATTGGAAACCAGAGAAATACCGACGACACGCATACCCATGTGGCGCGCGACAATGGTCTCCACAACCGTACTCATGCCGACCAGATCCACGCCGCAGGTTCGCAGGAATCGGATCTCAGCCGGTGTTTCGAACGAAGGACCGGTCAGCTGGGCATAGACGCCTTCCTTCAGCTCAATGCCTTCCTCTTCCGCTGCCTTCTGAACACATCTGCGCAGCTCCAGATCATAGGGGCAGCTCATGTCCTGGAAACGGACGCCCTCATCCGCATCATTAGGGCCGATCAGCGGATTCTTGACAAACAGGGATACATGATCCGTGATCAGGGCCAGTGCGCCCGGATAATAGTCATCCTTAATGCCGCCGGCTGCGTTGGTCAGCAGCATGATCTGCGCACCGAGCGAGTGCATGATCCGCGCCGGCATGACCACCTGGTCCATGTCATAGCCTTCATAATAGTGAACGCGCCCTTTCATGCACATGGCCGGAACCGTGCCGATATAGCCGAGCACAAATTTACCCTCGTGGCCCGGCACCGTCGATACAGGAAATTCCGGAATTTCATCGAAAGGAATTTCACACACCTTGTTCACTTTGTCAGCGAAATTGCCCAGGCCCGAGCCAAGCGTCATACCGACTCTCGGGACAAAATCTGTTTTCTCTCTGATGTACTTCAGTGCTGTGTAGATGTTATCTTTCATTTCGATCTCCTTTCGTTTCAATCTCATTTCCGGTTTCCGATTCGCCGGTTAACTGCAGCGGCTGATCTGTATTTAATGTCTCCTGTATGTTTTCATATGGAATGGCTGTCACGGCCGGCTCAATTGCGCCGGTCACAATCAGATTAAGCGCTTCCGGAGAGAGTCTGGACAAAATCTGGCTCTTCAGGGAATGAGATGAACCGGCGTCCGCCACGCGGGAAAGCAGCTTTTCTGCAATGGCGTTTCCCGGTGTCTCGGAGAAATGCAGCTCCAGCCTCTCGGGTGAAACCAGCCGGATCTTCAGATACCGCTCATTCGCCTCCTCCAGCGGAGAAATCCGCAGCGACAGGACAGGGATTCCCTGCTCATCCAGACCAAAAGCCCCGGTGGTGCCCACCAGATAGGGCTCGCCGTTCTCCATAATCGTAGTGACCTTACCGCACCCGAAGCCGATGGGCAGCGACGATACGGTGTCCCCTTCCCGCACAATGAGCGTAAAGGCGTCATTTTCCGCCCGCAGCTGCAGCGCGGAAATCCCGCCGGTGTAATTATTATGCACAATCTGCATAATCAGCGGAAGCAGGCCGATTCCCTGGGTCTGAAGCAGCCAGGTCTGATCGCTGTGTGCCTCGAACGCTTCTCTTGCGAGCTGCGCCTGTTCCTTTAATAATTCCTGAACAGAATACCGGGCGGGCTGTGCAGCCTCTGGAAGGTCCCTGCGAGCCGGTTTTCTTAAGAGCTGTGCGCCGCTCCGGCGCTTTTTCCAGCCGCCCCGCAATGCGGGATGTACTGCGCAGGAACGTTCTGTCTCTTTTTCGCTCCGGTCTGGGGAAGGTATCTCCTCTGCCAGATCTTTTCCGGCATAATGTGCCTCCAGGGAACGCAGGCGCCCGAGGGCTTCCGGATCCGGCGGCAGCGCCTCCTGCCCGGGATGAAAATCCGGATGAATATATCTGGACAGAATGCTGTTCATCAGACCATTCTGATCGGCAAAGATTTCAGAGTTGCCGGCATTGGTCACCAGGATCATGTCCAGCGTCGGGTAGACGTGCACATTCTGCCCCAGCATGCCATTGAACACATAGCTTTCCGGCAGCATATC
>JAFTFP010000109.1 GCA_017449485.1 Lachnospiraceae bacterium
CTCGATCCCCTGAATACCAGATAAAAGAGAATCATCAGCAGGACGACCGTCGGCGTGCCCTGCAGGATTTTGACATAAAGATCTGAGAGGGCGCTGCCGAGCCGGCTGCCGGTGTGCCGCAGCAGACAGATCAGAAAAGCCAGAATGGTGCCGAACAGAATCGAGAAAAAGGTAATCAGGCAGGTGGTCCCGATGCCGCTCAGAATCATCTTCCACCGGTTCTCGCGGATGAAATTCCTTTCAAAGCTGGCAGCCAGTCTCTGAATAAAGCCCTGCTCCTCCTGCGGCGCATCCGCGTTCTCCGGAAGGTCTTCCGCGCGGACCGCGACGACGATGCCGCCCTCGCTGACCGGGTCGGAGAACAGGACGCTCTCCTCCCGCTCCGGCGTCACATTCATCGTGGTGGTAAACTCATAGCGGCCGGACTGCAGCGCCGGAATCCGGGCCTGAAAATCGACATCGCCGAACTCGATCGCATAGCCGTATTCCCGGCAGAAGCGCACCGCCACATCAATATCATAACCGACATGCTGTCCGTCCTTGATGTAGCAGAAGGGCTCGTCCGTCGGCGTCGTCACGACGTGGATGGTGCCGTTTTCTCCGGTCAGTCCGGACATGTCCACGACCTTGCCTTTCTCGTCGGTTCCGAACCAGAGCGCGTCGATCTCGTCATAGGTGCCGTCTTCCTTGATCTTTTTCAGGAAATTGTTGAATTGATCGAGGAGCTTCTTTTCCGCAGGGTCATTCTTGCGGAAGGCAAAGGAATAGCGGTTATTCGTCAGCCGCTCCTTGATATAGTCAATCTGGGGCTTCTGGGCATGGATGCTCTTGAGCGCCGGCTCATCGCCCAGATACGCGTCAATCACACCGCTCTGCAGCGCTGCGTTCATATTCGGATAGCCGTCAAAATAGAAATACTGGCTGTCCGGAAAGTACTTGAAGCTCTCCTGCTCCATGTTGGTTCCGGTGAGAATACCGATGTTCCTGCCGTTATAATCTTCGTAGGTGACGCTTTCTGCCGCCGTGCCCGAGGAGGCGCCGCTTTTTCCGGGCGCAGAGAAAAAGGCCCTGAAAAGCAGCAGGGCTGCGATCAGGGCTAATACAATAAGAATACCAATGTCGGTTCGTCTGGCGCGATCCACCATTCTCCTCCTTGTTATGCGTGTAAGCTGTCTGAATCAGACTGCCCCGGCTATTAACCGAGCAGCTCCATGATTTTGGCCCGCATCACATCAAAAGCCACCTCGTTCAGGCCGCTGTTGATGACCAGATCCGCCTTGGCCCGGGTCGGCTCCACATACAGATAATGCATAGGCTTGACAGTGGTCAGATACTGCTGGATGATACCGCGCAGATCTCTTCCGCGCTCCTCCACGTCGCGCACAACCCGGCGCAGAATCCGCTCGTCAGCGTCCGCCTCGACATAGATCTTGATATCCATCAGGTCCCGCAGACGCTCGTCCTGCAACACCAGAATGCCTTCTACAATGATGACCTTGCTGGGCAGAACCGGGATGACCTTATCAGACCGGTTGTGCTGCGTGTAATCGTAGACAGGGCACAGCACCGGGCGGCCCGCCCGCAGCTCCATCAGATGGTCCACCAGAAGAGACGTCTCCAGTGCATCGGGGTGATCATAGTTGATCTTCTTGCGTTCCTCAAAGGGAATGCCGTCATTGCTGCGGTAATAATTGTCGTGGTAGATCACCGTGACCTGATCGCCGAATTCCGCCTTCAGTCGATTGGTAAACGTGGATTTTCCAGATCCGGTTCCGCCGGCAATACCGATAATATACACGTCGTCGTGCTTCGCCGGCGTGTCCTTCTCCGGCTGCAGCAGCACATCCTCAAAATGGCTCTTCGCGCTCAATTCATTTAAATCCATGTGAAAATCCCCCTGAATGTAATAGTAAAGATTGAATTAAGATCGCTCCGGCATGATGCGCCGGATTTTGGCCCGGATGCGCTGAATTGCGTTGTCGACGGATTTCGGACTTTTTCCGCTCTCCTTCGCGATGGTGCGGTAATCTGCTCCCGCCATCATCTTTTCGAAGACGCTCCGCTCGAAGGGACTTAATGTTTCCTTGATCCGGGCGAGCAGCCGCTCCGTCTCCTCCCGGCCGATGACCTCCTCCGCAGGATCCTCTCCGGCGGCGGATTCCATCATCCCGATATACTCCTCACCGCGGGGCTCTCCCTCTTCCGACTCCATCACTGCATTCAGTGACAGCGCTTCGTTCAGCGGGCGGTTCTTCTTTCTCAGAGAGGCTTCCACCGCACTGTACAGCTGCCGGTCTATGCAGAGTCTGGCGAAGGTGGCAAAAGATGCCTCGCGCTCAGGATCATAGCTGCTGACCGCATCGAAGAGTCCGATCATCCCCTCCTGGATCAGATCTTCCGTGTCTGCGCCGATCAGGTACAGTGCCTTCGCCCTTCGGCGCACCAGCTCCTTGTAACGCACCATCAGAAGATCCAGCGCTTCCCGGGAGCCGCTCCGATACCGTGCGGCCAGTTCTTCATCTGAAAGATTTGGCCCTGCTTCCACCATATGTCTCCTTTGTTAATCTGCTCAGAAATCTGCCGAGGAATTGTGCTCAGGCCATGCGCTGGCGCAGAATCTCATAGCACAGAACGCCCGCCGCCACAGAGGCGTTGAGCGAATCGATTTCTCCCCGCTGCGGGATGGATGCGACCATGTCGCAGCTTTCGCGGACCAGGCGGGAGACCCCGCTGCCCTCCGCGCCGATAACCAGGCCGATCGGTCCGGTCAGATCCAGCTGCGTCAGCGTAGTGCCGTCCATATCCGCACAGACGAACCAGAGGCCGCGTTTTTTCAGCTCTTCCATGGTTTTGACCAGATTGGTCACCTTAACAACCGGCGTATAATTGATGGCGCCGGCGGAGGCTTTGGCCACTGTGGCCGTCAGTCCCACCGCGCGGTCCTTCGGAATGATCACGCCGTGCGCGCCCACCAGGTTTGCCGTCCGGATGATCGCACCGAGGTTGTGCGGATCTTCAATATTATCCAGCAGAATGAAGAAAGGATCCTCCTCCTTCTCCTGTGCCCGCCTGAACAGGTCCTCCAGCTCGCCGTAGTGATAAGCGGCCAGGATGGCAATCACGCCCTGGTGAGAGCCGGTCTCGGACATCTGATCCAGGCGCTGTCTGGTGACATAATTAATGCGCACGCCGGCTTTGGCGGCCTCCCGGCGGATGGTGAGCATCGCGCCGTCCCGGCTGCCGTCCA
>JAFTFP010000110.1 GCA_017449485.1 Lachnospiraceae bacterium
GATAGAAAGAATAATATAAAGAGGTGATTCCCATGAGCAAAATCATTCTTACCGGCGACCGTCCGACCGGCCGTCTGCATATCGGTCACTATGTAGGCTCTCTGCGCAGAAGAGTGGAACTTCAGAATTCCGGCACTTTTGACGAGATCTATATCATGATCGCGGATGCGCAGGCGCTGACGGACAACATGGACAACCCGGAAAAGGTCCGCTCGAATATCATTGAAGTGGCACTGGATTATCTGGCCTGCGGTCTCGATCCCGCTAAGTCTAATCTGCTGATTCAGTCGATGATCCCGGAACTGACAGAGCTGACCTTCTATTACATGGATCTGGTCACGGTGGCAAGACTCCAGCGCAATCCCACCGTCAAGACGGAGATCCAGATGCGGAAGTTTGAGAATAACAGCATTCCGGTCGGATTCTTTACGTATCCGATCAGCCAGGCGGCGGATATCACTGCGTTCCGCGCGACCACGGTTCCGGTGGGTGAGGACCAGGAGCCGATGATTGAGCAGACCCGGGAGATCGTCCGGAAGTTCAATTCTGTCTACGGCGAGACACTGGTGGAGCCGGAGATTCTGCTTCCCGAGACTGCGGCAGCACTGCGCCTGCCCGGTACGGACGGCCACGCCAAGATGAGCAAGTCCCTGGGCAACTGCATTTATCTGTCGGATGAGTCGGATGTCATCAAGAAGAAGGTTATGAGCATGTACACGGATCCGGGGCATCTCAGGGTGGAGGATCCGGGCAAGGTGGAAGGCAACACTGTCTTCACTTATCTGGACGCTTTTGCCACGCAGGAGCAGATCGAGCGGCTCGCACCGGATTACGCGAATCTGGAGGAGATCAAGGATCACTACAGAAGAGGCGGCCTGGGCGATGTGAAGGTGAAGAAGCTCCTGAACAATGTTCTGCAGGAGACGCTGGAGCCGATCCGTCTGCGCCGGCACGAGTATGAGAAGGATATCGCAGCGGTCTACGAAGTGCTGAAGAAAGGCACGGAAGTCGCGGAAGCCAAGGCGGCACAGACGCTGCACGATGTGCGGGAAGCGATGAAGATCAACTACTTCGACAGCAAGGAGATGGTCATTGAGCAGCAGAAGGCTTTCGATGAGGCAGCTGCAGAGCGCGCAAAGGGAAACCGCAGAAGATAATAGTGCCGGCTTGCGGCATAGTTTATAGAACATAATGTATTTAGGGAGGGAGAGGCAACATGTTTACGTATGAACAGGCACTGGAAAAGCTTCAGAAGTATGGACAGGAGCATGCGCTGCGTCACTATGATGAGCTGAATGAGGAAGAGAAGCGCGCACTGCTGGATCAGATCGATGGACTGGATTTCTCGATGATTCACTATGTCCATGACCGCGATGAGCTGCCGGCGCGCGGCGAGATTTCTCCGCTGGGCGCGATGGAGATTCCGGAGATCGAGGAGAAGAAGGAGCACTTCCTGCAGATCGGTATTGACGCCGTGAAGCACACCAAGGTCGGTGCGGTTCTGCTGGCAGGCGGCATGGGAACCCGGCTTGGCAGCGACAACCCGAAGTGCATGTATGATATCGGCATCACGAAGCATGTCTATATCATGCAGCGTCTGATTGAGAACCTGATGGATGTCGTGAACGCGGCGGAGGGTGTCTATGTGCCGCTGTTCATCATGACCAGTGACAAGAACCACGACGCAACAGTCGGCTTCATGAAGGAGCACAACTATTTCGGCTATGATCCGGAGCGCATCTGGTTCTTCAAGCAGGAGATGGCGCCGGCGACAGATTATGACGGCAAGGTTTATCTGGAGGAGAAGGACCGCATCGCTTCCTCTCCGAACGGAAACGGCGGCTGGTTCATTTCCATGGACCGCGCAGGTCTTCTGGATGTGGTGCATGAACTGGGCATTGAGTGGCTGAACTGCTTCGCAGTGGACAATGTGCTGCAGAGAATGGCTGATCCGGTCTTTGTCGGTGCGACCATTGACTCCGGCTGCGCCGCAGGCGCGAAGGTTGTCCGCAAGGCAGCACCCGATGAGAAGGTCGGCGCGCTGTGCCTGGAGGACGGCAAGCCGTCTATCATCGAATACTATGACATGACGCCGGAACTGATGAACGCGAAGAATGAAAAGGGCGATCCCGCTTACAACTTCGGCGTCATCCTGAACTATCTGTTCCGCGTAAAGGATCTGGAGAAGATCATGAACGAGAGCTTCCCGCTGCATATCGTGGAGAAGAAGATTCCTTACATGAATGAGCAGGGCGAGTATGTCAAGCCGGAAGCGCCCAACGGCTACAAGTTCGAGTCACTGGTACTGGATATGATCCATCAGCTGGATTCCTGCCTGTCCTTTGAGGTGGAGCGCTGGAAGGAATTCGCTACGATCAAGAACAAGACCGGCGTGGACTCAGTGGAATCCGCACAGGAGCTGTGCAGACAGAACGGGATTGAGTTATAAGTAATATTTGGAGATAGAAAGATGAAGATCTTAGTTACCGGCGGAGCCGGATTCATTGGAAGTCATACTGTTGTCGAGCTGCAGAATGCCGGCTATGAAGTAGCAGTTGTGGATAATCTGTATAACGCCAGTCCGAAGGTGATCGGCCGTCTGGAGGCCATCACGGGGAAGACGGTGTCGTTCTATAAGGTGGATATCCGGGATCGCGAGGGTCTGACGAAAGTATTTGAGCAGGAGAAGCCGGACGCTGTGATTCATTTTGCCGGTTTAAAGGCGGTCGGAGAGTCGGTGCGCAAGCCGTGGGAGTATTATGAGAATAATATCAATGGTACGCTGATTCTGACGGATGTCATGCGCAAGTGCGGCTGCAAGAATATTATTTTCTCTTCTTCTGCAACGGTGTATGGTGATCCGGCGTTTATTCCGATCACAGAGGAGTGCCCGAAGGGAACCTGCACGAATCCTTATGGCTGGACCAAGTGGATGCTGGAGCAGATTCTGACGGATCTGCACACGGCAGATCCGGAGTGGAATGTCGTGCTGCTGCGCTACTTCAATCCGATCGGCGCGCACAAGAGCGGAACCATCGGCGAGAACCCCAACGGCATCCCGAACAATCTGATGCCTTATATCACGCAGGTTGCGGTCGGCAAGCTGGAGAAGCTGCATGTGTTCGGCAATGACTATAATACCCATGACGGCACCGGTGTGCGCGACTACATCCATGTTGTGGATCTGGCAAAGGGTCACGTGTGTGCATTAAAGAAGCTGGAGCCAGGCAGCGGTCTCTCAATCTATAATCTGGGAACCGGCGTGGGCTACAGTGTGCTGGACATCGTGAAGAGCTTCGAGGAAGCGACCGGCGTGAAGGTTCCGTATGTGATCGATCCGCGCAGAGCCGGCGACATTGCGGAGTGCTATTCCTCTCCCGAGAAGGCGGAGAAGGAACTCGGCTGGAAGGCGGAGAACGGCATTCGCGAGATGTGCGAGGATGCCTGGCGCTGGCAGAGCATGAACCCGAAGGGCTACGAGGACTGACCGGGGGAAGATGCATGCGGATCTGGTTTCGTGAATGGAAGCAGAATCATATGCTGCGGGATACGGTGATCGAGGACAATACCGATGACACGCGCACGCACAAGGTGTTCCACGCCGTCACGGCAGCCTGCCGGGAATTCGATCTGGCAGAGCCGATCTGGCTGGACAGTGTCGTCCGGGATTTCAAGCGGCACGCGAGAGCCCGCTTCACAAGAGACTGTTTTGTCGAGGAGCTGGAATTTGACTTTCTCGAAATCTGGGTCATCGAAGAGGACTGAAAGGACACATTTTCAGCATTTAGTTTTCACATTTTGAACACAATTGCCTCCTATACTGGCTGTTATCAAAAGAAAAATAACAGACAGTACAGGAGGCATGATTATGTACGAAGATAATTATTCCGGAAGTCCGTTTGAAGAGCAGAACGCGCAGAATGGTACACAGTCTGCACAGACGCAGCAGGAGACGATTTCTCAGTACGGCGAGACCCGTCGGGAAAGCGCGCATCAGTACGGCACCTATGATTACCAGTACGCGAATCAGAACGGCGCAGGCAGCAGTGCTTCAACCGGGGCAAACAAGAATGCCCGCAGGAAGAGCAGCTTCGGGAAGACGCTGGCAGTCATTCTGGCGGTGGCCATTGCGGCAGGCGGATTGTGCGGCGCCGGCGTATATGGATTGAGCAAATACGCTGAGACGAAGGTATCGCGCTCTGCAGACGGCAAGAGCTGGAGCTTCAGTTGGAGCCTGGGTGATGATTTCGGCGATCTGTTCACGCAGGAAGAGGATAAGAGCCTGACGCAGCAGGCGGAAGATTCGAAGGCTGCAGCGGCGGACGAGGCGGATGAGTCGAGACTTACACTGACCCAGTCCTCCGGAAAGGATCAGGAACCGGAGCAGAGAACGGCGATTGAGATCAATCAGGCGACTGCAGTGGTGACGGATGTCACGGAAGTGGCGGAAAACGTGATGCCCTCTGTTGTCTCGGTTTTCAATAATTACACCGCGAAGACACGTGACTGGTGGGGACAGACCTATTATCAGGATGCGCAGAGCACCGGCTCCGGCATTATTATTGCAGAGAGCGATGACGGATCGGAGCTGCTGATTGCTACCAACAATCACGTAGTGGAAGGTGAGGACAGCCTGCAGGTGCAGTTCATCGATAATGAGACGGTTGATGCGCAGATCAAGGGAACCGATCCGGAAAATGATCTCGCAGTGATCGTGGTCAACACAGCAGATTTAAAGGACGAGACCAAAGCGGCCATCAAGGTTGCGACCCTCGGCGTATCAGACGAGCTGAAGATCGGTGAGCCTGCCATTGCAATCGGCAACGCCCTCGGCTATGGTCAGTCCGTGACGACCGGTGTCATCAGTGCACTCAACCGCGAAATCATGACAGAAGACGGCAGCACCAGCGGAGCACTGATCCAGACCGATGCAGCCATCAACTTCGGTAATTCGGGCGGCGCACTGTGCAACATCGCCGGTGAGGTCATCGGTATCAACTCGAACAAGATCGGCGGAAATGCCGTTGAAGGCATGGGCTACGCCATCCCGATTGACCGGGCTGTCCCGATCATTGAGGATCTGATGAACAGAGAGACTCGTGAGCGTTATTCTGCAGAGGAGCAGGGGTATCTGGGTATCAACGGCGTCAGCGTCACAGAGCAGGTCGCAGCAGCTTACCACATGCCGGAAGGCGCATACATTGCAGAGATCATCGAGGGATCTGCGGCGGCAAAATCTGACCTGATCAAGGGTGATATCATCACGAAGGTCAATGACATTGCTGTCGGAAGCATGGAAGATCTCAAGGAGCAGCTTTCCTACTATGCGGCGGGCGATCAGATCACACTGACCATCCAGCGCATGAATGAAAAGGGTGACTACGAGGAAGAAACCATCGAGATTACACTTGGATCGAAGGACACCCTCGGCTGATGAAGCAGCGGTGAACCTCCGGCTCAGCTGAAGAAGTTCAGGACCGGCAGGAAATATAGTAGAAGGAAAAGGCGGCTGATCGCACATCGACGGATCAGCCGCCTTTTGCATGAAAGATGATTCTACGCGATTCAGGAAAGAATAGATATTAAGCACCGGACGACAACAGTTTAGAGAATGTTTATTTGTACAGGGCACTTAAGTGTTCTATACTTGATCAGTACGGGATAAAACCACTCACATAACACGAACAGACAGGAGGAACGCAGCCTGGAAGCGGCTGCGGCGAAGAAGAATATGAGTGATCAGGATAAAATGCAGGATGTATGCGGTGTCTGCCATCGGACAGAGGAACAGGCAGGCAAAATGGTGGCCATGCCGAACGGCATGAAGATCTGCACAGACTGCATGAACCGGATGATGCAGGCCGCCAGCCAGCTGGATTTTTCAAGCCTGTTTCAGAACATGGGCAGCTTTCCAAGCATGGAAGACTGGATGAAATCGATGACTCCGCAGCCGGGAGCAGAGACTTCCGGGGTGCAGGATGGCGCACAGTCCGGAGAGCGTCTTCCGGACGCTGAACCTGTCCCTGCCGCCGCTGAATCAACCGATCAGCCGGAGGAGGGAGACGAGGAATCGTCGAAGAAGGAAAAGACCGGTGAGCAGAAGCGCCCCGGCGTCACTTTTCTGAATCTGGGTGAT
Source organism: Lachnospiraceae bacterium (assembly GCA_017449485.1). Classification (GTDB taxonomy): domain Bacteria; phylum Bacillota; class Clostridia; order Lachnospirales; family Lachnospiraceae; genus CAG-791. The sequence continues at coordinate 6,137 of JAFTFP010000110.1, forward strand.
ATCTTCGGAGGCGGCCCTTTCATGGGCCAGCAGCAGCGTGCGCCGAAAAAGAAGAGAAAGGAGAACCGGAAGCCGGTCTTCTCCGTGGATGATATGCCCGCGCCGCACAAGATCAAGGCGGAGCTGGATAAGTATGTCATCGGGCAGGAAAAGGCCAAGAAGCTGATCTCTGTGGCTGCCTACAATCACTATAAGCGGGTGAAGAACCGGGAAGCTGCCAGCGATATCGAGATCGAGAAGTCCAATATCCTGCTGATCGGCCCCACCGGCTCCGGCAAGACGTATCTGGTCAGAACGCTGGCCAGGATTCTGGATGTGCCGCTCGCCATCACGGATGCGACTTCTCTGACAGAGGCCGGCTATATCGGCGATGATATTGAGAGCGTTGTCTCCAAGCTGCTGGACGAGGCGGACAATGATATCGAAAAGACAGAGCGCGGCATTATCTTCATCGATGAGATCGATAAGATTGCCAAGAAGAAAAATCTGAATTCCCGGGATGTCTCCGGCGAGGCGGTGCAGCAGGGCATGCTCAAGCTCCTCGAGGGAGCGGACATCGAAGTGCCGGTGGGCGCGAGCAGCAAGAATTCCATGGTGCCCATGACCACGATCAACACGGAGAATATTCTGTTCATCTGCGGCGGCGCTTTCCCGGAGCTGGAGAACATCATCGCGCAGCGTCTGATGAAGAAGACTTCGCTGGGCTTCGGCGCAGTGCTCAAGGATGATGTCACCCGCGACAAGAACCTGCTTACGAAGGTGACGACAGACGATCTGCGCGAATTCGGCATGATTCCGGAGTTTCTGGGCAGACTTCCCATCACCTGCACGCTGGAAAACCTGGACGAGGAGATGCTGGTGCGGATCCTGAAGGAGCCCAAGAACGCCATTTTGAAGCAGTACCAGAAGCTGCTGGCACTCGACGAAGTGGACCTGCAGTTTGATGACGAGGCGCTGCATGCGATCGCGAAAAAGGCACTGGAGAAGGACACCGGCGCGAGAGCCCTCCGCTCGATCATCGAGGAGTTCATGACCGATATCATGTATGAAATCCCGAAGGATGAGAACATCGGACAGGTCACGATCACCAAGGAGTATGTCGAAGGAACCGGCAGCCCCCGGATTGAAATCCGCACGGAGCTTCCCCACACGCCGCTGCGGATCGAGGCGGCAGGCGGGCAGAATCAGTGATTACACCTGAATATGCGCAGCTTTCTGAGGTGGATGGAGTAAAGTAATCAGGAGCAATGTCATGTGGAATTTTCTGTATATCCTGCTTTCAGCTTTTCTGTTTCTGACAGACCAGGGATTTAAGCGGGATGTGAAGCAAAAATATCAGGTCGGGGAGCGAAGCCGGAAAGCACACTGCGGCGGGCTGGTGACGATTCTGCACAGCCGCAATGACGGCGCAGCTTTCAATCTGATGGCAAAGTATCCGGCGCTGATCCGCCTGATTTCGATTGTGTTGACGCTGCTGTGTGCACTGATTTTTCTGGTGACGCTCACCCGCGGCGGGTCTGGCCTCCTGAAAACGGGGATGGCGCTTCTGACAGGCGGCGCCTTCAGCAATACGCTGGACCGCGTCCGGGAGCAGCATGTCACGGACTATATCAGCTTCCGGTTTGGCCCGCCGGCCTTCAGAAAGATCGCCTTCAACATTGCGGATTTTGCCATCGCAGTGGGCGCTGTACTGGCGGTGATCGGTTCCGGTGCGGAATGAGTTTACAGCTCCGGTGCGGAATGAGTTTAAAAACGTTTGACATCGCATATGGAACTACCTATAATTATGTGCTATCGGAATTGAGAAATTCCAAATGAAAAAATAAAATTGGTAGCAAAGGGAGTGGGTCATTATGGAAGAGAAAAAGAACATTCTGACTTATGAGGGGCTTAAAAAGTATGAGGATGAACTTCATGATCTGAAGGTCAACCGCCGTCAGGAGGTCGCACAGAAGATCAAGGAAGCAAGAGAGCAGGGCGACCTGTCCGAGAACGCCGAGTACGATGCAGCGAAGGACGAGCAGCGGGATATCGAAGCCAGAATCGAAGAGCTGGAGAAAATCCTGAAGAACGTGGAAGTTGTCGTAGAGGAGGAAGTCGACCTCAATACCATCAACGTAGGCTGCAAGGTTCTGCTCCACGACGAAGAGTTCGATGAGAACATCGAGTACAAGATTGTTGGTTCTTCCGAGGCGGACAGCCTCTCCGGCAAGATTTCCAATGAGTCTCCGGTTGGACGTGCCCTGATCGGTGCCAAGATCGGCGATACGGTCGAGGTGGTGACACCTGCCGGTGCTTCTCATTTCAAGGTTCTTGAAATCCAGCGTTCGGAAGTCGCGTAAATCTTTAGGCAGATTTTACAGGAATGCCCTCTGCTGAGCCGTAAGGTTCAGCGAGGGCATTCTTTTCATATCCGGATTTAACTGGTAAAATACTTTTCACGGGCAAAATATGAAAAGCTTTACAGGTAATATCATTCGGTAAATTCAAGAACGCCTTGGCGTTCTTGCCGCGCCGCGCTCGGTGCGTCAGCACCATTTTCATTTGAGCGCGGCTGCGATCCGCCGGAGGCTTCATCTTGGAGGGAGATTGAGACTCCCACCAAGACAGATTTATAACTACTCACCACCTATAGAGGTGGGAGTCTCAATAGAGTGACAAGATGAATGCTGCAACAGGACAGGAAAGAGGAAGAACATGAGCGAAAACCGGGAACAGAATCAGGAAAACGTAAATGCGATGCTGGAACAGGACGTAAATCGCCTCGAGCAGGTGCGCCGCGACAAGCTCAAGGAGCTGCAGGAAGCCGGCAAGGATCCCTTCCGCATCGTGAAGTACGACCAGGAGCAGCACAGCAGTGACGTTCTGGCACATTTTGACGAGTATGCGGCAAAGACCGATGAGGAAGGAAATGTGCTGGAAGAGGCGAAAGGGCTCTCCCTTGCAGGACGTCTGATGAGCAAGCGCGTCATGGGCAAAGCCTCCTTCTGCCACATCCAGGACCGCGACGGCCGGATCCAGTGCTATGTCACGCGGGACGAGCTGGGCGAGGAAGCCTATAAAGATTTCAAAAAGATGGATATCGGCGATATCGTGGGCGTGAAGGGCTATGCCTTCCGGACAAAGACCGGAGAGATCTCGATCCACGTGAAGGAGCTCACGCTTCTTTCGAAGTCCCTGTCGCCGCTGCCGGAGAAGTTCCACGGCCTGACGGATTCCGACCTGCGCTATCGTCAGCGGTATGTGGATCTGATCATGAACGAGGATTCGAAGGATACCATTATCAAGCGTTCGAAGATCATTCACGAGATCCGGACGTTCCTCGCGGGACGTGATTTCATGGAAGTGGAGACACCGATGCTGGTCATGAACGCCGGCGGTGCGGCGGCGCGTCCTTTTGAGACTCACTTCAATGCGCTGGATCAGGATATGAAGCTGCGCATCTCACTCGAGCTGTACCTGAAGAGACTGATCATTGGCGGACTCGAGCGCGTCTTTGAGATCGGCCGCGTGTTCCGCAACGAGGGCGTTGATACCCGCCACAATCCGGAGTTCACTCTGATGGAGCTGTATCAGGCCTACACGGACTACAACGGCATGATGGAGCTGACGGAGAGCATGTATCGCTACGTCGCCGAGAAGGTGTGCGGCACGACGCTGATCACCTACGGAGACAAGGAAATCGACCTCGGCAAGCCGTTCCGCAGACTGACCATGGTGGACGCCATCAAAGAAGAAACCGGGATTGATTTTGACCAGGTGAAAACAGACGAAGAGGCGAAGAAGCTAGCCGACGAGAAGGGCATCGAGTACGAGGCACGCCACAAGAAGGGCGACATCGTCAACCTGTTCTTCGACGAGTTCTGCGAGGATAAGATGATCCAGCCGACCTTCATCATGGATCACCCGATCGAGATTTCGCCGCTGACCAAGAAGAAGCCGGACGACCCGACGAAGGTCGAGCGCTTCGAGCTCTATATCAACGGCTGGGAAATATGCAACGCCTACTCCGAGCTGAACGACCCGATCGACCAGCGGGAGCGCTTCGCCGCGCAGGACGCGCTGGCGGAAGCGGGTGATGAGGAAGCGCAGCACACAGATGAAGACTTCCTGCACGCTATGGAAATCGGCATGCCTCCGACCGGCGGCAGCGCCTACGGCATCGACCGCCTGACCATGCTGCTGACCAACAGCCCGGCTATCCGCGATGTCATCGCGTTCCCGACAATGAAGTCAATTCAGACTGGAAGTGAGGGAAATGGTGTAAGCTCTGAACCCTCTGAGGAGGC
>JAFTFP010000111.1 GCA_017449485.1 Lachnospiraceae bacterium
CTATTATTTATTCCGCTGTTCACACGTATGTCTGCCTGACGGGATTAGCTGTGAAAACTAGAAGAATTTGCTTTTGTCAATACAGCTTTTTTCATCATATTTTCATGAGCGGCGGTGAAAGCGGATCAAATGTCCATTTGTCAATACAATTCCAATTCAAAGTCAGCGGTGAAAAACCAATAAACTTCAAAATGTCAACGCAATTCCGGCCATGACGCTTACTCAATCAGTCTGAGGCGGCATTGAAATTGTTATGAATCCGCAAATGTCAATACATTTCTGCTGTATTGGCCCAGATAATACTGATGAATTCTCATTTCCTATCCTTTTCATCCCTATCTTAATTTTGATCGAAACTATATAATATACTGAGTATTAATTTGCTTTCAGGAGGTTTTATGAGTAAGAAATCCGGAAGAAGTTCCTTTACAAGTAAGCTTGGATTCGTCCTTGCGGCGGCCGGTTCCGCGGTCGGCCTCGGGAATCTGTGGCGTTTTCCCTATCTGGCGGCGCAGTACGGCGGAGGCATCTTTTTATTTGTTTATGTGATTCTGGCAGTGACGTTTGGCTTCACGCTGATGGTGACGGAGATCGCGATCGGGCGCAAGACAGGAAAGTCGGCCATTGCAGCTTTTGGCAGTCTGGATAAGCGGTTTGGTTTTCTCGGCGTACTTGCGACGATTGTCCCAGTGATCATCACGCCGTATTACTGTGTCATCGGCGGGTGGGTCACGAAATACCTTGCGGTTTATCTTTCCGGCGCCGGGCAGGCCGCTGCACTGGACGGTTATTTCGGCGCGTTCATCTCCCAGCCGTGGCAGCCGCTGGTGTGGTTTTTCGTCTTCGTCATTGCGACGTCGGTAATTGTCGTGCTCGGTGTGGAGAAGGGTGTTGAGAAGGCGTCCAAAATCATGATGCCGGTTCTTCTGGTGCTCTCGCTGGTGATCGCAATCTATTCCTGCACGCGCCCGGGGGCGCTGGGCGGTATTCTCTATTACATCAAGCCCGATTTTTCAAGGCTGTCGGTCAAAACCGTCCTGGCGGCGCTGGGACAGCTTTTCTATTCGATGTCGCTTGCGATGGGCATTATGATTACATACGGATCTTATATGCCCAAAGAGACCAATCTGGAATCTTCCGTGCGGCAGATTGAGTTCTTTGATACGCTGATTGCTTTCCTTGCAGGCATGATGATTATCCCGGCTGTGTTTGTGTTCTCGGGCGGCGACGAGTCCGCCATGAGCGCCGGCGCGGGTCTGATGTTCATCACCCTGCCGAAGGTCTTTCTGTCGATGCCCGGTGGGCAGTTCATCGGCGGCCTGTTCTTCTTCCTGGTGCTGTTTGCCGCACTGACATCGTCCATCTCACTGATGGAAACCATCGTTTCTATTCTGATGGACAAGCTCGGCTGGAACCGGCTTTTTGCCACCGTATCCACAATGGTCTTCGTGCTGATCGCCGGAATCCCGTCCTCGCTGGGATTCGGCATCTGGAGCCACATCACGCCGCTTGGCATGGATCTGCTGGACTTCTTCGACTTTATCAGCAACACCGTGCTGATGCCGATCGTCTCATTCCTGATCTGCGTCCTCGCGGCTTATATTCTGAAGCCCGACACCATTATTCAGGAAGCCGAGGCAAACGGTGCATCGTTCAAATCCGAAAAGTTCTACCGCATCATGATCCGCTATGTGGCACCGATCGGCATCATCGCGATCTGGGTCAGTTCCATGGCTGCAGGACTGGGACTGTTTTCCTGGTAATTTTTCTCTTCATTTCTCTGCACTCTGAGGTTTGTTGAAAGTGCACATTAACTGTCGGGATTGATGGGTTCTTTTTTGGATACATCATAAAACATATTAAACCTATTGACATAGTATGTAATGGATGATATCATTTACAAAATTCAAAAGGAGAAAATCTAATGCGGCAGATCAACATCGGAAAGCTTCATATGAGCAAGTGTTGTCGAATGGGAATGTCCCGGGCAGGAAATCTGACTCGGGTGTTTTCGTGCGGCGAAAACACCGATGAGAAATGAAACTGAGAAAAGCAGGATCATGTCAGATAAACCCGGGCGCCATTTATGGCTCCCGGGTATTTTTATATCTGCAGGAAGAAAGAAATTTATTGGTAGATTTATTTTTAGAAATTTCTAAAAAAGAAAAAAAGAGGAGGATGAAAAAATGAGAAGAAACACAGGAAGCACAATCGCAGCAAAGGTGATTGCCGGTGCGCTTGCAATGGCACTTCTGACAGGATGCGGCGCGCAGGCCGGTGCGGCTCCCGCGGCGTCCGAAGCAGAGGCGGCAGAAGCGGCTGTCGAAACGACCGAAGAGGCGCAGGACGCGGACGCGGCACAAAGCAGTGACGGTGACAAGATCGTTGTGCGCGCGTCGACCGGCGGGGCTCCCGCGCCGTACATCACTGTCGATGATGACGACAATCTGGATGGCTTCGATATTGCCGTCTTCAATGAAGTTTTTTCAAGACTTCCCCAGTATGAGGTGGAATGGACCGTGACCTCCGACAGCCTGACAGGTGTCCTGAGCGGACTCTATGACGTCTCGGTTAATAACTGGGCTTATCGTCCCGAGAGAGCGGAATCCTATTACTATTCCTATCCTTATAAGTTTACCGACACCGTTTTTGTCACGCTGGAATCCAACGATGTGATTACTTCCCTGGATGATATTTATGAGAGAGGATACAAGACAGAGGTCGGCGCCGGTGATCCGACGGACTGGCAGCTGCAGCTCTGGAATGAGGAAAATCCGGACAAGGTCATCGAATATGATTACATCAGCAACGCGTCCTTCCTGCTGAACTTCCAGAGAATTCTGGACGGCTACACCGATTTCTGGATGGGCGACTCCCCGATTTATTATGCGACCGCCGCGGAATTCGGTCTCGAAGGCCTCAGAGTCGATTACATTGAGTCTCAGAGATACGTCTACACCTATTTCCTGATCCGGAAGGATGAACAGGGCGCAGCGCTTCGCGAGGACATCAACCGCGTGCTCCTGGAGCTCCATCAGGACGGCACGCTCAAGGAGCTCTCCGAGAAATATTTCGGAACGGATGTAACCCCAGGCGACGAGCAGTATGAAACGACCATCAACTGAGCGGAAAACTGACAACAAATCAAAGAGGAAGCAGCGATGAAATTGTTTGACTTTGGCCTGGTATTCTCACAGATCCCCAAGCTGCTGGAATACCTGCCGGTGACACTGGAACTGGCACTCGTATCGATGCTGGCAGGGACATTGCTGGGACTGCTGCTGGCCATCATGCGCATGAAAAAAGTACGCGTTCTGTCACAGATTGCGGGATTCTACATCTCGCTGGTCAGGGGCACGCCGATTCTGGTACAGTTGTACATCGCCTATTTCGGCATTCCGATGCTGATCAAGTGGATCAATTTAAAGACAGGCAGCAACTATGTGCCCGCGAACATTCCGGGTTTTGTCTACGCGGTGACCGCGCTGGCGATTAATCAGTCAGCTTTTGATTCGGAGATCATCCGCGCATCACTGCAGTCCGTGGACAGAGGACAGATTGAGGCGGCAAGCTCCATCGGTATGACCTATTTCCAGACACTTCGGAGAATCATTCTGCCGGAAGCACTGACGGTGGCTCTGCCAGGATTGGGCAACTCCTTCATCGGCGTGATCAAGGGCACCAGCCTTGCCTTCACCTGCGCGGTGGTGGAGATCACTGCCAGGGGCCAGATCCTCGCCGGGCGCAATTACCGGTATTTTGAAGTATATGTTTCACTTGCGATTATCTACTGGGTGATCACGATCATCATCGAGCAGCTGATTAGGCTTTTTGAAAGGAAAACCAGAATTCCGGATCAGGTAGAGCAGTACCAGCCGGAAAATCTGAAGACGGGGGAGGCTGCTGTATGATACGAATCGAACATCTCAGCAAGGCATTTCAGAAAAATGTCGTCCTGGAGGATGTAAGCCTGGAAATAGAACAGGGGAACGTCATCGGCGTCATCGGCCCGTCCGGGACAGGAAAATCAACCCTTCTTCGCTGCATCAATCAGCTGGAGATTCCGGATCAGGGAACCCTGACACTGGATGGCAGAACCATAGACCTGCACCGGAAGAATAAACAGGACATGCTCTATATTCGACGCAACACAGGAATGGTTTTTCAGAAGTTTAATCTTTTTGAGAAGAAGACCGCTCTAGAAAATGTAATGGAGGGATTGCTGACCGTTCATAAACTGAAGCCGGAGGAGGCGAGACAGGCGGCACTTGAGGAACTGGACAGAGTGGGAATGACAGCGTGGGCCAATCATTACCCGGTTCACCTTTCGGGCGGCCAGCAGCAAAGAGTTGCCATCGCGAGGGCACTCGCCTTAAAGCCCAGGCTCCTGCTGCTCGATGAGCCCACCAGCGCGCTGGATCCGGAGCTGGTCGGGGAAGTGCTCGAGGTCATCCGCAAGGTGGCCGGCCAGGGGTATACCATGATCCTGGTATCGCACGAGATGGCTTTTGTCCAGAGTATTTCCAACCGCGTGATCTTTCTTGACAAAGGCCACATTGTAGAGGACGGGACCCCGGCTCAGGTTTTCTCCAATCCGCAGAACGAGCGGACCAGGGAATTCCTCTCCAAGATGTTTATCCTGACACAGCCGGAATTCATTATATGACACCCGGGCCCGAAGCGGCGGCAGAAGCACAGACCGTCTGCAGAGCGGCCGGCACACAGGAGGAAAGTAAAATGGCAGATACATGCAGCATCGCGGCACACGCCGCTGAAAGAAACAGGAAACCGGCTCCCTACACAGATCAGGAGGCAGAAGAGAACGCAGCCAGAGTCGGCGCCAGAAAGCGGCCGAAGGTTTTCTACAACGAGCTGGACGCGGACGGCGGTTTTATTCGTCAGGCTAACACCCTCCTTCAGTCCTTTGGCGAAGGAGAGGGCAAGTGGCCGGTGGAAGCCGGAAGATACAGAATCTACTGGGCCAAAGGTTGTAACTGGTCCAACCGCCCTGTGATAGCAAGAAACATTCTGGGCCTGCAGGGCATTGTGACCGATGAGCTGCTCGAGGGAACCGGGGAAACCAACCAGTACGGATGGGGCTTCAGGAACAGCCCGGGGCACCGGGATCCCGACACAGGCGCTTATTTCCTGAGTGAGTTCTATGAGAATACCCTGCCCGGATTCAGCGGAAGGGCCACGACCCCGACCGTGGTGGATATTATTGACAAGAAGGCCGTGAACAACGATTATCATCGGCTGACGAACTATCTGGAAGTTCAGTTCCGCTCCCTGCAGCCGGCGGATGCGCCGGACCTTTATCCCAGAAAGTTCCGCGGTCAGATCGATGAGTTTAATGACTGGCTCTTTACCCATGTGAACAACGGTCATTACAGGATGGCTTTCACAAGAAATCCGGATATTTATCAGGAAGCTTTCGATGATTTCTATGCCGCTCTCGACGCGCTGGAGAAGCGCCTCGGCAGCAACCGGTTCCTGTTTGGCGATTATATCCTCGACAGCGATATTCGTCTTTTCGTTTCTCTGAACCGCTGGGATCTGAGCTATTTCAGAAATATCGGTCCCGTCCGCAGACGGATTGCGGACTATCCGAATATCTGGGGATATCTCAGAGAGCTGTATGCCATTCCCGCTTTCAGAGACGCGACCTATCTGGAGGATTTTGCCAGAGGATTCAGTGCGGATAACACAGATGTCGATTTCGCGGACTGGAACAGCAGAATCGGTGCAAAACTTGACCTTCAGAAGATCTGGGCGGACGACGGACACAGAAAAGCGCTGTCCGGTCACCCGGATGAGGTCTATCTGCGTCATCCGGCGGGAGAGAGTGCTGAGGATTATCAGAGTGAGATCAGCTTCTGCCCCTGGAACAGCGACAGGGTAGAGGACAGGGATCCCAGAAATCCAAAGAACGGACTTCTGTCCACAGACCCGTCTGTGAACCCGCTGAAGGGTCTTCTGTGAGCGGCTTGTGAGCCCTCTGCAGGCTTTCTGTAAGCGGGAGGCTTACGACGAAAAACGATAATCAGTGGAGATAATTACATCATGAAAATATACAGAGTAACAGGGGATTCTCCGAGATGGCAGCGTATCGCTTACGACTATGTCCGCACCGATTCCTTCTGCTTCGGGCAGAAAATCCCGATGGTCGCCGAATTTGAGCAGGACGGGCCGGAGGAAACGTTCGAGGGAATCCTGGTGACGGAGGATGAAAGGCCGGTCTGCGGACTGAAGATCTCCTATCCGAGACGGGACGTCGCCAGAATCGAGCGGGTCTGCACGATCCGGGAGAAACAGAAAAGCGGTTATGGGAGGATCATGATCAGCGAGGCGGAAAAGTGGATCGCCGAGAAGGGATATGATCATATTTTGATCGTCAGCCAGGACCGCGCACAGGGCTTCTATGAAAAATGCGGCTATGTGCTGAATGAAGCGCTCACACCGCTTGACGTCTGGCCGGAGGACAGGGAACTGCCCGCAAAGCCTCCGAAGCATGAGAGCGGATTCGTGCCGGATTTCAAAGTCGTAATGGTGGAGAAGTACCTGAAATAATGGCGTAGAAGCACCTGAAATCAAGACAGAATTGTATTGAAACGGAGAGAGAATCCATGCCGGTACAGACACAAAGGCTTGTGAGTGAATTTGAAAAGCTTGTATCCTTCGATGCTGAATCCTATCACGAGAGGCAGATCGCCGATTACCTGGAAGAGCGGCTTGCCGGACTGGGCCTGACGATTTATGAGGACCGGGCGGCTCAGCTTCTGGATGAGGAGGGCGTGCACAGCGCAGATGAAGAGAGCGCGGGCAATCTTTACGGTTTCCTTGCGGGGACCGCTCCGGGAGAGGCACTTCTGTTCTCCTCCCATATGGACACGGTCAGCCCCGGAAAGGGGAAAAAGGCACTGTTTCATGAAAACGGGCTGATCACCTCCGGGGGAGATACCGTGCTCGGCGCGGACGATGCCGGAGGACTCGCGGTAATTCTGGAAATGCTTACGGTTCTTCAGGAGGACCGGATCCCACACCCCGATATTGAGGTTCTCTTTCCGATCGCGGAAGAGAAATACAGTCAGGGAGGCAGAGTGCTGGAGTACGAGCGCATCCGCGCGCGGACAGCCTATGTTTTCGATTTGGACGGTACAATCGGAAGCGCTGCTCTGGCGGCGCCGACCATCCTTTCCTTCAGTGTGACGATCAGAGGGAAAAGCGCCCATGCGGGCTTTGCTCCGCAGGAAGGCATCCACGCGATCAAAGCCGCGGGAGATGCCATCGCCCGTATATCCTGCGGGTGGGCGGATGAATACACCAGCCTCAACATCGGCCTGATCCGGGGCGGCACACAGAGCAACATTGTGCCGGACCTGGCCGTTTTCTCAGGAGAAATCAGGAGCCTGGAGCATGAACGGGCGCTGAAAATGGCGGAAGAGCTTCGTAGGATCGCTGAAGAAAGCGCGGCAAAATACGGCGCGTCCGCCAGGACTGAAATCACGGAACAGGTCCGGGCTTACCGGACCCCTGAGGACGCGGAGGCTGTAAAACGCTTCCGCCGTGCCTGCCATGTTCTTTCTCTCGGGGATGGAAAGCTGATCGAAACCTTCGGAGGAAGCGATCTGAACCAATTCGCTCAGCACGGGATCCAGGGGCTGGTCGTGGCAAGCGCGATGCAGAAGGTCCATACCACGGAGGAATACACCACAGTACAGGATCTGGAGAAAGCGGCACAGCTGGCGGTCGCGTTAGTTCAGAACAAGGAGGATTAATCATGGGAAACACATGCAGTATTGAAGCACACAGAGCAGAAAATGCACAGCAGGAGTCCGTTCTGTATACCGATGAGCAGGCTGAGATCTGGGCCAGAGAGGCGGGCGTGAATCCCCGGCCGATGGAAACAAAGAGTGAGATTGACAGTCGGGGCGCATTTATCCGTCAGCCCAACCTGCTGATCACGCCCTTCGGGGATGAAGAAGGCGATCTGAAAGCGGAGGCAGAAAGATATGCGATCTACTGGCAGCACGGCTGCAACTGGTCCAACCGTCCCGTGATCGCGAGAGATATCCTCGGTCTGCAGGGAGTGATTCTCGATCAGACGACTTCGCATACTGGTCAGTCCTTTAAGTACGGGCATGGCTTCGGAGATCAGCCGGATTTTGCCGATCCCATCACAGGCGTGCATTTCCTGAGCGAATTTTATAAGAATGCACTTCCGGATTATACCGGCCGCGCGACGACGCCGACACTGGTGGATCTTACCACCAGAAAGGCAGTCAACAACGATTACCACAGATTGTCCAATTACATTGAGGTACAGTTCCGCCCGTTCCAGCCCGCAGACGCCCCTGATCTCTATCCTAAAAAATACAGAGATAAGATCGACGAGTTCAACGACTGGCTCTTCCCGCACATCAATAACGGACATTACCGCATGGCCTTCTGCCAGTCCTATGAGGCGTATCAGGAGGCGTTTGAAGACTTCTACGATTCCATGGACAAGCTTGAAAAGCGCCTTGAAACCAACAGATTCCTCTTCGGAGATTACATCACGGACAGCGATATCCGGTTCTATGTCACCCTGGTGAGATGGGATACCGGATATTATCGGAATGTGGGTCCGATCAAGCACCGGATTGTCGATTACAGGAATATCTGGGGCTATGTGCGCGACCTTTACAGTATTCCGGAGTTTGCGCGCTACACCTTCTTCAATGAGAGACCGCCGCGCGCCAGTGATGATCTTTTCCGCAGCTGGGAGGACCGGATCCAGCCTCAGATCGATTATGTCAGGATCTTTTCAGAGCCTCAGGACCGCAGGAGCCTGAGCCGGACGCCGGATGAGGTTTATCTGCGTCACCCCGAAGGGGAGACCTATGAGGAATATGCCGGTGCAATCTCGAAGAGCAGATGGAACAGCCCTGACTGGGAAGACCGCAACCCTTCCAACCAGGCCAACAGCCCGCTGTCTGTGGATGCTTCCATCAATCCTTTACGTGTTGACTAAAAACCGTCTCACCCCTGCAATTGACAAAACGAAGAAAACGTACTATAAAATAGTCAGTTGCGAAAACGATTAAGCCTATGTTTTCGGCGTTTCTATTTTGCAAGGAGGTATGAAAAATGTGGTCGAGACAGGAAATCAAGGAGCGCGGTAAGAGCGCGTTCAGAGCAAATTATTGGAAATGTGTGCTGGCAGCCCTGGTTTTAACGCTGGTGGCAGGCGGCGCAGCAAGATCTTCGTCCAGCGGGAACAGTCAGAGTGCGGAGCAGAGCGCAGAGCAGATGATGGAGGGCTTTCAGAATCTTTCGCCCGAGCAGATTTTTGCCATCGCAGGCATCTCTGTCGGCGCGATGGTGATCGCCATTCTGATCCGGATCTTCCTCGTGAACCCGCTGCAGGTCGGCTGCTACAACTTCTTCAAGCAGAACGTTCAGAATCCGGGCGTGGCGCTTTCGCCCATCGCGGAC
>JAFTFP010000112.1 GCA_017449485.1 Lachnospiraceae bacterium
AGCGTGATCCGTCTCTGTTCCTCACTGTAAAAGAAATCTCTCTGCCAGAAATAATAATACGGTCCATCTCCCAGTGCGCGCAGCGTGCCCATGAGCTTTGTCATCACATCTGCGCTGTTCTTGATGTCCGTCAGGCATTCATTGGCATAGAAGCCGTGCCACTTGCCGTGCTCCCGCGCGCGCATCGCCGCATCGGCCTTCAGATACTCCCGCCTGGCCAGGCCGGCGTAGTAGAAAGCCTTCTTCGCCTCACCCGCGTAGTGATATAAAAGGCTCTGGCAAAATCTGGCCGCCCCGGCATAGCAGCAGCTGTGCATCCGGGCCTGCAGCAGGAAGGAATCCTCGAAAAGGGTCCGCACCGGCTCCGGCAGGGTCACCGCCGTCTGTTCGCACTGCAGCAGATACGAGCCATATTTTGCCTCTCCTTCCGCACTGATCTTCTGCAGCATCTCCACCTGCTCCTGCAGGCTCTGCGCCCCCGGGAAGGCCCATTTCGCGGCCTCAGCCGGTGTCTGCCGGCCGCAGATAAACTGCGTTGCCAGCACGCGCGGCACATAGTTCGTGTACTGCTCGCCGGCGCGCTCGTCTTCTTCCTTTCCGTAGAAGACGGCCGCCTGATGATAGCCTGTCAGGCAGGCTGAAAGCGCGTCGATCTGATCGCAGGGATAGTAGGTCTGCAGGTACTCCGCGCGGTGCGCCGCGATGTCCACGTCACCATCGCGCCACATACGGGCCAGCAGGTCGAGATAGTAGACATGGGGCTTGACGTTGGAGCAGTTGATGATCCAGAAGTCGCTGCACCCCCGCTCCAGCACCTGCAGCAGCTCGCGGCGGATGAAGTCCGGCGGGTTCTGCAGCATCGTCATGTGGTTGGCGGCCTGCAGGTCGTAGAAGGACACGTGATAATAGATTCCGTGGCGGCCGCCCTCGCCTTTCTCAGGGAGTGCGGGCACGCGCGGATTGTGATTGCCCTGGCGGCGCGTCACCATTTTGCCATAGCCGTTGTCCGCCCAGATGCGGATCACATCGTCGGGCAGCTCCACATAGCCTTCCTGATAGAGCTCCATGACCTCGCCGTAGAGGTTGGTACACATCTCGGCATTCGGGTCAGCTTCCCGCACCATGTCGTACTGGAGACGGATCAGCTCGGAGAGCAGGCGCCCGCGCTTCTCGTCGGTGTCATAGTGCGGATCGTCCTCCCAGAAGGGATGATCGCCCTGACCCCGGAAGCCCAGGGTCCAGATGGTCTTCTGGCCGGCGCGGTTCTGCTTTTCCAGCGCGTCGCGCCACAGGCCCTGAAACAGCTCAGGATACTGCAGATAAGAGGCGGGCAGGTCCGGATACCTGTCGGCAAACATCTGCGCGCCGAGGGGTTCGGCGTGGTGATGCGTGATCTGCAGGCCTCTGCGGACCGCCAGCGGGCGGTATTTCTCCGCGTTCAGGCCGGTGCCGGCAATGACCAGGTTGCCGCCCAGGCGCAGCAGCGTCTCCAGCGCCATCTCCCACGGCTTCTCCGGGTCATGCTGAATGTGCCACTTATAGAGCAGGACTTCGTCGTTGATAAACCAGCCGCGGCTGCGGACTGCAAAGGGTCTGGACTCATAGCAGAAGCCCTCAGGAACCGGATAGGCGGCCTGCTTCCGGAAGTGCTGGTCATTCCAGAACCAGAAGTCCTTCACGCCCAGAAAACGCCGGCTGATCTCGTACAGGCCGTAGATCAGGCCCATCTCATCGCCGGCCTCCAGCAGGAGGGTTTCCTCCTTCGTCCCGGTGTTGTCCTGCGCATTTTTCTCCAGGGAAATCCGGAACTGCTCCGGCGAAAGATTCCAATCCATCTGCAGCAGCAGCGTTCCGCCCTTTTCCTCGGTCTCGCAGCAGACCGTCTGCAGATCCCGCAGCAGATCCCGCGCGGCCATCTGCACAGGCCCCGCCGGTATCCCGGGCTTTATCTGCAGATTGCGGTTGATGATAAAACTCATTTGTTCTCCTTTTCCGGGCCAGTGATACAGTATCTGATTTTTTATTGATTTTCTTTACTTTACCCGGTGCAAAATCTGTTATCATTTTACCATCATTTACTGAATGTGTGGTATGCCTGCGGGGAATCCCGCAGAGTTTCATAGGAGAAATCTCAGATGAAAGTGGTTCGAATTGATCGTCCCTGCGAAATGGATGAAAATGGCCGGATTGTGCGCGGCTATGTCAGTGTGGATGAGGCGCCTCTTCCGGTGCGGCAGCCCGGAGAAGCCCTGCTGAAGATTCTCTACGGCGGCGTCTGCGGCTCAGACAACGGCTCCTATAAGGGGAGTTTTGCCTACGCCCATTACCCGCTGATTCCGGGTCATGAGTTCTCAGCTCAGATTGTGGAGGTGGATGAGGATAATCCCTATGGTCTGCGCAGAGGCATGATCGTGACCTGCAATCCCTATATGAACTGCGGGCACTGCTATTCAGACCGGCACGGCACGGTGAATGCCTGCATGAACAATCAGACGCTGGGCTGTCAGCGCGACGGGGCTTTCCGGGAGTATTTCACGATCCCGGCAGAGCGCTGTATCGACGGCAGGGGCATGGATCCGAAGACGCTCGCGGCGATCGAGCCGCTGTGCATTTCCTGGCACGGCGTCAGCCGGGCGGCCATTCACCGGGGAGAGCGCGTGCTCATCGTGGGTGCCGGCACCATCGGCCTTCTGGCGGCTTTTGCCGCGCAGTATTACGGCGCGGAGGTGACGATCTGCGATATCATTCCGGAAAAGCTGGATCGGGCGCTGCGGATGGGTGCGGCGAGTCATGTGATCTTCAATGATCCGGCGGATCCCGGCCGGTTTCTGCGGGAGGTCGGCGAGCTGACGGGCTGGGAGGATTTCATTGACGGCGGCGGAAATCCGCAGCATGTGCCGAACGGCTTTGATGTGACCATTGAGGCGGTGGGGCTGCCCTCCACCTTCCAGTGCTGTATTGACGCGGCCTGCTACGGCGGGCGGTGCGTTCTGATCGGAGTCGCCTCGAAGCCGCTGGATTTTGCCTTTAATATCATTCAGAAAAAGGAGCTGGCCATCTACGGCTCGCGGAACGCGAAGACGGAGGATTTCCGCATGCTGATTGACCTGGTGAACGGCGGCAAGCTTCCGCTGGATCAGATTGTCACGCATGTGTACGAGATCAACGACGCGGCGCGGGCCTTTGAGGATCTGAACCGGCTTCCCAATGAAGTGCTCAAGGCGATGATTCACTTCGGAGATCCTGTGATGCTGCCGTAAGCACTCCTCATAAGCCGTTGGTCCGCGCACCCGCAATGTACATTATAATGTACATCCCTTCTGTTATCCTTAAGACAGTTCAGAGACAGGAACGCCGCTTTCCATCACTCAGGACGGCAGCGATCCGGGACAACCGGAAGCATTCCGGAAAGGAGGCAGAACATGAAGGGATATTCGACAGGCGACGGTTACATGGGACTCGTAGAGGGCGTCTACATGCTTTTTGCCAGCGAGGCGGAATATAAGGATTATATTGCGGACTGACCGCTGTAATGGATGCAGAGCATGGTCAGATCATCAAAGGGCGGTGCGCCCTCTGAGAAGAGCTGTACGGCCATGTCCATCTCGCGGATCAGCACTTCGGGATCAGCAGAATTGGCATCGTTGAGAACCTTGACGATTCTGTCTGTTCCGAACTGGTTACTTGAATTATTCACTGCTTCCGGCAGACCGTCGGAGTAGACGAAAAGATCTGCTCCTGGTTTCAGCTGGAATTCATAGTCACTGTAGCGGCTGCCGTCCATCGCACCGATCGGGAGACCGTGACGCTCTTTCACCAGAGAGAAATTCCTGCCCGCGGGCCGCAGAATCGGATATTCGTGGCCTGCGTTGGCAGCGGTGAGGCGCCCTGTGGACAGCTCCAGGATACCCAGCCAGACCGTCACAAACATACTCTCATCATTTCTCATACACACGACGTGATTGACATCCTCCAGCACCTTGGCCGGTGAAGGACTGTTCAGCGTATAGTCATGCATCTGAATCATGGAAGACATCATGAACAGCGCCGCCGGAATGCCTTTGCCGGAGACATCTGCGATCACCAGGGCGAGATGATCCTCGTCCACAAAGAAGAAATCATAGAAATCGCCGCCGACTTCCTTGGCCGGCGTCATGCTGGCGTAGAGTGAGAACTCGGTCCGGTCCGGGAAGGGCGGGAATTTTCCGGGAAGCATATCCCGCTGAATCTTGTTCGCGACGTCCAGCTCCGCGCTCAGACGCTCACGCTCTCCTGTCACCTTGGTCAGATCGTCAATGTAGGAGCGCAGGGAATCCGTCATCTGGTTGAAGGAAATGGCCAGATCGCCCACCTCATTGTTCTCAAGAACCTCCGCCTTCCAGTCCAGATTGCCCGAACTGATGATTTCAACGTCTTTTTTCAGCTCGGAAAGCGGTCTGGTGATATGTCTTGCAAAGGCATTGATCATGCCCAGAACGATGCCCAGAATCGGAATCAGCAGAAGCAGGAAAGCCGTCGCGATCTGCCGGATTTTGTCCTCCATGGTGCCCAGAGGCTCCAGCACACTGCTCTTGGAAAGGACGATACAGAGCGTCCACTGGTTGGACTCGATCCGGCTGAAGGCATAGAAATTCTCGTCGGGCCCCGGCATCGCGCCCGACTCGACCGTCGGATCCGCCACGAGTTCCTTCAGAATCTCATCGTCCAGCTCTGCTGAATCGATCGACTCGTCGCGGGTATCCACGATGACGCGGCCGTCCCGTCCCAGCAGCAACGCATAGGAGTCGCGCGGGAGCGGAATTTTCGTGATTTCATCCTGCAGATCATCCACCAGCACGTCCATACTGATGACTGCCTTCAGCTTGCCCTGACAAAACACCGGGGAAGAGCAGCTGATCATTTTTCCGCGACCGTACCCGTCCTCATAGACATCTGTGTAATAGATGGCGTCTTCACCCGCAGCAATCGCGCCGGTATACCAATCCGAGTTATAGTAGTTGAAATAGGATTCCTCTCCGCCTGTATAGCCTCTGCTGCCCCAGCGGTTGTAGCTGATGTGGCCGCCGGTCAATGTGGCGACGTAAATATCCGTAATCACTTCGCCGTGCTCTTCCATCATGGCTTCCAGAAGGGGCTCCAGATTGGCCAGCAGCTCCAGTTCATCCCGGATGTCTTCATACTTGATTTCCGGTCCGACCAGATAGCGCTGCAGTGTCAGATTGTCCGTATCCTGCGGTGACGGCGGCAGCACCTCGGCAGGCGCATAGTTTTCCGGATTCTCATACAGCTCCTCTGCAAAACCGACCAGTGTCCGCACATCGTTGGTATAGACACTCATCACGGTGTCGGCGAGCAGCGATTTGCTCTCTGCTACGCTCTGCAGGCGGATATCCATCTGCTCCAGCAGCGCATCCTCGCTGTCCTGCTGGATTCTGGACATGCTGACAAGCGCTGCGCCCGAGATGGCGAGCAGCGCAAGAATAAGAATGGCCGAAGCCAGTACGATCATTTCACCCTGTATGGATTTTCTTCTTCCCAACATGTCATTATTCTAACATAAAAATGGGCCGGGGGTGAGGCCCCCGGCCCATTTCTATGATTCAATATGATTCTATCTGATTGTTAACCTTCGATCTGAATGGTCTTCTTCTCAGGAATCTTGCGCTGTTCCTTCTTCGGAACGCTCAGGCTTAAGACACCGTCATGGAAGGAAGCTTTCACATCCTCTTCCGTCAGATTCTCACCCAGGTAGAAGCTTCTCTGCATGGAGCCGCTGAAACGCTCCTGGCGGATGAGCTTGCCCTTGTTTTCCTGATTCTGTTCTACGTTCTTGGTCGCGCTGACAGTCAGGTAACCTTCCTCCAGCTGCAGATTGATTTCATCCTTCGTGAAGCCGGGCAGATCAATATCGATTTCATAATGATCTTCATGCTCATGCACATCCGTCCTCATCAGTCTGTCGCCGTGATGTCCGTACAGCTTCTTCTCTGCGCGATCCAGATCTCTGAATTCCGGGAAACCAAACCAATCATCAAATAAGTTCTCACCAAAAATACTCGGTACTAACATTGTTCACGCCTCCTTTATGCTTCCACAGATCCTGATCGGATCTGTGTGTGTTTGTTTATTTGTTATAGCTGTACTATAACACCCGTTTTAGCACTCGTCAAGCCTGAGTGCTAACAATTCTGTGAACATTCTGTGTCCTTTTGTGGGACGGTGCTCTGTCCCCTCGTCCCATTCCATGCCGACAGTTCGCGACATTCTGTCGCTCACTGTCACGGCATTCGCCGTGGGACGGTGCTCTGTCCCCTCGTCCCATTCCCTCGTCCCATTCCATGCCGACAGTTCGCGACATTCTGTCGCTCACTGTCACGGCATTCGCCGTATGCAGCAGAAAGAGGCGGTGACCATGGAAGTAAACTTCCCTGGCCCCACCTCTTTCTGCTGCGCATGGTTCATTGCTTACGCGCAAAAAAAGGTCCGGGAAATCCCGGACCCTGCGTTATTCTGTTTTTTCTGGTTTGATGACCGGCTCCTTGCAGAGCCCGCAAGTATCAGCGGAACATGCTGTACTGATAATACTTGCAAACGAACTCTCTGTACTCCTGGAATGTCTCCTTAAAGAAGTTTGTTACCTTGTTCATCATCGTACTTCTCCTTTCCTGGAACATCGGCCATATTGCTGTACCGTGCGGCTTGCTGCCGATGCTGCCATCGCTTGGCTTATTGCCTCGCTTCGATGATGAATTATAGCTTCTTTAAAAAAACATGCGCGCCAATCATTGATTCTTTTCAGCCATATTTTGCACTGGCCTATGGCGCTCTTACTCTTCCTCGTCCTCCATGGCATAGCTGATTTCATCCAGTTCTGCGTGGAAAAACTCGGCCCAGCCGTACTGATTCATGTAATCTCCGAGGTACTGGTAGCGCGATTCCTTCTTCTTTTCCAGCCATTCGTAGAGGTCACATTCGATGTGATCCGTCGCAATCGCCATGCTGCCCCGCTGCTTCAGAATGATGTCATTCACCTTCAGCCGGGTCAGCGTATTCTGCAGATCCTGCCGCAGATTGCTCAGGTAGGACGATTTCTTCTCCGGGTCGCCGTCGTCTTCCCAGAGGGAGGCGATGATCTCGCCATTGGTGGTCTGTGCGCCGCGGTTGTTGATCAGCAGCGCCACGATTTCCTTGGTTCTTGTGTACTTGAAGGCGACCGGCTTTCCGTCCACAAACAGTTCAAAGTTTCCGAACGTCTGGGCAAAAACCCGGCTCTTCATCTTCTGTCCCGGTGTATTGCGCAGCTCCTGCAGCTCCGTGTCAACGGCCTTCTCCGTCGGCGGCAGCAGAATGCAGCCGCTCGCCCGCAGCACAATGGCCTCGAAGGCGTCTGCGCGGTCCTGCGTCAGATAGACCAGGTTGATGAAAGGATACAGATCCTTTAAATACTGACCGAGGATCCATCCGTCCATTTCTGCCAGCTCCGTGTCCAGGAAAGCGACGTCGATCTCCTTTTCACGGGCCAGTGCCAGTGCCTGCGGACTGCTCTCGCAGCACAGCACCTCCACCTCGGGCTTTAACCGTCCGATCATCTTGGAAAGCTTCGACAGTTCTTTCTTGTCATTGAGTACCGTCAGGATTGTCATGCTTCCTCCTGCGCCCCGCTCGGGCCGCCGATCACACGTACCTGCTGATTCATGCGCTGTTCCTGTGTCATATGAAGCGGATCCAGCTCTCCGACCAGCAGCATGTCACCTTCGTTCACCGCGGCATCCCGCAGCGGTCCCGCGTTCAGATCCGCGATCACCAGTGCGGCAAACCGGTCGTAATTATCGTCGTCAATCACCGGGAAATGATGCTGCATGCGGTACCAGTGGCTCGGATCCAGCTTCATCGCGCCGATGTACAGCCGGTCCGCTGTCGCCTCGACCTCATCCGGTCCGGCGATCGCACCGGGCTGCGCACCGATATCCTCACAGAACAGCATCGCATAGACCCGCAGGATCCGGTCCCGGATGGTTTCCTTGCGGCCGTTCGCTCCGACTCTGCCGGTCTCGGTATTCATTACCTGATAATAATAGTCCTGCGCCTCTTCGCTTCGGTCAAAATTGGTAATCGCATCATAAAACTCACGGTTAATCAGCGTGTTTGCCATTCTTTCCTCCTATTGAAACCAGATAAAATCGCAAAATGCGATAAACGCCGCGAACACGGCCCCGAAAATCAGGACAATGATCAGGCCGGCCCTCACCGCGGCCCACTTATACTGCCGTACTTCCTCATCGGACATGCCCTGGCCGGGCTTCGCCGGCGTCTGTGGCTGCCCGTCCCGGTCTGCGCGGTACCACGGCATTCCATCCACATTCATATTGACGATCGTTCTGCCGTCGTCCTCGTACTCGTCATCCGACTTTAAGCCCACTGAATTTACAGGACCTCCTGATCCACTGCCACGGTGCCGCTCTTCTTGGCCTGCTCCATGACTTCGGCTGCCTTCGCATTCTCCTCAGAATCATTATACAGATGGCAGGCGCAGAAATGACCTTCCTCTACCTCTTTCCAGGAAGGCTGCGCGTACTTGCAGATTTCCATGCACTGCTCACAGCGTGTGTGGAACTTGCAGCCCGCCGGTGGATTGGCCGGAGACGGGATCGAGCCCTTCAGGATAATCCGGTTGAGCTTCACATCCGGATCCGGAATCGGAATTGCCGAGAACAACGCCTTCGTGTACGGGTTGAGCGGATTCTTAAAGATCTTCTCCGTCTCTGCATACTCCACCATGGAGCCCAGATACATGACGCCGACCGTATCTGAAATATGCTCGACGACCGAGAGGTCATGCGAGATAAACAGATACGTCAGGCCAAAATCCTGCTGCAGCTGCTTGAGCAGGTTAATGATCTGCGCCTGAATGGAAACATCCAGCGCCGAAACCGGCTCGTCGCAGACGATGAAGTCCGGTGCCAGCGCAAGGGATCTGGCAATACAGATTCTCTGCCGCTGTCCGCCGGAGAACTCGTGGGGATAGCGCTCCTTGTAGTAGCTCGGCAGACCGCAGACCTCCATGACACGCGAAATATACGCATCAAACTCAGAGGGATCCACAATGTTGTGCTCACGGACCGCCTCGCCGATGATCTCGCCGACGGGAAGTCTGGGCGAGAGAGACGAATACGGATCCTGGAAGACCAGCTGCATCCGCGGGCGCAGCTTTCTGAGCTCCTCACGGCTCAGCGAGAAAACATCCTGCCCGTCAAAGATGACGTCGCCCGCCGTCTTGTCCTGCAGACGCAGGATCGTCCGGCCGCAGGTAGACTTTCCGCAGCCTGACTCACCGACCAGACCCATAGTCTGTCTGCGCTTGATATTGAAGCTGACGCCGTCCACCGCCTTGACATTGCCGATGGTCCGCTTGAAAAAGCTGGATTTGATCGGGAACCATTTCACCAGGTTCCGGACCTCCAGAATATTATCATTCATCTCAGCCATATCACAGCTCCTCCACATTCACAGATTTGGGATAACCCAGTATTTCGCCCTCTTCCTGATATCTGTAGCAGGAGACGATATGCGTTTCGCTGACACGGATTTCCGGCGGATACAGGCCCTTGCAGGCCTCGCACCGCATCTCGCAGCGATCCCGGAAATAGCAGTAATCCGGCATATCAACCGGGTTCGGCACGCTGCCGGGGATATTGTAGAGCTGATCCACCTTCTTACCGACCACCGGCTTGGATTTCATCAGACCGATCGTGTACGGATGCATCGGATGGTGGAAAATCTCCTCCGCCGTGCCCTTCTCTACCACGCGGCCTGCGTACATGACAACCACATAATCCGCCATGCCGGCCACAACGCCCAGGTCATGGGTGATCAGCATGATCGAGGAATTCAGCTTGTCCTTCAGATTCTGGAGCAGATCCAGAATCTGCGCCTGAATCGTGACGTCCAGTGCCGTCGTCGGCTCATCGGCGATGATCAGCGTCGGCGAGCATGCCAGCGCGATCGCGATGCAGATTCTCTGCCGCATACCGCCGGACAGCTCGTGGGGATACATGTTATAGACGCCTTCCTTGTTGGCGATCCCGACCAGCTCGAGCATTTCCAGCGTCCGGGCCTTGATGTCCTCGTCGCTCATGTCCGGATTGTGAAGCTGGATGACCTCGTCGACCTGCTCACCGATCCTGAAGACCGGATTCAGGCTCGTCATCGGCTCCTGGAAAATCATGGAAATCTTATTTCCGCGGATTTTCTCCATCACTGCATTCGGCGTATTGACGATATTGAGTGCCGTTCCATCACCCATATTGAAGCGGATCTCGCCGCCGACCGTCTGGCCGGTAGGCCTTGCCAGCAGCTGCATCAGCGACAGACTCGTCACGCTCTTGCCGCAGCCCGACTCGCCCACGACACCGACTGTGGAATGCCGGGGAATATTGAAATTGACGCCGTCGACGGCCTTGACCGTTCCGACATCCGTGAAAAAGTAGGTGCAGACATTGTCAAACTCAACAACGTTGTTCGGATTCTTCATCTGCACTGTGTACAGTGCCGGATCCTTTCCTGCGTCCGCGCGATCTTTCTCCAGCTTCTTCGTCACGCGGCGGTTGAATCTGGATATCTTTCTCGATTCCTTCCCGGATATATAGGAGGAGTTCTTCTTTTTCTTCTCTTCTGCCATTTTCTCTTCCTCCTTTCCTTACCGCTTCGCCTTCGGATCATAGGCATCGCGCAGACCATCACCGACAAAGTTGAAGGCAATAACGGTCACGCAGATCAGAAGACCGACTGGAATCCAGATAAATGCATAGTGTGCCATGGCGGATGCCGAGGACACCGAGTTGATAATGGTTCCCCAGGTTGCCAGCGGGTGCTTGACGCCCAGTCCCAGGAAGGAGAGCGTGGATTCTGTCAGAATGACCGAACCGATGCCCATAGTCGCCGTGACGATCAGCTGAGGCATGACGTTCGGAACCAGATGACGGAAAATTCTCGCACGCACCTTGATGCCGGTTGCCTCCGCCGCCACCATGAATTCCTGCTCACGCAGGGACAGGATCTGGCCGCGGACCAGGCGGGCTACGCCGGCCCAGCCCATGATACCCAGCGCCGCCATCATGATCATCAGACGGATGTAGGTATCCATGCGCAGGGCATCCATCATCGCGCCCAGAATAATCATGATCGGCATCGACGGCAGGCAGTAGAAGACGTCAACCATTCTCATGACCAGGTTGTCAACCCAGCCGCCGTAGTAGCCTGCCAGACCGCCCATGATGACGCCCAGCAGAATCTCAAGGAAGACGACCACGAAGCCGACCATCAGTGAAATCCGGCCGCCGTACATGATACGCGCCAGCACGTCAAAGCCATCGCCGTCCGTTCCGAGAACATGCTTTGCAGAAGGCGATGCATAGATATCAATGACATAATTGATCTGATCGCAGTTGATCACATATTCACCGGTATCCCGCTGCGTGATCTTCATCTCCGTCTCGTTGTAGATCAGATTGCCGTTCTCATCGCGGCTGTAGGAGCCGTCCTCATTCTGCTGCGGCAGATCATGCACCATTGTGCTGCTCTTCAGATTCTGCTCGCGCATTTCCTCGATCTTTCCGGAGATCGCCTTTTTCAACTCATATTCCATGGTGTCTTCACCGGAATAACGCCGCACGGAGAAAGAATTGAACTCCGCATAGTTCTCCCCGTCGGCTGTGTAGATGTCCAGTGAACCCTCACCCGGCTCAATCGTGTAATCCGCGCCGTCTGCCGTAAAGCTTCCGCCGTCATAGGCTGCCATCAGCGCAGCTGCCTTGAAGGCATCGCTCACACGCCCGGACTGCTCAATCGTATCCAGCGTATAGTTCGTGTAGACCCGCGCATCCTGTTCGTTCGTCAGCGTACTGACCTGATACAGGGCACCGTCCTTGCGGACAACATAATCGGTTCCATCCACAGTAAAGCTCGATGCACCGGCTGAAACCGCCTCTGAAAGCGCTTTTTCAAAATCTGACCCGAGGGCCGCGCCTGTGTAGCTCACGCCGCTGAGCTCAGCATAAATGTCATAGCTCTTGGCTGCGCCGCGCTCATAGCTGTAGGTCACGCCGTCTAATGTAAACGTGCCGTCCTTGCCCTTGAGCTTAGCTGCTTCCTCTTCCAGACCCGGAACTGCCTCGCCCGTATAGGTCATCTTCTTGCCGACGCTGCTGTAGCTGCCGACCAGCACCGTTCCCTCACCGGTGGTGCAGACCGGCCTGGTCTGTCCGGCAGAGAGCACGTAGATGCCGGGGCCCGCTTCGCGGATCCTGAAGCCGCCCGTCTCGCCGGCGATCAGCATCTCGGTCTGTCCCTGGCTCAGCATCTTCTTGATATTGCTGTTCATGGCATTGACCACATTCCGCTCAGTCTCGACGTTCTCGTCGAGCGTGTAGCCGTTGTACGAGGTATTGGCCTTCGCCAGCGCATAGTTCACATTCTGCTTATCATAGGTATAGAAGATCTGCTTCTGACCATAGGCATAAAACAGCGGACCGATAAAGGAGAACACAAACATGGTGATCAGCAGCACCGATCCGAAAACGGCCAGCCGGTTGCGGATAAAACGCTTGAAGACCTGCCGTCCGGGAGAAAGAACCTTGACACGGCTCACGTCGCCAAGATCAACGGTATCCTCAGCGGCTTTGGCAAAAGCATTTCCCTGGTAAGCGCCGGACTGCCCGGCGTCCATGCGGTCCTTCATATGCTCCGCCGCTGTCTGTGCCTCATGTTTTTTTAATTCTTCATTTAAATCATACGAAGCCATCCTGCACCCCCTTTAGCTGAGTCTCACGCGGGGGTCAACGACCGCGTACAACAGATCAGAAATCAGATTGCCCAGCAGTGTCAGAATGGAAATGAATGCCAGGTAGAACATGATGAACGGAATGTCTCCCTGTGTCATCGAATTATAGGAGGCATAGCCGATTCCCCGGATGGAAAACAGTGTTTCCGTGATCAGCGCACCGGAGAACAGTCCCGGCAGGGAGCCGCCCAGCATCGTGACCAGCGGAATCAGCGTGTTCCGGAACGCGTGGTAGTTGATGACCTTCTTCTCCGGAACGCCCTTGGCCCGCGCCGTGCGGATATAATCCGCGCTCAGAACCTCCAGCATATTTGTCCGGGTGTAACGCATCAGACCACCGATACTGATGATAATAATCGTAATTGACGGGAGCACGAAGTGCTTCGCAACGTCAAGGAATTTTCCGAAGTCAGATAGATTCATATAATTTCTGCCCTGCATGCCGGAGAGGTCAAACCATCCCAGCTTGACAGAAAAAATATATTTCAGAACCGTCGCAATAAAGAAGGTCGGCATCGAAATGCAGATCATGGAAACGACGGTCGTAAAGTAATCCGTGAAGCTGTACTGCTTCTTCGCCGCCGTGATGCCAAGCGGAATCGCGATGATGATCTCGAAAATAAAAGAAACGAATCCCAGAATAAAGCTGTACCATACCGTGTTGTGGAACTCTTCCGTGACCGGAATCGTCCATGCCCAGCTGTCGCCCCAGTTTCCGCTCAGAGCACTCTTCAGCCAGGTCAGATACCCCAGCACAACCCCCTTGTCCATGCCGTACTGTGCGTTCAGATCGGCCAGCCACTCCGCATAGCTCTTCGTAGCGCCGGGTCTGGAGGCAAGTTCTCTTGCCTTGGTCTCAATATACCCCATCGGCATGTTGTACATCAGGATATAAATGAGAAACATGACGAAAAAAAGAATCAGAATGCTGTAAAGCACTCTTTTGATTGTAAATTTAAGCATACTGCACCTTTCTATGGAAAGCAGATGATGTTATCAGGTACTGAGCTGAAAAAACACAGATGGCACGGGAGGATTTCTCCTCCCGCGCCGTATTTTGTCTGACTGATCAGTCAAAATCTGCCTTTCGGTACTATTACTGAATCTCAAGTGCCTGAACTTCTGCATACCAGCCCCAGTAAGGAGTCATGTCATGCGGAAGTGTGTCGATCACGATGCGCTCAGTAGAAGCAACGGTGCAGTCTTTTCTCTGATACAGAGGAAGCTCGCAGCCCCAGTCCATGATGATGTTCATAGCATCTCTGTAAACAGCCTTACGATACTCGGTATCTGCGCTGCTGCGGCCTTCCACGATCAGGGTGTCGAGATCCGGATCGTCCACGGAGTAGTGGTTGGAGTTGGTGCCTGCGCCGTGCGCGTTGGAGCTGTGGTAGACCTGCGTCATATCCGGGTCAACCGTGGACTGCCATGCAGCTGCCCACATCATAGCGGTGTTGGACTCCAGTGCGTTGTTCCATACGCTGGTTCCTACGTCGTTGACCTGCAGCTTGATGCCCAGGCTCTCGAGTACTTCGCTGGCTGCAACGGCTACGCCGTATGCCGGGTGATCCTGCTGTCCCTGGCCAGGGATCATGACTTCATAGGTATCTGTTACATCGGTGAACTTGCCTGCTGCTTCATCATAGGTGAAGCCTGCTGCCTTGAAGTAGCCGATTGCGGCTTCCTTCGCTGCCTCGTATCTCTGCTCCTCACTCATGGAAGAATCATAGATCGGGTTGCCGTCGACATCGACGGAGTATGCCTGCTGATAGCCCTCGTCAGCCGGCTTCGGAGCCGCCCAGGAGGTGTTGGAAATAGGATACTGAATAACGGCTGCGCGATCGCCGTAGTAAGAGTTGATCACAGTATCACGATAGACGGAGAACAGGGTCATGAAGCCCTTTCTCAGAGCCTTGGACTCATCAGAGCTCGGGTCACCGCCGACATTGACAAGGTCTGCATTGATGCCGAGGTAACCATAGCCGCGGTAGTCAACCAGGATGGTGGTGAGCTTGTCGCCGACCAGCTCGCCGTTGCCGTTCGCATCCTGAATCGCCTTCAGGGTCTCATCGTTGATGGAAGGAACTGCAATATCGAAGCTGCCCGTCACGATACCCGGAACATAGTCGGAATCCAGTGCTTCCTGCAGAAGCAGAACCTTGGTCTCCGGCTCGCCCTGGAAGTAGTTCGGGTTAGCCTTCAAGGTGACAACGCCGTTTGCATAGCCGTCAAAGGTGTACGGGCCAGCGCCGACAGGCTCAGAGGTAACAGCCTTCACGCCGGACAGATCGCCCTTCGGGAAGCCGAACTGGTTGTTCTCATAATCATAAGCTGCCGGATCACCATAGTAGTGAAGCGGAGCCAGGGTCAGGCCGACATTGTAGATCGCGGTTGCGTCGAACTCGGTCATGTGGATGTTGACTGTGTAGTCATCGACTCTGGTCAGACCTGCGACATTTGCTGCGCTCTCGCCGGTCTCAACACCGGTCTCATAATCTGCACCGAGTGCTGCGATTGCGAGCTGCAGACGGGTGGAGCCGGCGGTCTCAACTTCTTCCGCTTCCTCAACCGTGTCATAAGCTGCTACGATGGCATCCCAGAAATCCTGTGCAGTTGCGCCTTCCTCGAGCTCATAGCCCCAGTTTGCTGCACACTGTGCAACAGTGTCTTCTGCGCCGTTGTAGCCGTTGGCCTTGCAGTAGTCTACGATTTCCTGTGCAAAATCTGCACCGGCGTTGTTGTTGTAGTAATCCCAGAATGCGTTGTACTGCTCTTCGGTATAAGCCTCGGTCTCCTGATAGCCGCCCTCGCCTGCTGCGAAGATGACGTTGCCGCGGGAATCCATACCGCTTCTGTACTCTTCCATGCCCTCGATCGGAAGTGCATAGATGGTGGAAGATCCGTCATAGGTCGGGTCAACCAGTACATAGAAAGAGAAGATATAGTCATCAATGGTGACGGGCTCTCCGTCGGAGAACTTCACGTCATCGCGGATGGTCAGCTTGTAATCAACCGTTCCGTCGTCGTTCTGTGTAACTTCGACATCACCCATGCCATAGTAGGTATAGTCCGTGCCGTTGTAATTGATGGTCTCGCCCTCAATACCCTTCTGGATCACAGCGCCGCCGCGGTCTGCTGCCAGTGCGGCGACCTGGGTCAGATCAACCACTTCCATATCATAAGCAGTGGTTGCGAAGAACGGGCTGAACTTCTGGCCGAAAGTGGAAGTTGCATAGACGAGATTGGCCTTCGCTTCCTCAGCGGGCGCCTCCTCCTCTACGGCCTCCTCGACCACCTCTTCCTCAACCGGTTCCTCGACAGCTTCTTCGACGACTTCTTCTGCCGGAGCTTCCTGAGCGGGAGCTTCTTCAGCCGGCTTGCTGCCGCATGCCGCTAAAGACACTGCCATGACTGCGGAAAGGCCGAGTGCGATTAACCTTCTTTTTGTCATTTTCATCATCCTCCTTTTTGTTTTTCTAATAAACACATTATTGTGATTATTATTCATGGATATGCGTATACAACGCTATATTAAATCTTAATTCATAAAGCCTCAAATATCAAGCTGAACGGCCTGTTTTCAGCCACTTGCGGCGCCGGAAAAATGTGACGGCCCCTGCATAAAGAAGGCTGCTGCAGACAAGAAAGACCGCATCGCCGGTTTCTGCGCCCGATCCCAGGAGCAGATTGCCCGCTGAGAGGACCGCCGCCACGCCGCTGAACAGCATGAGCACCGCCAGCCTCGCCGGATAGTGATTCTCCAGCTGATCGGAAATCCGCCTCTCCAGCGGCTCCTGTGCACGGTATATCGAAATACTTTGTTCCGTCAGCAGTGCGAGCGGAACCGCGCAGAACGCATAGGGCAGAGCAATCCACAGCCGCTTCATCGCCATGGAGTGGGGAAGCAGCGCTGCGATAAACAGCACCCAGCCGGCCGCGGCGGCAGCAAGACACAGCTTCTTCTCCCGCTCCACCTTCTCCTTCGGCTGGATAAACCGGTAGGGCTCGCCGATATATTCATAAGTCACTTTCACCCGGCCCTTCTCATCAAAATGCTCAATCAGCCGGTAATCCCCTGTATATTTATTCCTCGCCATACATTTCCTCTGACATCCTCATCTCAGTCTTCCGTAAAGAGCGCCGTCGAATAGTAGCGGTCGCCGCTGTCCGGCAGCAGCGCCACGATCATCTTTCCTTCATTCTCCGGCCGCTGTGCCATCCGGATCGCACAGGACAGCGCCGCGCCGGAGGAAATGCCCACGGAGATGCCTTCCTTTTTCGCCAGGAGCTTCGCCGTCGCATAGGATTCCTTCGTCGTCGCCCGGTAGATCTCGTCATAAATCTTAGTGTTCAGCACAGCCGGGACAAAATCCGCCCCGATGCCCTGAATTCCGTGCGGGCCGGCGTGTCCCTCCGAGAGCACCGGCGAATCATCCGGCTCCAATGCAACGATGCGGACAGCCGGATTTTGCCCCTTCAGGTATTCGCCGACACCGGTCAATGTGCCGCCGGTTCCGACGCCTGCAATGAAGATGTCAACCGCGCCGTCCGTGTCCCGCCAGATCTCAGGGCCGGTGGTCTCCCGGTGCGCCTTCGCGTTGGCCGGGTTCTCAAACTGTCCGGGAATATAGCTGCCGGGGATCTTCCGCGCCAGCTCCTGTGCCTTCTCGATGGCGCCCGACATGCCCCTGCTGCCCGGCGACAGCACGATTTCCGCGCCATACGCCTTCAGGATATTGCGCCGCTCGGCGCTCATGGTATCCGGCATCGTCAGAATGACATGGTAGCCTTTCGCTGCGGCGATGCTCGCCAGGCCGATGCCCGTGTTGCCGCTGGTAGGTTCAATGATCACTGCGCCCTGTTTCAGCAGTCCTTTTTCCTCCGCGTCCTCAATCATGGCCTTCGCGACCCGGTCCTTGGCGCTGCCCGCCGGATTCAGATACTCCAGCTTCACCAGCACACGGGCCTTCAGCCCGAGCTCCTTCTCCAGATTCACCACCTCCACCAGCGGTGTGTTGCCGATCAATCCCAGGGTGCCCTGATAAATCTGTGACATGTTGTTTCCTCCTATTTTCCTGGACCATCGCCCATTTGACACATATCAGCAGTTTCCTGTGTAGACATAGCGCAGGTGCTTGCGCGCTGTCTCAGCCAGCTGATAGACCTTCTTCACGTCCGTCGGCGCCCGGTCCGTCATGTGAAAACGCGGGAAAAAGCGCGAGACATGCAGCGGAATCTCCCGTCCGTCCTTTCCGTCATACACCTCCTGCAGGCCTGCGACCCAGGCGCTGAGCGCCTCCATTTCCTCCTCGCTGTCGTTTTCGCCGGGGACGATCAGCGTCGTCAGCTCCACATGACAGGTTTTTACGGCTTCCCGGATCAGATTCATCACCATCTCGCGGCTGCCCTTCAGAACGTCCGTATAATAATGGTCCGTAAATCCCTTCAGGTCAATGTTCATCGCATCGATATACGGCGAGAGCTCTCTTACTATACTCAGATCCGCTGTTCCGTTGCTGACCAGCACATTGACCATGCCCTGCGCGTGCACCAGCGCTGCGGTGTCGCGGACAAATTCCCAGCCGATCAGCGGCTCATTGTATGTGAAGGCCAGCCCGATATTTCCGCGGCTTCTGTAATAGGCTGCCGTGTCCGCCAGCTCTTCCGGCGTGATGGTTTCCGCTTTTTCTGCCTGGGCAAAAGCTGACGCGGACCAGGAGATCTCATGATTCTGGCAGAAGGGGCAGCGCAGATTGCAGCCGTAACTCCCGACAGACAGAATCAGACTTCCCGGATGAAAGCGTGCCAGCGGCTTCTTCTCGATCGGATCCAGGGCAAGGGACGTGATCCTGCCGTAGTTCGCCGCGGTGACCGCTCCATCCCGGCAGACCCGGGCGCCGCAGAAGCCGATCTGCCCCTCCCGGAGCTCACAATGTCTGAAACAGACCTGACAGACTGCCATGGCTTTGATCCTTTCCACTTAAGTCGGGGCGTTCCTGAATTTTATGCCTGATCTTCTGTGCCCCGGATCTGAATTCTCCTAATGATGCCGGATGACCTCGAAGCGCTCCAGAACCACTGGTTCCCGCTCTGAGATGCCGCCCTTCCTGCGGGCGATGGCGATCTGCTCCTCCACTGTATCCACGCCGTCCAGGTCCGGCAGCAGCAGGCCGCGGCGGCGTCCGCAGGACACAATGACGCCGTAGCGTTTCACGTCCAGGTCCTCGGGTCCGTTTATTTTCTCCGGCTTTGTGAGGACGTCAACGCTGATGTCCAGATACTTCAGCTCCTCCGGCCGCACCGGATCAAAACGAGGATCCTCCGTCGCCGCGCTGACCGCGTTGTGAATGATTTCGTCTGCAATGCAGCTGCGCACCGGCTGGATGGTTCCGATACAGCCGCGCAGCCGTCCGTGCTCGTGCAGCGAGACAAATACACCTGCGCGCCCGGTCTTCATCTCCTCCGTCACCCAGTCCGGTGCCGTGATGCTGCTGCCTTCGCGCACATAGTGTTCCACTGTCTGCCGCGCGAGGCGCACCAGGGCATCCTCCTGTCCGCGTCTTGCGGCGAGCGCCTGTTCCTGCTCCTGCAGATACTGAGTCAGAAAGTGTCTGCTTTCATCCTCCTGCCCCGGGCGGAAGATGCAGATGCCGTAACCCACGCCGGTGACATCCTGATGAGAGAGCTTTTCGGCCCTGACAGAGATTCCGTCCAACGCGCCTGCCATGATGACAAAAGAGCGGTGGCCGCATTCCGCGGCCTTGTCGCAGAAGGTCTCGTCAAAGGAAAACAGTTCTGAAAAGGCGGCGCGGCCGCACACGTCCATGATCCGCTCATCGTACTCCGGGCCCTCCGGCGCATAGCCATACGGCCCGTAGTTCTGCAGCTTATGCGACAGATCGCCGCTGGCAATATAGACGGCGCGGCGCCCGGTCTGCCGGACTGCCTCCTGTATGGCCATGCCCAGCTCGTAGTGCCGTGTCAGCGGCAGGCCGGAGAGGCCGATCCGGACGATCTGATAATCCTTCGGGATCCCGGCGAGCCGGTAAGCTTCTTCTAGAAAATAGAGCGGCACCATGGTGCCGTGGTCAAGCGATGCATCCCGCTCCCCGAGCGTCCCTGCGGGAAGATCCCGCTTGCCCGCCTGTTCGCAGATCGCGCGGACCAGCTCCGTGTCATAGGTTTCCGTAAAGGAGACCGACCGGGCCCGGAAGGCGGCAAAAGATCCCTTTGCTCCCCTTCCCGGTGAAATGTGGAAATAATCCGCATACATGATGCTGTGCGGGCTCGAGATGATGATGGTCTGCGGCCGCTGTGCGGCAATTTCCTGCGCAATCCGGCGGTAGGCGCGCGTAGTTTCCTCGATCTGCGCCTCGCTTCCTTTGCCGACCTCCGGAATGATCATCGGAGGATGCGGGACCATATAAGCTGAAAGAATGGGCATAGTCATTTCCTCCCTGGATTGAACATCGGCCGATTCAATACGCCCTTCGGGCGTACGGCCGACGCTGCATGTCAAGTCCTTTCATAACGGACTTGACACAACCTTAAATCAGGCCGCTCACATCACGGCCAGAATGATGGCCATCACCGCCGCACCGCCGATGAAACCGCCGACGTGCGACATCATGTTGATCCGCCTCGATGAAAGGCCGTAGACCAGATTGATGGCAAGGGTGGACAGAATGCTTCGAAGGGAAAAGCCGTATCCGGCGATCGAAAGCACCAGGCAGGCGCCGAGCAGGCCGAAAATGCTGCCGGAAGCACCGGCAGAGATGGATGAGCGCCCTTTCTTCTCCTCAACCAGCATCGTGAGCACGTTGCCGAGAACGCCGGCGGCCAGATAAATAATCAGGTAGATCACAGGGCCGCACACATAGTCCACAGCCGGTCCCAGGACAGACAGCGCATACATATTAAAGAGCAGATGCCAGACGCCGAAATGCAGAAACATGGCTGTAAACAGCCGGTAGTATTGTCCCTGCCGGATATACGGCGTGTACATGGCACCGTATTTCAGTGCGACCGCTGTATTGGTCGAACCGCCGTCCTTTGTCTCCAGCAGAAACACTGCGATATTGATTCCGATCAGGATCACCGTGACAAGACTGCTGAAAAGATCCATGTTTTTCCTCCTTTGCTGCTGCGCAGCAGAATTATTGTGCTGAATACTGGCGTACTTCCATTATACATTGCCGCGATCAGCGAATCTTAATGTTTTTACAGAATTTTAATTTATTTCTAATTTTGGTTTAATTGATCTTTTTCAGCGCCTGGGGTATCGTAAAGTCACAAGATAAAAGGGAGTAGCGAAGAGCCGAAAGGCGATCTTGAACCCGACAGCCGGAGCCGCAGGGCTCCCGGATCAAGTGAAACAGCAAGACTTTTATCGCGGAGCAATCGCGGTAAGGGTCTTTTCTTTTTACCGCGGCAGGTAAACAGGAAAGGTTATCGAAAGGAGATACGACAATGTTGACAGCAATTTTAGAAATGATCATTGCATTCTGGGTAATGGGACTGTTCTTCAAGTTCCTGGGTTTTCTGTTCCGGGCCGGCTTCCAGATCCTGGGCTGGATCTTCGGAGTGGTTGGTACGATCGTATCGATCGCCGTTGTCCTCTCACTGATCGGAACGTTCGCAGTTCCGATTCTGGTCATCGCCGGTGTGATCTATCTGATCGTCCGGATCGCCAATCCTGATCGGGCCTGAGTGCCCGATGGGAGGGACGACTGACATCACAGACTTAGAGAATACTCAGCAGGTGTTTCAGACAGTAGAAAGGGATCTGAGAATGATGAATAACAACGTAAATGTTTATTACGACAGAAATAAGGAAATCCGCGAAGCCATCGCAGCCGGGGAACGGGCATTGTATAGTCTGCGGGCCGCGCAGGACAAGATGAACAGCGCAAGGGGCTGGGGAATCATCGATATGTTCGGCGGCAATCTGCTCACCGGTCTGATCAAGCACTCCCAGGCGCATGACGCCTCCCGGTATGTCGAGGATGCCAAGCGGGATCTGGCCGTTTTCCAGAACGAGCTGCAGGATGTGCGGGATCTTCAGGGACTGAATGTCGAGGTCGGCGATTTCCTCACCTTCGCAGACTTCTTCTGGGACGGACTGCTGGCGGATATTCTGGTTCAGAGCAGAATCAATGACGCGCGGCGTAAGATTGCCGACGCGATCCGGAGAACGGAAGACGTGGTGCAGCGGCTGAAAAGCAGCCTGTAGTCATCTTTTGCCATAATAAAGGCAGAGCATAGTCAGATCATCGAACTGTTCTGCCTTTCCAACAAACCGGTCGACGGCCTGGTGCACATTCTGAAGAAGTGTGCGCGGGTTGGCGGCCGGATTTTCATTGAGTGCCTCAATCATCCGGGCCGTGCCGAAGGCTTCCATCTGCTTGTTCGTGGCTTCCGGCAGGCCATCGGTGTACAGAAACAGTGTGTCGCCAGGCTCGAGCTGCATGGTGTACTGCGGGTAGGTGACATTTTCCATGCCGCCGATGACAAAGCCGTGCTTGTCCTTCACCAGCTCAAAGCGGCCGTTTTTCTGCAGCGCCGGATATTCGTGACCGGCGTTGGCTGCCGTCAGAAGTCCCGTGCTGATCTCCAGAATGCCGAGCCAGACGGTGACGAACATTTCCTGCGGATTGTTGGAGCAGACCGTCAGGTTGGTCGCCTCCAGCACCTCGGAGGGGCTCTTGCCCATCATGGCATAGTTCGCCAGAATAATCTTGGCGGCCATCATGAACAGGGCGGCCGGCACGCCTTTTCCGCTCACGTCCGCGACCACCATGGCCAGGTGATCGTCATCAATCAGGAAAAAGTCGAAGAAATCGCCGCCGACTTCTCTGGCGGGATTCATGGTTCCGAAAACATCGAATTCCTTCCGGTCCGGGAACGGCGGGTAGATATTCGGCAGCATGCCCTCCTGGATCTGCGTAGCCATCTGCAGCTCCGTCTCCATGCGGGCGCTGTCCTCACTCAGCTCTTTCTGGGCGATGACGATTCTGCGGCCGCGGTCCGCGATATGAATCGAGATGACAGCGGCAATCGTGAACATGAACAGCTTGGGAATATAGCTGAAGAGCAGGGTGTCGCGGGCATATTCCGCCCGGTTCAGCGTCTGTTCGATACCGCTGCCTAAGAAGACACCGGTGTTGGTGAAGGTGGATCCCGGCGTTACCATCACGTCATTCATGTTGATCCAGCCGTAGTAGGCACCGAAGATGGCCGAGAACAGGAATACAACGGCTGTCAGAGCCGACATGACGATGGTCAGTTTTCTGGAGAAATAGCGGCTCGAGCACAGCACCGGCAACACCATCAGGATCGCCACCTTATGCGTCAGCAGCGCGTCGATCCGGGCATAAATAAGGAGGACTCCCAGCAGCAGCAGAAATTTCAGCCACCAGGCATCCTGCCGGACTTTTCTGGAAATCAGTCCGAGCAGCAGCACCAGACCGAGTGCGGCGACTGTCGCCGGCAGAATGGCGCCGGAAACCGGAAAAACGCCCACTTCCACGGCAATAAAAAGAAGCGCCAGTATAATCACATTGAGAAACAGCACTCGCATGACCATTCTGTTGGCCTGTATTTCATTGGCTCGGAATACTTCATCCGATTCGTACTGCTGCTTCAAACGCTCACAGCGCGCTTTAAGGGCTGCAATCATCCTGGACACCTTTCAACTCAGCCGGGAGTCCCCCGCCTCCACAGGCGGGGAACTTTCCGGCTGTTCTGATAAAACATATTTAAATTATACTTAAGTGAAGAACCTAATAGTCTGTCTGCACGCTGATTATGCCTTCAGAAGATCCTCCAGAAGCTGAATCTCATCGGAAGAAATCGTGTCGTCGATGGAGCAGATGCAGCCGACAAAAAGGACCAGTGAGGAAGCCTTATCATTGTCCATCGAACGCTTCACGGCTTTCATCATATCAAAAGACTCTTCAATGCTGAAATGCTTGATCATATCCACAACTTCTTCGTCCTTCAGTTCCATTCCGAGAACCTTGCAGAAAGCCGAGACCATGGCAAATTCTTCTCTGGACAGCTTGCCGTCCGCAGTAACTGTCGGGCTGATAATGCCGAAAAGCAGCAGCAGTCCCTTGTGATCGGGATCCAGCTTCTCCAACTCGGGCTGAATATCACCGAACGCGCTCAGCGCCAGCTTCAGCTTGTTTTCCGTAGACTCATTAACCAGTGACTGCATAACCTCCCTAAAACTCTGATCCATCGTGAAACCCTCCTTCTGATTATGTAATGGAAAAAGCTGAAATCATTATATCATGGAGCGATTACAGGTGTGTTGATTAATTTGTGGGACGGGGGGACAGAGCACCGTCTCATTTCATTTGTGGGACGGGGGGACAGAGCACCGTCCCATTTATTACAGAAGAATTCGGCGGAGGTATTGAAGGTCCATGCCGTGCAGAGAAAACGTCGCCTGGCGGCGGTCTTTTTCGTAGGTTTTCTTTCTCTCCCGTGGAGAAAGGCCGGAGAGGATGTAGAAGGTGTCGAGGCCGGCGGCGCGGGCACCGAGGATATCACATTCGAGGTCGTTGCCGGTCATGAGGCATTCTGATGCCTGAAGGCCGCATTCTTTCAAGGCGGCCTGATAGAAAAGAAGATCCGGCTTCTTTACGCCGTAGTCTGAAGAGATGAAAATGCCGTCGAACAGGTCCCGGATGCCCAGCATCTGCAGCTCGGGCTCCGTGAAGAGGCGCTGGGCATTAGACAAGAGATAGACCTGCCGGCCGCTTTGTCTTAAATCGGTCAGCAGCTCCTTCGCCCCGGCGTACAGACGCAGGTGGGTGGTGGAGGCCTGCCGGAAGGACCGGGCTGTGTCCCGGATGAGAGCGTCCCCGGGGTGGACGGATTTTGCCTCATACAGGCTGCGGAAAACAGCGGCGATGTCCGCCTCGGGGCAGGTGACATTCTTCCGGCTCCGCAGAGCGCGGGCAATGTCCGCTTCGATCGCCTGCTGCCAGGCGCGCTTTAACTCTGCGGGCGTATAGACGGCGCCCTCGGCGGCAAGTTTTTCCGCCAGAAAACGCCAGAGCGCCGGCCGATCTTCATCTGTGTGAATATCGGCCAGTGTTCCGTATAGATCAAAGAAATATGCCAGGTAGGATTTCATCTGGATCAGGGCTTCATCTGCTCGACGATGGCCTTGAGGTCAAAGCCGTCGAGGTTCTCGGCGACGACGGAGAGAGAATAGCCGCAGCCCTCTTTTTCGTCAAACCAGGTGTAGAGGTCAACGTTTTCGCTGTCTCCCACATAGGTGTAGGACTTGGCGGCCAGATCGCCGCTGCCCCAGCCCTTGAGCACTTCGTCCTCTGTCGCGGTCCAGTCATAGTACATGCCGATGCCGTCAATGTAATGCTCTTCCGATGCATTCTGTGCTCTGGCGACAAAGTCCAGTCCGTCCAGTGTGAAATTGGCCTGAACAAGCGGGCCCTCTGCCTCAGCATCTTCCATCATCGTGAAGACGACATTCTCCGCGCCTTCAGGAATGACGAACAGCTGGCTGCAGGCTTCCTGCGCTTCTTCCTGCGTCACTTCCCGCCAGGGGTTGGCCATGCCGACCATCTCGCTGCTCTCTTCCTGTGCCTGTCCGGCTGCAGAAGAAAGGGGCTGATAGTTGATGCGCACCAGATTCTCGAAGCGGGATTTGATTTCGTTGTACTCTTCCTCTGTCACATTCTCCCACTCTTCGTTTTCCGCTGCCGTTCCATAGGCTGCGAACCAGGGCTGCTCTTCGTTCTCCATCGTATTGGTCTCGAAGCTCAGCTGGTGAACCAGCTCAGCGCTGTTATGCTCAAGCGCATAGATGCGGACGCCGCTCTCGAAGGCGCTGCCTGAGAACTCATTGCTGATCAGTCCGCCGTCCAGCACATAGTAGCGGTTTCTCGGCCAGCCGCTCACGACGTGAGCCGGCTCGCGATCGACCATGGTGTAGATGTCGTAGACAACGCCCTGCCATGCGCCTTCAGCAATTTCGCCGATCAGCAGCTCATCGATGCCGTCGCTGTTGATATCCTGATAGGTGTAGCCGATGGTCTCCATCGCGTTCGTGTCGCCCATGATTCCCATGGCGTAGTAGGTGGGGCTCATCTTTTCTTCTTCAAGCTTGTTGGCATCCCACTCTTCTTCAACCGCCTGGATGTGCTTGGTAAGAATCTCTCCGTAGAGGTCCTCACCCTTCATACCTGCGCCGGCCGCATAGACGGCGCCGTCCATACCCTGAATCGTTTCGGCAATGGCTTCAGCGCTGTCATAAAGGCTGGCAAAATTCTCCGGTGCCTCACCGTTGTAGGTGACAACATCGTACTGAACGTCCGTCGGATGAACGATGGCCATATCATATACGCTTCCGTCCGCCGCTGTCAGCTCACCGATCTTCTTTTCGTTCATGTAGCCGTAATCTGCGGGGCTGCCAAAGGCCTGAATTGCGAAGGCAAAGCCGCCGAAGCCGGCATCCTTGGATTCTTTGTCATAAACGGAAATGCCGTCGTCGCTCACTTCCACGTCGACCTTTCCTTCGAGCTCTTCCGGAAGGTTGATCTGGAACAGCTTATTGGCCGGTGCCGGGTCAAAAGCCGGCTCTTCCGGCTGCGCTTCCTCTTCAACTGCCGGTGCCTCTTCCGCCTCAGCGGCCGCTTCGGTTTCCGCCGCTTCCTCTACAGCAGGCTGCCCAGGGGCTTCCTGTGCTGCCTCTTTCTTTCCGCAGGCAGCCATTGCCATGGAGCTTGCCAGCAGCAGTGCAATCATTACTTTTCTGTTCTTCATTAATCAATAAACTCCTTTCTATAGTGGCTCCGTCAAAACCGTAAAACTGTCATTCCGGCGGATGGGATTATACGTTTTCAGCAAAACTATACGGTCTCTTCTGTCACAGAACTGTCACTCATATTCTTATTTGAGATGTTCCAGAATATAGCTTTCCCAGTCCTCTGCGGAATGCGAGCCCACAACCGGGTCTCCCAGGATATGGCCTTCGGAATCCAGGAAATAGCTGGTGGGAAACATATTGGCTTTGATCGTATCCTGCACTTCTTCAGTCGCAAAGAGAATCGGATAGGTGACACCGGTTGTTTCGATGATGTCCAGCGCCTTCTGATAATTATCCTCGTTTCTCTTATTGCCCGGATCCATTACGTCGCAGGTCAGTCCGATCACACCGAAGCCCTGATCCGCATAGTGGGCGCTGAGCTCCTCAATATCCGGCATTTCATCAATACAGGGATCGCAGAACGTGCCCCAGTAGTTGAGCAGGGTGACCTTGTTCTGCGCAACAACATCGCCCAGTCTGTGCTCCTGCCCGTCCGGATCCGGCACCTGCATTTCCAGCAGGCCTGCATCAATAAACGCTGTGCTGCCTTTTGGCTGCGCCTTTCCACAGGCTGAGGCAATCAATGAAATCACCATCAACATCAACACGAGTGCTGCCCTTTTTTTCATCCTGTCACTCCTCCCTGTAGATTTCTTTGTGAACGATCTGTAAACCTCCTGTTAAGATACAGTTACATTCTATCATACCTGAGTTCCCCGTGGTTTACCTTGTGTAATGTTTCTGTAAAAAAACAAGAGAGCGGCACAGTCCGCGCCGCTCCCGGGTTCATTCCGTTCTGATGCCTGATGCGTTCAGCCTACGCCCAGAAATCCGCCTTTTCCATCTTTCCCCGGTTGAGGTAGATCATAACCGCGGCGATGACGGCAAGGATGAGGATCGATCCCAGGCTTCCCTCCACGCCGAAGTTGACCGTATAGAAAAGACCGTCCCTGGCCGATGCAGCATCCAGCTTGAAAACAGAATAAGCTGAAACAACACCGCTGTTGGGAAGGCCGAAGAGGATACTCTGAGTAAAATTCCAACCGGCGTGCATCATGACTGCCGCCCAGAAGCAGTCATAATAATAGACAAAAAGTGAGAAGACCAGGCCTGAGAGGAAAATATCCAGAACAGACAGGATCGTAACACCCGGATTGAGAAGATGCAGCGCTGAGAAAACACAGGCGTTGGCCAGGATGGCAATCCAGGGATTCTTATAGCCTCTGCGAAGCTTCTGATAAAGATAGCACCGGTCGGTCAGTTCTTCACCGCCGGACTGGATGCACACCGCGATCAGAAAGGCGATAAAGAGCGCCGGGTGAAATCCATTGAAGGTCAGTTTGATGTCGCCCATCAGCCAGGACATAAGGATGCAGATTGCATTGGATCCGAAGCCCATAAGCAGCCCGATCAGGGCGCCTTTCAGATTATTGGTTTCCCGCCGGTACTTAAGTGCCTTCAGCATGGGCCGGTTGTTCTTGAAAATCAGCACATTGAGGAAAAACAGAATCCAGATCCCGATAAAGATCGCATATTCTCTTAAAAAGGCCGAAGCCGCTTCATCGCCCCCGGCCAGGAAAAGGAAGAAATCCGGAATGTGAAGAATTCTGAACAGGATGTTTGCCGGAAGAGTGGTAAACAGCGGGAACTGTATGGACAGAATGGCCGCAATCGGCAGAATATCCGTCCACTTTCCCGTCTCTCTTGTCAGAAGATATTTTCTCATCCATGCTCCTTTCCGGGATCTGGTCTTAAGACCGTTTCAGGTCCTGAGTGCATTACA
This sequence comes from Lachnospiraceae bacterium, assembly GCA_017449485.1. GTDB lineage: Bacteria > Bacillota > Clostridia > Lachnospirales > Lachnospiraceae > CAG-791. Next base: position 28,462 of record JAFTFP010000112.1, read on the forward strand.
TCTGTTATTTCCGGCGATGGCGCTTCTTGTAGTCCTCGCGGATCGGCGCGAGCGCCTCATCGGATTCAAAATAGGCGTTCATGACGCTGGCGCTTTCCGCTCTGCGGGCGCAGCCGACCGCACCCGAGAGAACGTCATAATTCAGGCGCGTACCCTGTCCGTCGTGCTCATAATTCACCGCATGCTGGGCGTTGATGCCGAATCGTCCCGCCTCTCTCACAGCGTCGATGTTGGCGCCGAGGAACAGGAACTCCCACTGGTACTGCTCCTTCTGCCGCTCAATCATCCGGCGCACCTGGTCGTAAGAATATTCGCGGCTCGCGTTCTCCATGCCGTCCGTCGTGATGATGAAGATGGTCTTCTCCGGCACATCCTCGCGCCTTGCATACCTGTGAATCGTTCCGATGTGATGAATCGCTCTTCCCACCGCATCCAGCAGCGCCGTGCAGCCCCGTACATAGTACTGTTTTTCCGTCATCGGCTCCACCTTCTGAATATCGACGCGGTCGTAAACCACTTCCATTTTATCATCGAAGAGTACCACTGACACATAGGCCTCGCCCTCTTCTCTTTTCTGCTTTTCAATCAGACTGTTGAACCCGCCGATCGTATCGGCCTCCAGGCCCCGCATGGATCCGCTCCGGTCCAGAATCATCACCAGCTCCGTCAAACCTTTTCTGCTCATTTTTTTCCTCCTTCTCTGTGCTCGACTGTTTCGGAAATCATTTCCTGTGATGAGCCAAGCATAGCAGGAGCAAAGATGGCCGTGGTCGCTTCTAAAACGACATTTTTATGGTTGGTAGTGAATCCGCAGGATTCAGCAGCCCAGAAGGGTCTGATCATAGTGGAAAAGCAGTGCGTTGATGTCGTAAATATCGTAAATCCGGTGGCTGATGCAATATTCTACGATGAGGTCGAAGCGGCTGCTGGGCGAGAGCGCGATGCCGGCCCGGGCCAGCAGATCGGTGGTTTCATCGAGGTTCAGGCACAGAGCAATGGCCAGCGCAAGCGCGGTGCGCTTCGTCGGAGTATACGCCGGATTGCACCGGATTTTGGAAAAAAGCTTGCGGTCCAGGTTGGCGCGCTTATACACTTCCGTGTCGGTCATGCCCCGCTCATCGATCAGATGGAGCAGCCGCTCCTGGAAGGTTTCTCCCAGGCGGTCCATGATCTCCGGCAGATCTCCGATATAGGGGCTGTCCGCAGATGACGCCATCTGCGGCGCTGCCATCATTGTCGGAAACGGTTCTCTCGCAGCTTCGCTGTACCCTTCCCGCTCCTGCGCCTCTTCCAGTTCTTCCGGCTCTTCCGCTTTCGCAAAGGAACTGAACAACCCCCGGCGCCGCCTTCGCGGTGCGGCATTCGAGGCGCGGGCGGCGCTGAAATCCTCGCGCCTGCTGCTCCCGGCGGCCGGCATCTTCTGATAACCGGGCCGGCGCAGTTCATACTCCTCTTCCAGGCGTTCCTCGACATAGTGATCGTCGATGAATTGCTGCACATCCTCCACCAGTCCTGCCGAAATGTCAAAAGTTTCCTTATTGAAGACGGTCAGAATGACCAGCATTTCGTGGCTTTGCAGAAAGCCTTCAATCTCGCGCAATGCGATCTGCAGCGCCAGATCCTTCGGAAATCCGTAGGAGCCGGCCGAAATCACCGGAAAGGACACGCTGCTGCAGCCCAGCTGTTCCGCTAATAGAAGCGATTTGCGATAACAGGAAGCCAGGTCCTCCGGTTCCCCATGGCGTCCGTCCACCCAGGCCGGTCCGACAGTGTGAATAATAAAATCCGCAGGCAGGGCAAAAGCCGGCGTCACAGCAGCTTCTCCCACCTTGATGGGTCCGATTCTGCGCCGGGCCTCCAGCAGCTCCCGTTCGCCCGCCGCCCGGTAGATCGCATAATCCGTCCCGCCGCCGTAAACCGGCTCCGGATTTGCGGTATTCACCACCGCATCGGCCCTGACTCTCGTAATATCATTTCGAATAATATGAAGCGGCATATAAAATCTCCCCTTTCAGGTCAGACGGCATTCACCTTAGTCCTGCCTCCAGCATCTTCCGGTACGCTGCGGCCGCTTCCGCCGGCGCCTCGATCCGGATATCCGGCGTATAGGTAAAGACCCACGCATAGAAATTCGGGCTCGCACTGACTTCCACCTCCGCCCGGAAGCCGTCTTCGGTGAGCACGGTCTTCACCTTCTCGCCAAAGCGGTCGATCACGGCGTCCATCCGGTCACTGCTGCAGTGCAGCACGATCTTCTGCGTGTTTCCGTCCCCGAACATCCCGAATTTGGTCCGCACATACCGGTTGATCGTGAAGCCCTTCGAAGGTCTGTGCTGCTTTTCCTCCAGCAGCACGGCATCCCCGATCCGGTCCACACGGAACTGGCCCTCCTTCCGGATTTTCTCCGAATAGCCGATCACATAATAGCGGTTATTGTCCCACACCAGCGCGTATGGGCTCAGCACATAGGTCTCGCCGCCGTGCCGCTGCACCCGCTGCTTGCCGGCTGTGTACGTGTAGTACCGGAACGTAATCTTCTTCCCGCTCTGGATCGCACTGTAAATCAGGTCGATGGTCTGCAGCACCGTCTGATTGACGGTTTTGACCGCCGCCGTGTACAGATATCGGTCCAGCTCCTGCGCCTTGCTCCGGCTCGTAAAGCCCTGCAGCTTCTCAATCAGCTGCAGTGTCGCCTTCTTGTCAATAAACTGCGCAGCGCAGACCGCGTCCACCAGCAGCTTGAGCTCCTCCTGGGTAAACTCGCGCGATGCCATGTAATAAGCATTGAATTTGCTCACCTTCGCCTTGCGGACATCCCAGCCCTCATCCTTCAGCGCCTGAATGTCTGCATAGACCGTTTTCCGGTTCAAAATCTCCCCCTCCGCCGAAAACTTCTCGATGATCTCTTCCGTTGTGATGGGGTGCTCCTCGTCGGTGTCATGATACAGACAGGATAATAACCTGAGAATCCGGCTTTTATTACTGCTCATCCTGATTACCTCCGCTGCGCACAGAAAAAGCCGGCAGCCACTGCCGCCGGCTTCGATTACTTACTCTTCCACCTTCTCCAGTGCCTTCATCAGGCCTTCACGATAGCCCGCCGGATCTGCGCCAACGATGGGCTCGATCAGGATTTTGCCCTCTCTGTCTACAAAGATCGTTGTGGGGTAGGCGTCAATCGGGAACACTTCATCGACGTAATCTTCGCCCCAGAGGTTCAGATATTCCGCGCCCGCCGCCTCGAGCAGCTCCTTGGCTTCCGCTGCCTTCTCTTCATTGTTTGCATCCATGACGACACCGATGATCTGGCAGTCCTGCTCCTCGAATTCCCTGGCCATCTTCGCCAGCTCAGGCAGCTCGCTCTTGCACGGGCCGCACCAGGTCGCCCAGAGGTTGATCATCGTGACCTTCGCCTCAGAGAAAATCGCTTTCGAACGAAGCGGATTTTTGTCCAGATCGGAGGACTCATAGAAGATCTCGTCGCCGACCTTCAGGGACTGAGGCCACTGCGGCTCGCTGAGCGTCAGTGCGGAGAGGAAGGCGTCCTTGTCCTCGTACAGATCCTCGCACTCTGTAAAGAACTCGCCCATGGTCTCCTCATACTGGCTCTTTTCATTCTCAAACGCTGCCGAGCGGGCCAGGAAGAAGGTGCATTCTCCGTCCTTGCCGATTTCCTCGAAGAGGTTATAATCTGCCTCGGTCATTCCGTCGTCCGCTTCAAGCGCCGCAAGCAGCTCGTCTTTTCCTCTGTTTCCGTTGATGGTGTAGATATCATAGAGATCTGTAAACTCATAGCCTGACATCCAGGACGGCTCCGGTGCTTCCGGTGCCTCCTCGCCGCTCATGGATGCCTTATACCAGGAATCCATGTATTCAACATACTCGTTGATCCGCTCTGTCGGAACAGCATAATACGCGGTCGTGATGGCCTGGATGCCGTCGCCGATGTTGTAGTTTCCCCAGTTGATAAAGCCCTTCGCATTCGCAAACTTTTCGGGCGTGACAAAGTGGAAGCCCAGCTCCGGAATGTCCATCACCTCGCCGTCCGCTTCGGCTTCGGCCTCTGCCTCTTCCGCCTCCCGGCTCAGCACGATTGTCACAATGCCGGGCTCGGCCGGTGCCTCATATTCCGTATCGTCGGCTGCGAAGCCTTCCGGAACCTCGAGAACATGAATCGTGTAGCTGCCCGCTTCCTGGTCAAAAACCGCGACGCCCGTCTCATCGGTGTCGGCGGTCAGACAAGCCTTATCTGAACAGAACTGAATCTTTGCGTCCGGAACCGGGGCATTTTCCTCATCCATCACAAGAACCACATAACCCTCACTGGTTTCAGCAGGTGCCTCCTGAGCCGCTTCCTCTGCAGCAGGAGCTTCTGCCGGCTGCTGCGCCGGTACCTGCGCACAGCCTGCCAGACCGATCGTCAGCGCAAGCGTCAGTGCCAGGGCAAGAATGCAACGCTGTTTTTTCATCATGTACACTTCCTTTCGTAATCTAATTCCGTATTGCATCTTTAATAACTGTATCACTCTTTCCCCGGCCCGACAAGAAATGTCACGTTCAGGGTGCCTTGACGGCAGGCCGCCGGAATGGTATAACCGCAATCATAGCCGGGGAAAACCCGTCTGACACCACAGTTCAACACGATATCACGATCACGCGAGGTAAATAAAAATGAAGCTGGCTGAAGCGCTGCAGGAAAGAGCAGATCTGAACAGAAAAATTGAGGAACTCCGCAGGCGGCTCGGAAATGTCGTTCTCGTCCAGGAGGGCGAAGAGCCGGCAGAAGATCCGGCGGAACTGCTGCGGCAGCTGAACGAGGCGCTCGCACGTCTGGAGCAGCTGATGGCCGCCATCAATCTGACCAACTGCCGGACCAAAGCCGGCGGCATGACGCTGACCGCGCTCATCGCCAGAAAAGATGCGCTGCTGATCAAGCTGTCTGCCTACCGCGACCTGGTTTATACTGCGGGGCAAAATACGAACCGCGCCCGGGGTACTGAAATCAAGGTGAAAGCGGTTCTGAAGGCCGCCGATCTGCAGCGGGAAGCCGATCAGATCGCAAAAGAAGTCCGGGAGCTGGATAACCTGCTCCAGGAGACCAACTGGAAAACAAAGCTGATGGAGTAATCTTCAGCTGGTAGTCACACGGATGCGCATATCAGGCGGCAGCTGCCTAAGCTGCACTTACTGGAGGCGCTGACAGAGCAGGCGGAGGGGTTCGAATCCCCGGGGATTGTAAAGCTCCGATCGCGTATAAACGCATCCTTATTCTGTATCGCTTATTACCGGATATGAGCCGTGGGACGAGGGCGTGGACAGGGGAACAGGAACGGCTTCCGCACATTGTGCAGAAGCCGTTTTCTTTTGTCAGTATAATCTGCGGGTAGTCCCTGACACCCCGGCAGTTCTTACCGCCCGGCAGTCCTGATTACCCCAGCGGAATCTCCACGATTTCCGCCATGCGGGTCAGACATTTCTCAATCTGCTCGGAGATTTCCTGGACCAGCCGCTCTGTGATCGCGCTGCTTTTCTCCTGCTCCAGATCCTCATAGAGCCGCTCTTTGATCTGTCCGCTGATACGGCGGATCCTGCTGGAGTACAGGTCGGCGGGTACAAGCTTTCTCATCGGAACCGGAATCCGGGTTTCGAGTATGGCCTTCTGCATAGGCTTCTTTCCCAGAGACAACACCACAAGGGAAATCAGCGCCCCCGCGATAATGCCCGGCACGCCGCCCGCAATCACCGCGATGCCGCCTCCGCCGCACAGAAGCCCTGCCACCACTGAAATGATCGTGTCAATCAGCCAGGTGATCTCCTCCACGGCAAAAACCTTTCCGGAATCTACCTTAATCTCAATATCCGATGACGACAGATATGAATTCAGGCTCAGCGCCGTGTAAGGAATGCTGTGCTTTACACAGATCGGAACCGTGTACTCCTCCAGCGCGTAGGAAATCTGCTTCAGCCAGGCCGTGACCGGCTTTTCCAGCAGCGCCTTGGCCTCCGCTGTGTGCAGATAGGCCTCAATTTCCCGCTGCATAGCTCCGTCAATGTCTGAGAGCCGCTCCAGCTCGCCCTGCCGCCAGCGCTCCACCACCGGCAGCGCCGCATTCTGCAGAATCGGATCCACCATGGTTTCTACCACTTCATGGTACAGCTCTCCGATGTGCTCTTCCACAATGCGCTCCACAACACTGGAGCTCCTGAGCTGTTCGATTTCCTGCCGGAAGGCACGCATCTCATCATCGATCCTGCCGCAGTAAGCAAGGCCCTTCGCAACCGAAAACTCCGGCTCTGTTCCGGCGATGACGATAGCCTCCGGGAACACTTCCCGGCACCACTGCCGGATCGCCGGCAGCTTGCTGACGCCGCCGGTGAGGAAGATGAGTTCCGGCGGCTTTTCCGCTGTATCTTCGCGGGCCTGCCGGAGGCTGTCCAGAAAGACCTGCCTGAAGGAACGCCCGTCCAGGCGCTCCACCTTTTCATTCAGGAGCTTTTCTGCCGTCTCCTGGTTCATTCTCAGTGTCAGGCGCAGCGGCCGCCCCGACTGGCGGATCGATACCGTCTGCACACACTCATTCTCCGCCCAGTATTCCTCGTCTGAAAAATACCGCTCCTTCAGGCGCCGACCCGCAAACTCACAGTAGGTCCGCCAGGCGTCATTCTCTGCGAACACAGCCCGGATCTTCTGTTCCTTTTCAGAGTCCTTCAGGGCTGTCTCCAGCAGAATTTCATCCATGATGCCGCCGCCCAGAAAGACCTCGCCGCCGGTCCGCAGCTCCACCTCTCTGCCGCCCATAATATAGGCAAAATCTGTCGTAGACGAGCCGATGTCCACAACCAGAACAGGTCGCGAAAGAATATCGTAGCCCACCTGCAGGTATCTGGACTGGCAGGCGCTGACCAGCGCCGCCCGGGACTCGGAAATGATACGGACCGGGGGATAGCCGGTCTTCTCGAAAATCGCGCGGTAGTCCTCACGGGCGCTCTGATCCCATCCGGCGGGGCAGCCCACATAGAAGCAGTCATCGCCGCCTTTGATCAGCTGACCGGTCAGCCGCAGCTCTCCCAGCACGCCGGAGGCAAAACTGGTCACATCCCGCGCCGCTTCCGGATCCGTCAGGAACCGGCTCTTGAAGCGCAGGCCTCTTTTTACAGCGTCTGCCGCGTAGCAGGCACTTTCTCCGATCAGGAGCTCACCGTCCGGCAGCAGCGCATAAGCTGTGATAAAGCTTTCCGCTTCCCGCACCGGCAGGACTTCCGGCGCCGCTCCTTCTTCTTCGCCCAGACGGGTGATAACGGATTCCGCATCCCCCAGATCAAAACCGTAGAACTTATCCATTTACGAACTCCTCCGCGTAGCCAGTCCCTTTTCCAGTACCTTTCCATCCCGGATCAGCGCCGGCCGCAGGGTTTCTTCCTCCTGTGCCGGAATCAGTTCAAAGGCATAAGCCGATTCCGGCGTGTACTGCACCGCTTCAATGCCGCGGCCATGCAGATAATACTTGAGCTGAGAGGTCAGATCGTCCGCTGCCTCCCGGTCCTCCAGAGAGGAGGCGGTCTCCAGAATCCCGGAAATCAGGCCGATCACTTCCGTCTCCCGGGTCATCGCCTGCTTCGCGCTCTCTGCAGCCGGACCGGCCGGAACAGCCTTCCGGCGGCCCGCAGCCTCCGCAAGCGTCTTATCCATAACCATGGTCATGGTGAGGAGATTTCGATAGATTTTCTCCGAATCCATTTCTGTCTGTGTCTGGATATCCAGAGAAACACCGGCCGCCTTCCGGACGGCACTCATACGGCCGGAAAGCCACATGGAGACACCGCCCAGGACCGTCAGTCCCAGCGTACCCAGAATTGACATGGAGCCCCCGGCCTGGCCCGTCACCACGCCGGAAAGCGGCACAGCGGCCAGAAGTCCCGCGCCTAAAGCCAGCAGAACCGGGGAGGTAAATTTTGCCGCAAAACCTTTCACCTTCTCTGCGGCGCCGTGCTTTCCAACAGAGGAGGACACCGTGCCGCTGCCTTCAGGCACAGCCAGGGCGCTGCCCGCTCTGTCCGTGAGAAGCCGGCCTTCCATGTCCCGCACATATACCTTCGGCTCGCCTGTGCTGTCCACCAGTGCGGATGCCGCAGAAACGGCCGTGATCATCTGATAAACGGTCTCCCGCTCCGCATCCGATACGGCTTCTTCATTATAAGCCGCCAGGAGCCGGCCGCACTCATCCCGCACGGCACCTGCTGCCTCCGCAGGCGTCCGGGCCTGACCGAGCGCGCGGAGAAACCGCTCCTTGTCCTGTTCCAATATGCTCTGCAGCGTCATCTTTCCTGTCCTTTCACGCAGCTGTAGGAGAGCCCTTGCTGAGGACGCAGGGCGTTCCTGATTCCTTCCTGTATTATACCGTCACCGACAGGAGGCCGCAATGAAGGCAGGACCGGAAAGATACTGCAGTCCTTGCTCAAAGGGGTTATAATAACAAAGAAGCACGTACATGCCGCAAGCCGCTTGCCCGAAAGGCGTAAGCGGCGGGTGTTCCACATCAGGAGGATCAGAATATGCCGCCCAGAGGTCACAGTGGATCGTCGCATTCATCCCATTCGAGCTCCAGGTCTCATTCGAGCTCTTCACACAGAAGCTCCAGCTCTTCGCGCAGGAGTTCCAGCTCTTCGCACAGAAGTTCCTCGTCCGGATCAGGCAGCAGATCATTCTTTTCATCGAGAAGATCCGGTTCGGGTCCGTCTGCGCACAGTACCACTTCCCATTCCAGCACGCCTGCTGCCGGAAGAACAACAGCTTCGCGCAGACAATCCCCACCTGTCATCATTCCGCCGGGACGGCCGATCAATCACATGGTCTCCGACTACCCGCGCACCTCGGGAAGAAGGCCCACCCGCTATGTCGGCCGGCATGGTTCCTATTATTACTTCCCCTCCGCCTGGACAGATGCTTCCTCCGGCGTGAGCTATCAGTCCGGTTATTATGACGAGTATGGAAACAGATACGAGAACGTCTCCTTTGCACAGGAGGACGGTTCTTATAAGAACGTTGTGTGCGAATGCGAATACTGCGGCACCCGGAAGGTGATGGATGTCGAAGCCGGCGCAGTGCTTCATTGCGACGCCTGCGGCGGTACTATGAAAATCGTCAGCACGGTCGATGAACTTGTCCGGACGGAAACCCTGGACTATCCTGACAATGGCGATGGTGTATCCACTGCAGGCTCTGCACCTGCCCGAAAGGGTCTGACCGCCCTGTTCATCCTTATTTTCGTCATCGCCATTGCTTTTATCGCCGGTATTTTCTCCTTCATCCGGAGTGCCTCGCACGGAATGGGTGTTACGCAGCAGTCCGGCTATGGAAATCAGGAGCCCATTCCGATTTATTCGACTGCGGAATCTTATGACTACACCGTCTATCTGACGCGCACGGGGGATGGTGTCTATTCCATTGTCAATCAGGGCGATGCCTATGATAAGGAAGTAGTCTGGTATGATGAGTACCAGAGCTACTATGATGCGGAGACAGACTGCTATCTCTGGTACAACGAGGAATTGGATCCGCCGGTCTGGCAGTACTGGTATGAGGGAATTTCTTCAGACTACGGCGATTACGGCTGGATGGAATACGATGAAACAGAGAAGCAGTGGTATATCGAGCAGAACAGCGGTAACTGGATTCCGCTGCCCGCGTCCTATGATGCTTCGCGGCTCTGGCATATCGAGTGAGTCCCGCCATATTTTGCCCCGGATGATTCCAGAAAACAGGCTCTGTCCATTCAAACCTATGAATGTGACAGAGCCTTTTCTATTTCAATTTGTTTTGTTTTTCAGCCTTGCTTTTCGGTTTCCCGCCTCAGCCTCTCATGGAAGCGTCTCTCAAGAAAGCCTTGTACCCGCGGTATGCTTCATACAGATCCGCCTTGCTGATCGCCTCAAACGGCGCATGCATATTCAGAACCGGCACGCCGCTGTCAATGACATTCATGCCGTAAAGCGCAAGGATATAGGCAATGGTTCCGCCGCCGCCCACATCGACCTTGCCGAGCTCTGCCGTCTGTGTCGTGACGCCCGCCTTCTCGAAGATGCTGCGAAGGTGCGCGATATATTCCGCGTTGGCATCGTTGGAGCCGCTCTTTCCGCGGGAGCCTGTGAACTTGTTGAATACCATTCCCTTGCCGAGATGCGCGGTATTTCTGGTGTCAAAGCACTCCGCCCAATGCGGGTCGTAGGCGCTGCTGACATCGGAGGAAAGCATGCAGGAACCTGCAAGCGTCCTGCGCATCGCAATGTCCGAATACTGGCCGGCCAGATTCATGACTTCCGCCAGCGCGTTCTCAAAGAATCTCGACTGCATGCCCGTCGCACCGACCGAGCCGATCTCCTCTTTATCCACCAGCAGGCAGACGCAGGTTCTGTCTGGTGTCCCAGTCTCCAGGATGGCCCGGAAGGAAGGATAGGCACAGACGCGGTCATCGTGTCCATAGCCAAGAATCATGCTGCGGTCAAAGCCGGCATCTCTGGCTTTTCCGGCCGGAACAATTTCCAGTTCTGCAGAGGCAAAATCGTCCTCCTCGATACCGTAATTTTGCTTCAGGATCTCCAGAAGTGCTGCCTTTACGCCATCTTTTGCCTTTCCGGCATCGTCTTTTCCATCGGCTTCATCCACTTTATCACTGTCCGCAATGCTGCTCCAGTCCGCACCGGCCAGCTTCTCCGGCTTCGTGTCTGCTGTAATCAGAATCGGCTGATTGCCGACGATCAGGTCGAGCGCCTCTCCCTCAATGACCTTCGCAGCCGGCTTCTGCATCTGATCCTGTGCCAGGTGAATCAGCAGGTCCGAGATAAAGAAGACCGGATCATCCTCATCTTCTCCCACATTCAATATCACGGTCTCGCCGCTTTTCTTCACAACGACGCCGTGAAGCGAGAGCGGGAGGGCGACAAACTGATATTTCTTGATGCCGCCGTAATAGTGTGTGTCCAGATAAGCATAGCCATCGCTCTCATAGACGGGATTCTGCTTTACATCCATGCGCGGGGAATCAATATGAGCCCCGAGAATATTGAGTCCGTTCTCCATCGGCTCTGTTCCGATTCTGAACAGGACGATGGACTTGTTCATCCAGACCTGATAGACGCCGTCACCGGGCTTTAAAGCGCGCTTTTCCTCAATGGCACGGCTCAGCTCCACAAATCCGGCTTCCTCTGCCTCATTGACAAAGGTGTCAATGCACTCCCGCTCGGTCTTGTTGGCGGTAAGAAACTGGCGGTACTGCTCCGCAAAGGCATAGCAGGCCTTCTTCGTCTCCAGGTCATACGTGTTCCATACATTCATTCTTTCCATTTTTCACTTCTCCGTTATTTTTCAGAACATTGCCCGAGGGCAGAATTATTATAGGATAACCGGCCGGAATCTTCCAGTCTCTGCGCCCATTATATGTCTTCGGCCATTTCCGGGATCAGCTCTTTACGCCCGCGAAAGGAGTTTCTTGATGTTTCCGGCAGTCGGCTCAATATCATAGGCCCACTCGATCAGGCGCACGTTATTCTGCTCGCACAGCTTTTTTTTCTGCTGGTCCAGCTCCTGCCTCTCCTCAAGCGCCTCATCGCCGCCAAAGAATGCGACTGGGAGATAGTGCTGAATGCCCTGATATTCAATCGCTGTCCGCAGTGATGGAATATACAGGTCAAGGCTCTGCCTGCCCAGCCATTCCGGGCGGTACTGGTACAAAGTATCCGGATATTTCTCCCGGACGGCCTTGAAGAGGGTCAGCTCATGTTTCCACTTCGGCCGGATCACGCCCTCTGCCGTCAGTCTGGTCCGGATGGTGGTTCTTCTGAGCCTCCAGTCTGTCTTAAACCCGTCCTTCTCCTCATATAGAGCCAGATCCATATACCACCAGTGAAAAAGAGGCATGATGATCTCTGTCAGATTCCGGAAGAATTCAAGCTCCGAAGAAAAATAGCCGCACTCCAGGATGTGCTCGATATTCCGCCGGACATAGACCGTCTTAAGGGGATTGTGATGCCAGGGCAGATTTCCCTGATATCTGGCAATCTGATCCGGAAGATAGGGAGAGCGCAGTGGTATCTGGTCTTCCCAGAGATGACTCTGATACCAGGGCAGAGAATAATCATAGAGCGAATAGCCGCCGTACAGGTCCTCGGAAGCATTCGTGTAAAGCAGATGGAACATAAGTAGCACATCCTCCATCTGCTGTTTGTCAAATACAGCCAGATAATGTCTCTTTTCCTCATCCGGGAAAAGATTCCGGACAGGCTGGACCCGTTCCGCGCTCCTGCAGACCTCCATGATCACAAAAAACTGCGATATATAGCTCTCCGGGAAAAGGAAGCAGGCTTTATGTGCCAGATCCAGGTCTGCAAACTGCTCCATGAAGGTCTCCACGTACGGATTCGCCGGGAGCGGGCCTGCTGCCTGTATCTTTTTTCTGGTCTCATATCTGTATGGAAGATCGGACCAGGACAGCTGGATCAGGAAGCGGTCATACTGCTTCTGTTCATATTCCAGCCGCACCTCTTCATAATCCTCCTGCCAGGACGCATGCTCGGCGGCAAGCTGCTCCATCGTAGAGAAGGTTGTCAGCTCGTGATACTGCGGGTACTTCTCCCACAGCTTATCAAGTCTGTCAAAATGATGGATGCGGGCAGGCTGCTCATGTATGGGCGGATACATCTGCTGCCTCCCCTCTCTCATAGATCCCAGCCGCAGGACTGGTCTTCCCAATCCCTGTCAAAAATGTCTTCGGAGGATTCAATCTCCTCCTGATCTCCGGAACTTGAAATCTGCTGCTCCTCATAGAGATCGTTCTGAGCTGAAATCGCTTCACTGAAACCCTTCAGTGCATCAAACGGCGCAAAAATCTTCGCCCTGCGGCCGCAGGGCATCTGCGGATGACGGATTCTGAACGGATCATACCGGTCATGCTCCGGCTTGCCTTTCAGAAACACATCCCGATATCGGAAGGCGGCTGGCATCGACATGCC
>JAFTFP010000113.1 GCA_017449485.1 Lachnospiraceae bacterium
CAGCAGGCGCAGCAGATGCGTCAGCAGCCCTATGGCCAGCAGCCCAGACAGGCACAGCCCGGCCAGGATCCGAGCTGGAGCTGGCGCGAGGACCGCAGCGGTTTGCGCCGCGAACGCCTGCAGGGCCAGGGTATGTCTATGCAGAACACGGGTTATATCCCCCAGCAGATCCCCGGGCAGAACACGGGCTTCATTCCCCAGCAGGCGATGCAGGGCATGCAGTCCTATGGCCGCCAGCCGGGTCAGCCTGCGCAGCAGCGCCGGCAGCAGGTCGACATTCCCATTCCACACAGCAAGAAAGTAGACATTCCGATTGCTTACACGACACCGGGCCAGCAGAACCCCGGCAGCCGTACGCAGCAGAACTATGCGAATCGGGGGCAAAATCCGGCCGCCCGCCGCGCTCAGTCAGCGGGCACCGGAGCCAGTTTTGCCAATCGCCCGCAGCCAGCGAGCTCTAGCGCCAGCTTCGCCAATCGTCCGCAGCCGGATCGCGCCGACCGCATTGCACAGGCCGCCCAGGCACAGCGGCGGGCAGAGCGCGCGCAGAGCAGCAGGGCAGATCATACACAGACCCGTCCTGCGTCCGCACAAGCCGCTGCAGGTGCGCGATCCGGTCAGAGCGACTTCAACCGCCGCACCCGGGAAGCGCGTATGCGCCGCAACGAGCAGCTGCGCCGCAGAAGGAATTTCTTCCGGGCACTGCCGCTGATCATTGTTTTACTGATCGCGGCCGGCTTCGGCATTTATAAATTGGTACAGGTTGCGCAGGAACATGCCGAGATCCGGGCAGAACAGCAGCGCGCCGACGAGGAAGCCCGCCGTCATGAGCAGGAACTGCTCGCTCAGCAGGAGGCGGAAGCCGCCGCCGCGAAGGCCGCGGAAGAGGAAAAGGCGGCAGCCCTTGCCGCACTCAGCGAGCGCTCGCCTGAAGTGGCGAGTTTTGCCGAGGGCTATACCGTAGTAGATCAGAACCCGGCCTACATCGGACTGGATCAGGATGGACAGAGCACCTACGGCGTGCTGATTGATGTGGACGCCGGCAAAGTCATCGCGGCCAAGAACCACCATGAGCGGATTTATCCCGCTTCCATGACCAAAATCATGACCGTGCTGGTGGCTGTCGAGAAGATTCAGCGCGCAGCCATCGAGCAGGACGTGCCGGTGGAGGACATTCTGAACCGGAAGGTCGTCATCACGCAGAACCACACGAATTATGCTTTCTCCCACGGTGGTTCCATCGTCGGTTTCTCCATCGGTGAGACGCCGACTGTGGAAGACCTCCTGTATGGAACCATCCTTCCCTCCGGCGCCGATGCAGCCGCCGCGCTCGCGGAATTCATTGTCTATGACCTGGGCGCAGTTGCCGGGGATGAGACAGCGTCGGCTTCCACTGGTGAAGCTTCAGCCGAAGAAGGGCAGGAGACAGCAGAAACAGAGGGAACACAGGAAGGCGCTGCAGAAACTGCAGGTGCAGCAGGAACAGACACCGCACAAGCCGGCACTGCAACAGCTGCAGGAACAGCAGAAAACGCGGCGGAAAGCCAGATTTTGACTGCCATAGATGCCCAGGCAGCGGCCGCAACTCAGAGTGCTGCGGGTACACAGGCAGCCGGCGAGACAGCTCAGACCGCTCCTTCCGAAGCGGAAACGGAGGAGGGCGAAGCAGAGCAGGCGCCGCAGGCGGAGGTCGATGAAGCCGCCGTCGCAGCGGCCGCGGAATCCGTCCCGGCAGAATTAAACGCCCGCCTGGTGGAAGACACGCAGGAGCAGTTCGCCGTTCTGATGAACGAAAAAGTGGCGGATCTGGGGCTTTCTTCGACGACCCACTTCACCAACTCGGTGGGCATGCACGACGAGCAGAACTACACGACTATGGTCAGCATGGCCATGATCCTGAAGGCAGCCGTGGAGAACGACCTGTGCCGGAAAGTCCTCTCCGAGCACATCTACACCACCAGCAAAACTCCGCAGCACCCCAACGGAATCGAGATTTCCAACTGGTTCCTGCGCCGCATTGAGGACAAAGACAGCCACGGCGAAGTTGTCGCCGCCAAGACAGGTTTTGTCAACGAGTCCGGCTGCTGCTCGGCCAGCTACCAGGTTTCCAACAGCGGCGGTCACTACATCTGCGTGACCGGCAATGCCTGGAGCACCTGGCGCTGCATCTACGATCACGTCGAGGTGTACGATAATTTTACGAACTGAATTCCGAGATGATTATGCTGCCTGAATCACGAGATTTAGAAAGCTGAGCAGAAGATAATCTGATATAAAGACTGGTATTAAAGAAAGACAGAAATGGAAAAAGAAAC
>JAFTFP010000114.1 GCA_017449485.1 Lachnospiraceae bacterium
TCCGTCTTTCTACGCTGCTCACGGGCGAATACGATGATTCCAATGCGATTATCAGCCTGAATGCGGGAGCCGGCGGAACGGAAAGCTGCGACTGGTGCTCAATGCTGTACAGAATGTACACGAAGTGGGCAGACAAGAAAGGCTATACCGTAGAAGTCCTGAACTTCGTGGACGGTGATGAAGCCGGCATCAAGTCGGTGGATTTCCAGGTCAACGGAACCAATGCGTACGGGTATCTGAAGTCGGAGCGGGGCGTGCATCGTCTGGTCCGGATTTCACCCTTCAACGCACAGGGCAAGCGGCAGACTTCCTTTGTTTCCTGCGATGTGACGCCCGATATCGAAAAGGACCTGGATGTAGTCATTAATCCGGATGATATCCGCATTGATACCTATCGGTCCAGCGGTGCCGGCGGTCAGCACATCAACAAGACATCGTCTGCGATCCGCATCACGCATTTCCCCACCGGCATTGTCGTGACCTGCCAGAATGAGCGCTCCCAGTTCCAGAATAAGGATAAGGCGATGCAGATGCTCAAAGCCAAGCTGTATATGCTCAAGCAGGAAGAGGAAGCGGCGAAGATGGCCGGTATCCGCGGCGAAATTAAAGACATTGCCTGGGGATCTCAGATCCGATCCTACGTGCTGCAGCCCTACACCCTGGTAAAGGACACGCGCACAGAAGAAGAAACCAGCAACGCAAGCGGTGTTCTCGACGGAGATATTGACCGCTTTATCAATGCCTATCTGAAGATGGAAGCCGGAAAAGCCGGCCGAAGAGAAGAATAGAGGATTGTATGGGCCATTGGATTGCTCAGGAACAGACATTAAGACTGGCGGCACCGGTATCGGCGGCCGCCTGTTCTTCTTATGAGACGAAAGAGGTGCGGGCCGCGCTGAGTCAGCTGCTTGGTGCGATTGACGGGCTGGATTTTGTGAAGCAGGGGATGACCATTGCCGTGAAAGTGAATCTGATCACGATGATGGCGCCCGAGAAAGCGGCCACCACGCATCCGGTGCTGATCAGTGAATTATGCCGGCTGCTGTGCGCACGCGGCGCTTCCGTTATTATTGGAGACAGCCCCGGCGGAACCTTTACAGAAGGGTATCTGAAGACGGTCTACCGCGGCTGCGGTCTGGAGGCAATGGTCCAGGACCTGCGCAGAGAAGGCCTTAATGTGCGTCTGAATGATGATTTCAGCACACAGGAAGCGGTCTTTCTGGAGGCCGTTTCTCTTAAAACCTTCGAATACACTGCCTGGCTGGACCGGGCAGATGCCATCATCGATTTTGCCAAGCTCAAGACACACGCCATGATGGCCATGACATGCAGTGTGAAAAATCTGTTCGGAACCATCCCGGGCACGGGAAAGCCTGAATGCCACATGCGCTTTCCCAGCACGCCGGCTTTTGCCAATCTGATGATTGACCTGAATGAGTATTTCAAGCCTGCGCTGAATATCGTGGACGGTATTGATGCCATGGAGGGCAATGGCCCTACGGCCGGCAGCGTGCGGCATATGGGAATCCTGCTTGCCAGCTGCAGTCCTTATAATCTGGATCTGGCCTGTGCCGGTCTCATCGGACTGGACCGGAGCA
>JAFTFP010000115.1 GCA_017449485.1 Lachnospiraceae bacterium
GGAGTGAATGGTGCCCACGCCGAGGCCCTGGGCGAAAACATTGGGTGTGTAGCCGGATTCTTCAATAACAGAAAGAACCTTTTTACGCGTCTTGTCACTGACCTTGTCAGAGCCGCTCATAACGCGGGACACGGTGGCAATCGAAACGCCGGCCATTTCTGCAATATCATAGATATTCATAAATAAACCCCCCCAGGCAGCAATGTTCTGTCCGTCAGGCCGATCCGGACCTGCGGGCAGAAGAAGCACTTAAGATGAGTCGGATTTTGCCTGATCAGGGAACGAAAAAAAGAAAATTGATCTTGACAAAACGGCTCTGTAAGCGCTTACATAATAGAGTATAGTATTACTGTTTTTCAGCGTCAAGGGGGGATTGAAATGCCAGTACATGTTATTGATGAAGCAAATCGCTGTCTGCAGTGTAAGAATCCGATGTGCCGCAACAAGGGCTGCCCGATTCACACCAATATTCCCGAGGTCATCCGGCTTTTCAAGGAAAACCGGATGATGGAAGCCGCGCAGATCCTGTTCGACAACAATCCGCTGTCAGTGGTCTGCTCGCTGGTCTGTAATCACGAGAATCAGTGTGAGGGACACTGCGTGCGCGGCATCAAGGGCGAGCCCGTTCACTTTTCTTCCATTGAAAACTATATTTCCGATTCCTGCTTCGAGCGGCTGGATCTGTCTGTGCCGGAATGGAACGGCATGAAGGCAGCCGTCATCGGCGCAGGACCGGCGGGAATTACGATTGCCATCACGCTGGCACGCCTGGGTTATAAGATCACAGTTTTTGAGACGCGGGATAAGATCGGCGGCATTCTGCGCTACGGTATTCCTGAATTCCGTCTGCCCAAGTCGATTCTGGACCGCTATTACAAGCGGATGCGGGAGATGGGCATCATGTTCCGCCCGAATTTCTCGATCGGCGGATCCACCAGCATACAGGATCTTTTCGACGACGGCTACAAGTCCGTGTTCATCGGAACCGGTGCCTGGAAGCCGAGAAAGCTGCACATTCCGGGTGAGACCTTTGGTCATGTTTTCTATGCCATCAACTATCTGAACAATCCGGATGTCTATGATCTGGGCGATGACGTCGCCATTGTCGGCGCCGGCAACGCGGCGATGGACGTGGCCCGCACCGCAATCCGCCACGGCTCCAAGAACGTGACGGTCTATGTGCGCGGCGACGAGGTCAACGCTGCCAAGAACGAGTTCGACTACGCGCAGCTGGACGGCGTCCGCTTCGAGTACAACAAGGCAATTACCCGCATCACAGATGACGGCGCGGTGTTCTGCGACATGGAGAAGCAGGAAGACGGCAGCTTCATCGTTCTGGAGGACACGGCGAAGGAAATCCATGCCTCCAGCGTGATGGTCGCGATCTCCCAGGTGCCGCAGGATCAGCTGGTGAACCGGGACAAGGAGCTGAGCCTGAATGAGAAGGGCAATCTGAAGACGGATGAGTACGGTGAGACCACCATGCCGGGCGTCTTCGCATCGGGCGATGTCGTGACCGGTGCCAAGACGGTGGTCGCGGCGGTCGCGCTGTCCAAGCAGATCGCCATGGATATGGATGCGTACATGAGAGGCGAGAAGCCTGAAAGTTGAGGACAAACCATGCAGTGGACAATATCTGAAAATAATCTCGTAATCGAAGACCAGGTTTACACCGGAAATCTTTACGCCCGGGCCATGCACGAAGACGGCCGGCCGTATCACACCTTCCGGACGGCGACGGTGCTGGTGGACGGAAACAACATCACGTTCCGCCGCTGCACCTTCGAGAATACAGCAGGCCCTGGCAAGGAAGTGGGGCAGGCGCTGGCACTGTATATCGACGGGGATGACATCCGCCTGGAGTACTGCATCCTGAAGGGCCACCAGGACACCCTGTTCATGGCACCCCTTCCGCCGAAGGAAATCGAGAAGGACGGGTTCCTCGGACCCAAGCAGTTCACGCCCCGGACGCCCCGGACAGTCTATCTGAAAAACTGCCTGATCGAGGGCGGCGTCGACTTCATCTTCGGCGGCGCGACGGCATATTTTGACAACTGCGAGTTCCGCTCCGTGGAGCCGGGCTATGTGTTCGCACCCAGCACGCCGCAGGACGTGGAGGTCGGCTTTGTCGCCCGGAACTGCCGCTTTACCAGAAGCAATGAGCAGGATGTGCCCGATGCCTCCTGCTATATCGGACGGCCCTGGCGCGAATATGCCGCGATCCGGCTCGAGAACTGCGAGCTGGGCCCGCACATTCATCCCGACGGCTGGCATGACTGGAATAAGACCGCTGCCCGGGAAACCATCCGCTTCGAGGGCTATCCGCTGCCCTGGTGAGATTGCAGGCAGAAGATAAGGCACTCTGAATTCTGGAGAATAGAGAATGTCTTACTTTTATATGATCCTGCTGACGATTCTGTTCAGCTTCGGCGGGATCACGATCAAAACATCCGGCACCGCCTTTTCGCCGTTCATGCTTTCTTTCCTGCGCTTCTTTATCGGCGTGGTACTGCTGGTGATCATTGCACTGGTGCGGGAGAGGAAGATAGCATTTCATTTTACGAATAAGATCATCCTGCTCGGCGGCATCGCCAAGGCGGTCAATTATCTGCTGGAAAACTACGGCGTCATGGAGGGCTTCTCCTTCGGCAACGTGATTGTCTGGCCCGTACAGGCCGTCGTCGCACTGACCGTTTCCCGTTTCCTGTTTCAGGAAGAGGTGACGAAGAGAAGTGTGGCGGGCGCACTGCTGTGCGTGATCGGCATTATCACGGTCTCGCTCAACGGAACGCCGCTCAGCGAGATCAGGGGAGAGCAGGCCTGGCTGCTGGCGGTCTTCGTGGTCAGCGGCATCGGCGCGGCACTCTTTACTGTCAGCCAGAAGATGCTGATCGGAAAAGTCGGCGCGGTAGAAGCCAACCTGTCCATGTTTCTGATCGGCAGTGTGATTACACTGGTTGTACTGCTGCTTGCAGACAAGCCGGTGCAGCCTGGCATGATCCCCGGCGTCATCGGACCAATCACAGGACCGGCTCTGTTTTCCACAACGCTCCTGGGCGCGATCACCGGCATCGGCTTCCTGCTTCAGGCGGCGGCTTTAAAGAAGATTCCGGTGTTCATGGTGACGGTTATTCAGAGCTCGACAGTCATTCTCTCACTGGTCTGGGCGGTGCTGTTCTTCCACGAACCGGTCACAAGGTATATCGTCGCGGGAACGCTGATCTTCTTTATGGGAATACTGATGGTGAACATCAAGGGAAGGCGATGATGCCTTCCCTTTTTTTATTGGTTTTCTGGCATAAAAATGCACATGGAATGCCTGCGCAGCGCCTTTAAATTCATCATTATTCCAGTATTTACTTTTGCATCGGCAGCACTATAATTGCGCATGAATCAATAAAAGAGGCGACGAAGCGTAGTAAGGTATTATGTAAGAAAGAATCTGACCCGCCTGCGGCAAAAGAGACTGGAAGAGATATTCCACAGGGCAGATTCGCGAGGAAAAATAAAATAAAGATGAAGAGTACAACCAAAGAAATGACCAGCGGCAGCCCGATGAAGCTGATTTTAGGCTTCTCAGTGCCGCTTTTATTCGGCTTTTTATTCCAGCAGTTCTACAACCTGGTCGACACCATGATTGTAGGGCGCCTTTTGGGCAAATACGCGCTGGCGGGCGTGGGCTCCACCGGCTCCATCAATTTCCTGATTCTGGGCTTCTGCATGGGTGTCTGCAGCGGATATTCCATTCCGATCTCGCAGATGTTCGGCGCAGGAGATTACAACCGGATGCGGCGTTTTGTGACGCACAGCCTGATTCTGACCGGCGGCTTTGCAGCTGCGGTGACGGTTCTGTCGACCGTTTTCTGCCGGCAGATACTCACCATCACGAAAACACCGGAAGAGGTCATGGACTATGCGTATACGTATATCCTGATTATCTTCCTGGGAACGCCGGTCATCTGCCTGTACAACCTGCTTTCCAGCATCCTGCGGGCGCTGGGAGACAGCAAACATCCGGTCCAGTTCCTGGTGATTTCATCTTTTGTCAATATCGGACTGGATTTCTTCTTCATCCTCGTTCTGAAGATGGGCGTGGCCGGCGCGGCGCTGGCGACGGTGATTTCCCAGGTGGTTTCCGCTGTGATGTGCCTTGTCTATATTGTCCGCAAGGTGGATCTTTTAAAGCTTTCCAGAGAGGACTGGCGGATTGATCCTTTCTTCTTCAGGATTCTGAACGGCATGGGCATTCCCATGGGCCTTCAGTATTCCATTACTGCCATCGGCAGCGTGATTTTGCAGACGGCGATCAACGGACAGGGAGCGGACGCCGTCGCGGCGGTGGCTGCGGCAGTCCGTGTCAGCGGCTTCTTCTGCTGCCCGTTTGACGCGATGGGGTCCACGATGGCGACCTACGGCGGGCAGAATGTCGGCGCCAAGAAGCTGGAGCGCCTCGGAACCGGCCTGCGCGACTGCACGCTACTGGGCGTGATTTACTCCCTGGCCGCCTTTGTCATTCTATATTTCTTCGGCCGTTCCATTGTCGGCCTGTTTGTCTCCGGCGCGGAGACAGCGGTGCTGGATCAGGCAAGACTTTTCCTGATTGTCAACAGCGCGTTCTATATTCCGCTGGCACTGGTCAATATTGTCCGCTTCCTGATTCAGGGCATGGGATTCAGCATGTTCGCGGTGCTCGCGGGCGTGTGTGAGATGGTCGCACGGTCTGCCGCTGCGCTGCTTCTGGTGCCGCGCAACGGCTTCATGGGCATCGCCATGGCCAGCCCGCTGGCCTGGATTCTGGCGGATCTGTTCCTGATTCCGGCATTCCTGCATGTGCGTAAGATCCTGCTGGCCCGTTTCAACTCGGCCGGGGAGTCACCTGCCTCTTCAGACGGTGGGTTATTACGAACTATACTCAGTGGCGGGTGACAATCCCCGACCGAGTTGAAGCCTCCGGCCCACGCAGCGCACTGAGCGCACTAAGATTACTCATACGTGTTATCTGGATTTAGTCCAGCTGGAAAGTCCCCCGCCTCTGCAGGCGGGGATTATTATTTGCAAAATGGCACCAAATATGGTATGATAAAGAATAAAAATGGTACGATAAGAGATACAACGGCATCAAAAAGGAGATATCTATGGGTAATATGAAAAGTATAGAGGAGTTGAATGAGCGGCGCAAAGAAATGGGGCTTTCGTATCCGGCTCTTTCGAAGCTGTGCGGTGTACCGGCACCTACACTGCAGAAGGTTCTGAGTGGAACAACTGTTTCTCCCAGATATCACACACTGAAGAAAATTGAAGAGGCATTGTTCGGAAGTAGGCAGGAAACAGGCTTGCTGCGGGAGAGGGCGGCCGTATATCAGACCGGGCTGAATCGCAGTGAGGAAATGACATCAGAGAACAGCCTTCCGGATAAGATTTGGAGTATAGCCGGCAAGCCGCAGGGCACGCTGACGGTCGCAGATTATGAACAGCTTCCGGACGATGAACGCTACGAGCTGATTGATGGCGTCCTGATCCGTCTGGAAGCACCGACGACGGAGCATCAGCGGCTGAGCATGTTCCTTTCAGCACAGCTTTATCTGCTGTCGGAAAGAGAATCGTGCGGCTGTACGGTTCTCACAGCCCCCTGTGATGTTCAGCTGGATGAAGATGACCGGACAATCGTTCAGCCGGATATCTTTGTGTATTGCGATGAAGACAGAATTGATGCGAAAAGATGTGTCGGTGCACCGGATCTGTGCATTGAGATTCTTTCCCCTTCTACCCGGAGCAAGGATATGCTGCTCAAGCGCTACAAATATGAGCGCGCCCATGTCAGAGAGTTCTGGGTCGTAGACCCAGAATTCCGGCGGATAGTGACTTATGTTTTTGACCGGGAGCCGGTTGAGAGGAGCTATCATTTTTCAGACAGGATCCCGATCGGAATCTGCGGAGAGAACGCTTCGATTGACTTTGGAAGGTACAGAGGCTGAGCGAATGGTAAAGCGGGCAGGGTGCTGTCGTAATCAAGTGTTTGCATAAAGCAGGCCGCTGCGGTAGAGTTGAAAGTGCAGTTTAATCGATCTGAAAATAATTGTCCATAAACTTAGAATAAGCCGAACACAAAGGAGGAGATCATGAAACGTCAGCGTATCGATCTGTACGACCCGTCCGAATATCACTATGAACTGGCCTGCGGCTTTATGCCGAATCTGCGCGCTTATCTGCACGAGGAGAAGGACCTGCCCTGCATGATTATCGTTCCCGGCGGCGGGTATGAATATGCTGCGTCCGGTGAGGCGGATCTGGTGGCGAGGCGTTTTTATGACGCGGGCTTTCAGGCTTTCGTGCTGACTTATTCTACGAATCCGCTGAAGCGATTTCCGCTTCACACACAGCCGATGCGGGATCTGGCCAGAGCCGTCCGCGTGGTTCGTCATGATGCCAGGGAGTTGGGGTGCGAAGGGCAAAATCTGATTCTGCTCGGCTTTTCTGCCGGCGCGCATGTCTGTGCCAGTGTCTGCGTACATAATGAAGACCTCGATACGCGCGCAGATCTCATGGAAAAAGAGCAGAGCGCTTATCACGGGATTTCCTGCCGACCGGATGCGGCTTTCTTAAGCTATCCGGTGATTACGATGGGAGAGTACGCACATAAGGGTTCCGTCCTTTCTCTGCTGGGCGAAGCGCCCTCTGAGGAGGA
>JAFTFP010000116.1 GCA_017449485.1 Lachnospiraceae bacterium
GAAGGCGGTGTGCGCGGGGAGCAGGACGTTGGGGAAGGAGGAGAGCTGGGCGAGCTCCCTGTTGGGGATGACGTCGCCGACGCGGTCGTAGTAGTAGAGGCCGTTCTCGTTTTCCAGCACGTCCAGAGCCGCGGCGCCGACTTTGCCGGATTCGAGAGCATCAATGAGGGCGTCAGAGTCAATGAGCTTGCCGCGGGCGGTATTGATGATCATGACGCCGTCTTTCATCCTGGAGAAGGCGGCGGCATCCAGCAGGTGGTAGTTCTCGTCGGTCACGTTGGTGTGAAGCGTGATGATGTCAGACTCTGCATAGAGCGTATCCAGATCCACGTACTCGCCATATTTTGCCGCGGTTTCATTCTGATACAGGTCGTAGCAGATCAGGCGGCAGCCGAAGCCCGAGAGATGCTGCAGGACGGTGGTGCCGATTTTGCCCGTGCCGATGACACCGACCGTACAGGCACTGAGCTCGCGCCCGATTTTGCCCTTTAAGGTGAAATCCTGGAGCTTTGCACGGCTTAAAATCGGGACGATACGGCGGCAGCACATGAGCATCAGCATGATGGCAAAATTTGCCACACCGTCGGGCGGATAGCTGACGTTGGAGACGCGCAAGCCGAGTTCTTCGGCGCGCTTTAAGTCCACGTGATCATAGCCGATGGAGCGGCAGGTGATGTATTTGACGCCGACGGAGGCAAAGCGCTCAAGCATAGGCGCGGAGAGGTCGCAAGGCGTCGCGCTGACGGCGTCATAACCGGCGGCCAGCTTGTAGTTGTTCTCATCCGGGTACTCGGTCGAGTAGCCGAATTCAATTCCCATTTCTTTCGAGATGCGCTCCGCGCAGGCGAGCTCGTCGTAGGGGCGCAGGAAGTAGAAGAAGATTTTCATATTGGGTGCCTGACCTTTCGATGAATTTTTAGTCCACAGGAAAGAATATACTATTTGATTTGGTTTCTTCAAGATTTTTCTTATAAGGGTACGCGTAAGAATCAAATGTAGATGGCCAGAAATATTAATGACCTTTTAGAATTCACTGCACAGTGATATCATAATTATGATGCAATAGTGATGCTGTGATGATAATTTTGCACTGGAGGAATAGGAAATGATCGATATCAGACCCGTATCAGACTTAAGATATAAGTTTACAGAAATCGAAAGCGTAGTGAGGGAAGGCAGGCCGGTCTATCTTACTAAAAATGGATATGGCAGCATGGTCGTCATGAGCATAGATGCCTACTCAAGGTTGGTTGACAATACTGAAGATGCACTGGATGAGGCAGATCGCTACGCAGAATCACATACCAGACGTATGACGCATACTGAGGTTTTTGAAGGATTAAGGGACAAGACCGATGGAATATGATCTAACTATTAATAAGGCAGTGTTTTCAGCATGTTCAGGCTTGACAGAAAGACAGGGATATAATAATATAAACACATGAACAAATGCTCATATGTTCAACACGAAGCAGTTACTTAGGAAAGGAGCCTTCATGACAGGGCAGAGTAAAGGACAGGAAGTGAAAGACCAGATGCCGGATGAGAATCTGCTGTATGATCTGGCAGAGTTGTTCAAGGTGTTTGGCGACTCGACGCGGATCCGGATTCTGTTCGCACTGTTTGAATCGGAGATGAGCGTGTCCGACATTGCGGAGTCTCTGCAGATGACGCAGTCAGCGATTTCTCATCAGCTGCGGATTCTGAAGCAGTCGAAGCTGGTCGGCGCCCGGCGCGAGGGCAAGCAGATCATTTATTCGCTGGCGGATGATCACGTTCGGACGATCATTAACCAGGGCTGGGATCATGTGACGGAGTAAAAGAGAAACTGATCTGAACGAATCTGAGCTGATCTGAACGGATCTGAATCAATCAGGGTAAATCATCCGCTGTTCTTATCTTTACGCTGTACAGCGGAAAGAACATAAAAACAATTAAAGATTAAAAAAGGATCAAGGAGACCAAAACCATGAAAAAGAAGTTCAAGTGTGAGATTGATTGTGCAGCATGTGCAGCAAAGGTAGAAGAGGCGATCAAAAAGGTCGAGGGCGTCGAGGAAGCGAGTGTCAATTTCCTGACGCAGAAGTTCACACTTGTTGCCGCGGAGGAGCATTTCGAAGAGGTGCTGCAGGCTGCGATCAAGGCGGGTAAACGCGCTGAGGCGGATTTCGAGGTCGAGGTATAAAGTCTGAATGGCGTCAGATCATGTGACGGACGCAGGTCAGGCATATACAAGGAAAACGGAAACAGAGGAGCAGCTGGAATTGTCATGAGTAAGAAACAGAAGAGGACATTGTATCGCATCCTGATTTCCGGCGCGCTGTTTTTCACTCTGCTGATATTGGAGAAGACGGGGGCGCTGTCTGCGCTGCCCGAGCTGGTAAGGGCACTGCTTTTTGCAGTGCCTTATCTGATTATCGGATATGATATTATCCTCAAGGCAGGGAAAAACATCGCGCACGGGCAGGTTTTTGACGAAAATTTCCTGATGATGATCGCGACCTTCGCGGCGTTCGGCATCGGCGAGTACACTGAGGGCTGCGCGGTCATGTTGTTCTATCAGATCGGCGAGCTGTTCCAGAGCTACGCGGTCGGCAAGTCGCGTGAATCCATCGCGGAGATGATGAGCATCGCGCCGGAGTACGCCAATCTGCAGACAGAAGATGGGATCGAGGAAGTCGATCCGGATGAGGTCGAAGTCGGCAGCATCATCGTGGTCCGCGCCGGCGAGAAGATTCCGCTGGACGGCGTGGTGGTCGAGGGTGAGTCATACCTGGATACGGCCGCGCTGACGGGTGAGTCGGTGCCGCGTAAGGCGAGCGTCGGCGACGAGGTGATCAGCGGCTGTGTGAACGGCGAGCAGGTGCTGAAGATCCGCACGACGAAGGAGTACGACGATTCGACGGTTGCAAAGATCCTGGAGTTGGTGGAGAACGCCAGCAGCCGAAAGTCGCGGATGGAGAATTTCATCACGCGCTTTGCTAAATACTACACGCCCGTCGTGACGATCGGCGCAGTGATTCTGGCGATTGTGCCGCCGCTGGTGATGGGCTATCCGTGGGGCGAGTGGATCCGGAGAGCGTGTACTTTCCTGATCGTGTCGTGTCCCTGCGCACTCGTGATTTCTGTGCCGCTTGGTTTCTTCGGTGGGATCGGTGCTGCATCGCGCATCGGTGTGCTGGTGAAGGGCTCCAACTACCTGGAGGCGGCCGCGGATGTGGATACGATTGTCTTTGACAAGACCGGCACGCTGACGAAGGGTGAATTTAAGGTGCAGAAGGTGGTGCCGGCTGCAGGTTCAGATCAGGATCTTCTCAAGCTGGCGGCGCAGGCGGAAGGCCTGTCCACGCATCCGATCGCACTGTCGATTCGGAATGCCTATCTGGAAGCTTCCGGCGGAGAATCATCGGATCTGTCTGAGGTCGGAGAAGAGCAGGAGCTGGCAGGGCGCGGCATCAAGGTGCGTGTCGGCGAACGAGAGGTACTGGTCGGCAATGCGAAGCTGATGCAGGAGATGGGCGCTGCCGGGTTTACGGATGGTGCAGGGAAGTCAGATTTTGCCCCGGGTGCGACGGTGGTGTATGTTGCGGCGGACGGGCAGTATCTGGGCCGGATTGAGATCGCGGATACGATCAAAGAGCATGCGGCTGCGGCGATTCAGGAAATGAAGGCCGCGGGTGTGCGCAGGACGATTATGCTGAGCGGAGACCGGCGTGAGGCGGCTGAACAGGTCGGCGGCGCGCTGGGCTTAAGCGAGGTACACGCAGAGCTGCTTCCGGCCGGCAAAGTTGATCAGATGGAGCAGATCATGCAAGGTGCGGAGAAGAAGGTCGCTTTCGTGGGCGACGGCATCAATGATGCGCCGGTGCTGATGCGGGCGGACGTCGGCATCGCGATGGGGAGCCTGGGCAGCGACGCAGCAATTGAGGCTGCGGACATTGTGCTCATGGACGATGACATCCGGAAGATTGCATCCGTCATCAAGCTGGCGCGCAGAACGCTGCGCATTGTTCAGCAGAACGTGGTCTTCGCACTGGGTGTCAAGCTGGCCGTCCTTGTGCTCGGCGCACTGGGCCTCGCCAGTCTGTGGCTCGCCGTCTTCGCCGATGTCGGCGTTGCGGTGCTGTGTATTCTGAATTCGATGAGAGTCGGGATGAAAAAGTAAGGCAGATATGCCCGCTGACTCACGCAATGAGGCCGCTGCTGCGGCCTCATTTATATGTCTCGGCAGTAATTTCCTCGAGATCAGTATCTTTGGTTTCCCTGACCTTCAGCATGAGGATCAGGAGGGAGAGTGCCATAAAGGGCACGCAGATAATCAGGAAGAGGGCGTCCATCGGGATGAAATTCTGGCAGATGATGAAGATGATATTGCCGATGAACATACCGGATCCAATCATGACGGAGATGGTTCCCATGACAGAGGAGCGCATGCCGGACGGGGTTGATTCTGCCGGCATGGTCAGAATCAGTGTGTCAGACATGGACCACAGTCCGCCGATGGAGATGCCGTAGAAGGCGCCGGCTGCAATCGGTCCCCAGCCGAGGCGGCAGGAGAGGACAAAGAGCAGCAGGCCCAGAATCGTCGCAGCGCCCAGAACGAGGCACACCTTTTTCCGGCCCAGCCGGTCGGAAAGTACGCCGCTGAGAAAAGTTGCCAGGCCGTTGAAGAACGGGTAGATCATGAGTGCTGTCGCCACCTGCGCCGTCGACATGCCGCCTTCGAGCACGGTTGCGTAGTAGGAGGTGTAGACCGTCGTCGCGAAGAAGATGAAGCCTGCGATGAAGATCCACCGCAGCTGCTGGTTTACGAAAATAAACCGGATCGCCTTGAAAACACCTCCGTTTTCAGAGGTCTTAGCTGCTCTGTCTTCAGCCTCTTTTTCAGCGCGCTCTTCCGTTGTCAGAGACAGCCAGGCGCGGCGCTGATCGAGGAAGACCGGCGTTTCCCGCACCAGAAAGATGCTGCCGAAACCGACCACAAATGCGGTTATGACGGGAATCAGATAGACCAGCTTCCAGCTTGACGGAATGTCTTCGCGCAGGAACATGTGGCTGAGGACGCCGATCAGGGAAACACTGACCAGCGCGATCGCCTTAGTCACAGCGCAGTAGGTCGCGCGCTTTTCCTTGGGCGCCGTTTCCAGAATGTAGAGAACCTGCATATCGTTGGGTGTGAAGAACATCATCAGCAGCATGCCGAGAATGTACTGAGGGACGCTATTGGAAGTCATGACCACGCACATGCCCAGGCCCATCCCGATGGTGTTCAGCATCAGGAAGAGCTTGCGCCCGTACCGGTCACTCAGCGCTTTGTAAAAAGGCGTGATGATCAGGAGCAGATTAGAAGCAAGAGAGAGCGGTGCAACCGTATCAATAGCCCGCGCATATTCCGGCGCGTTGACGTCTCTGGATCCGATCTTAAACAGGTCAAAAAGGATGTACGGCTGCATCGCTGCATTGACGTTGGATGTGATCTCGTCCACGATATAGATGATGGTCAGCACCACCATGATGAACAACATGTAGTGCGCCGGTTTCGGCCTGGCTGCCTCTTTATTCAGCCTTGCCAGTTCTCTTGCTTCTTTCTGTGTTCTGCTTTCCTGAGATGTTTTCATAATGCCTTCCAAGTAAGTGAAAAATGAATTCGTGACTTATTATTCTGCCGGCTCGATGTTGGCCAGGAACTCTTCAAATTTTGCCTCCGCTGCCTTCGTATCATCCGAGCCTTGCAAAGCGTAGGTGATGGCGACCGCGTCTGTGTCCGTCAACGCAATCATAAAGATGAGGCAGGCCGGCTTATCCTCGAAGGTGGTTTTGCCAACCCCCAGACGGGCAGGGGATCCGAAGAAATCATACTCCTTAATGTCCAGCCCCGTGTCAAATTCTGCGCTAGCATCTTCAAGCATGGAATCCAGGAGTTCAGGCGTGACCTCCACATCTTTTCCGAATGCGGTGTCCATGCTTTCTTCCATGATGAGCAACATCTCAGTTTCATCTGCATTGGCGAATTCCCAGCTTCCTTCCTCATGGTGCTCCTCCAGATAGGACAGGCCTTCCATGGGCAGGTAGGAATAACTGCCGATGATGATCCGGTCCTGATCGCCCATCGTGCTCTCATCCGGAGCCGGGGCGGCGTCATCTATGAACTTGTCCATTTCGAGCTGCAGATCCTCCAGGCCATCCACGTCTCTGGAGAAGAAGATCGCCGCAATCAGATCGGTGTCGGCAATCGTCATGAACATGTCGAAAACAGCCGCTTCTCCCTCGATATCCGCCTTTCCGCTGATTCTCTTGGCGCGGTAGCCCAGGAAGTCAAAATCTGAAATGGTCGTATTTTCGGCGCCGATTTCTTCTTTGATGGATTCAAACGCCATATCCAGGATCATCGGAGCAAGACTGGAAAGGCCTCCGATTTCTTCAGTCATATCCGTGTACATGATCATCAGGCCGCGGGTTTCGCCCTTGTCGGTATAGGCCCACTGTTCGTTGTCCGACATTTCCTTATTGTAGGAAAGATCTTCCGGGATCAGATAGGAGTAATGTCCGATGGTTACTCTGTTCTTGTCGGAATAGTCGACGATCTTACGTTCGTCCCAGGAAATATAACCGCGCAGCTCACTGATTTCATCCTCATCCATCGGCAGTTCATAGTGCTCCCACAGGTTCAGAATGGCGATGGCATACTCCTGAATACCGGCGTCTTCCAGCGCGCCAAAATATCGCTCATCTTCAAAGATTTCAGATCGGGTAATGGTGTCGGAGGCCGCATAGTACAGTGCGGCCAGTTCATTCAAGACTTCGTCTTCGAAGACCGCATCGGCATATTCTGCCATCATTTCTTTCTCAACATTGAACTTGGCATGTGCTTCCTCATCGTTTGGCTCTGCCTCATAGCGGGCATCGATCGCCGCCCGCAGCGCCTCAATAAATTCCGCAGGATCCGTGTACTCTGTCTTAGCGGCAGTCTTTTCTTTCCCGGCTGATGTCGTGGTCGTATCTGCGTAAACCTGCCTCGGGACCGCCATGAGAACAATACAAATAACCAACAGCAGTGACAGTTTTCTGATTCCTTTCATAGCTACTCCTTTCGTTTCAAGTTTGTGCGGCTTCACTTTAATCGTTTGTATAGGTGCCGAAGGCGGCAATGGCTTCTTCGACGGTCATGGTGCCGGTTGCGACGCGGTAAGCGGCCTGCCTCAACTGGATGACCGCATCATCTCTTAAGCCGAATTCTTCGGGGGAGAGGATGCGGGATTCCGGAACGTCTCCGAAGGCGGCATACATGGCGTTAAAGGACAGGTCTTTCGTCGGAGACAGGAGGCCTTTCTGCTGCGCCATCTCGTTCAGTTCCTCTGTTGTGATCAGGAAGCGCATGAACTCATTGGCCATGTCCAGATCCGGACTTTCCTTGTTGACGGAGAACTGCAGATTCGGCATGTCAAGGAAGTTCAGGCCATTGTCGGATATGGGAACGGGGGCAAAAGAATAGGAGAATGGATTTGCGATAAAGGCCTCGGAGCGGCTTTCCCTTTTCTTCGTTCCGGAGACGGCATCACCGGAGCAGATCATCATCGGGATGTCGCCTTCAAAGAAGCGGAGGATCACGGCGTCATAGTTGTTTTCAATTTCTGCACAGGCATTCAGATCTACACAGCCATCGCCCATAAACTGCTGAATCTTCTCGAGCGCGGGGCGCATATATTCGCCGGCGGAGGGATCCAGGGCGTTGAGCTTTTCGATCGCTTCCGGGTCGTCCGCTACGGTTTCGCAGAAGTACGGGTAAATGGCCACAGTGAAAAGAGAGGTGGTCTCCTTGTTGGAGAAGCCCATCATCGGATTTTCATAGCCCTTTTCACGGAAAGCATCGCACACAGCCACCATATCCTGGTAGGTGGTGGGGACGCTTAAGCCCTCCTTTTCGAAAAGATCGTTGTTCACCAGCATGCCGTAGGTGTTTGAGAAGACCGGAACCATCGGAAGTGTACCGTCGCTGGTATTCAGAATGATATTGCTGCGGATGCAGGAGAGATCCAGGCCCAGAGCGGGATCAGCCAGATTCTCGGCGTAATCAATAGAAGACTGATATTGCTCCCGTCCATACATCCAGGAGTAATTGACGTAGATATCAGGAGCGTCGTTTCCGCCGAGAATCGTGCCGACCATATTGTTATAGTCGTCAATCTTCGTGTAAGTCAGCTCTACATCGGGATAGAATTCGTTGAAGCGGTCGAATTCCGCTTCGAGTGCCTCAAAGTTGTCGTAGCTGCCGGAGATGTTGATCTGAGAGCTGGAGGAAGGATCCAATGCCGGCTGGAAGCCTTCTGAGGCCTCTGCTGTCACTTCCTGCTCCTGCGCCGGCTGTTCCTGCTCAGTCTGCCCGGATGGCTGCGGCTGCCCGGACTGCTGCGTCTGCTGCGGGCTCTGCGCGCTGCATGCAGAAAGCCCCAGAACCATGGACATAGCTAAAAACATACACATCCTCTTTTTCATAATTAACCTCTCTCGTCTTTGATTCTACGGATTTCCTTGATCACCAGCTTGATGTCGATGGGCTTGGCGATATGCCCATTCATACCTGCATTCAGGCACTCTGTGACATTCTCGGAGAATGCGTCTGCTGTCATCGCAATGATCGGGATGGAGGATGCCCATGGATCCTCCAGTTTCCGGATCGCTCTGGTTGCCTCAAGACCATTCATCTCCGGCATCTGCACGTCCATGAAAATCAGCGTGTAGCGGTCCCTTTCAGCATCGCGCATCATATCCAGGCAGATCCGTCCGTTCTCTGCGCGCTCCGTCGTGATCCCGAACATGGAAAGCAGGGCGGAGATGATTTCCCAGTTGACGTCATTATCCTCCGCAACGAGGATTTTCAGGCCCTGCAGATCGGAATAATCATCCTCCGGCTCGATGGATGCGGACTCCTTCCCGATCAGATCGTTGATCTTGTCATAGAGTATGGAGCGGAAGAGCGGCTTGCTGACAAAACCATTGGCGCCGGCAGCCTGTGCCTGCTCTTCGATATCGGACCAGTCATACGCGGAGGCCAGCAGAATCGGAACGTCGGCACCGATCAGTGAGCGGATGCGCCGGGTCGTCTCAAGGCCGTCCAGCTCGGGCATTTTCCAGTCGATAATAATCACGCTGTAGTCCTGCCCGGCAAGATGCCGGTGCTCGATCATACCGAGCGCCTCCAGACCGCTTCCTGCCAGCTCCGCGGATGCGCCAAGCGAGGCAAGGGCATCGGCAGTCGTCTGCAGCACGGCCTCGTCGTTGTCAACAAGCAGAACATCCACCGGTTCCAGCTGCATGTCGTCGCGCTGTCTGTCGGCGACCGGAATATCCAGCACGACAGTGAAGGTGGTTCCCTCGCCCTGCCTGCTCTGACAATCGATGGTTCCGCCGAGCAGGTCAACCATCTGCTTCGTGATGGCCAGACCCAGACCGGTTCCCTGAATGCTGTTGACGCGGCTGTCTATCTGACGCGAGAAAGGCTGATACATCGCCTCCATGAATTCCGGACTCATGCCAATGCCGGTATCCGCAACGACATAGGTCAGACGCACACAGCCGGGCTGGGCGCTTTTTTCCTCGCGCAGATCTACACTGACGCGCCCGCCGGGCTCCGTGTATTTGATGGCATTGGAGAGAATGTTGATGTAGATCTGATTCAGCCGCAGCTGGTCCGCGTACAGATATTCTGTCTCCATCTGATTGATGTGGAAGCTGAAATCGATATTCTTTTCCTTGATCATCGGCTGCGAGATATTTACAAGATTCTCGACCGTCTCCACAATGGAAAACGTCAGCGGACTCAGCTTCAGTTTCCCGCTTTCCACCTTTGAGATATCCAGAATGTCGTTGATCAGCGTCAGCAGATGATTGCTGGCAAGACTGATTTTCCGAAGGCTTTCCTGTGTTGACTTCACATCGCCGAGATTTTTCTCAGCAATCGTTGTAAGGCCTATGATGGCGTTCATGGGCGTGCGGATGTCGTGAGACATCGTCGAAAGAAAATCAGTTTTGGCCTTCGAGGCGGATTCGGCTTCTCTGGCCGAGGCCTGCAGACGCTGATTCAGGTAAAGCATATAGAAGAGGTCAATCAGGAACAGAATCAGCAGGCCGGCGGAAACGACGCCGAACAGCAGCCAGTTTTCCGTATCCACCCGAAGATCCTTCGCGGGCACAAGACTCAGCAGAGTCCAGCCGGCTGTGGCTGTGACAGGGGTAAAAGCGAGGACACACTCCTGTCCGTGAGAATCCATCATCGAAACGGAACCGGTCGTTGAAGTAATCCTGTCAAACAGCTGGCTCGATGCTTCAGGGTCCGTTGTGTTGTAGGATTCATAGAACTCAAATAAACTGGAATTCTTGAAGCCGGATCCCTTCAGGATGTAATCGCCGCTGGCATCGATCATAGCCAGCTCAGCGGTCTCCAGCTCTGACTGCGGGAAAACCCATTTCTGCTTCAGGACGGAGATGGGGATGACCCGCAGCAGGACAGCAGGTTGATCAGATTCACTTTCCGGATCATAGAGCGTGACGTGGTTGCAGAAAGCCAGCGACTGCTCCCCGTTTATCGGGTTGGTGTAGGCTCTTGTGATGTTGATGGACTTTCCGATTTCATCAATCCAGGAGACGTCCTCCAGAAGCTTTACGCGGCTGTAGGAAACGGCATAGTCATCGGCGGTGCCCTGTCTGGGGCGCGTGGAGAGGCCCTCGAGCGTGTCGAGAGAAATCAGATGGGCCGACGCGTTTTCAAGCACATGCGTGTTGCGGACAAACTCGGCCGCTTCTTCCATCGTCATGCTGCTGTTGTTGATATAGCGCGTCCAGACATCACAGATCCGCTGCTCGCCCTCCAGATAATTCTCCGTTACCTGCTCCAGGGTGACCGTCGTGTTCTCGAAGTGTTCCACCTGCCGCCGGTAAGAATCCTGACTTTCAAATCTGGTATAGAGGACAACGAAAATCAGTATGGCTGCCGTAATGACTACATTGACACAGATTATTAAAGTCTTCTTCATGCGATGTTTTCCCGTAAATAGCCAGCGATTAAAGCAGGTGTTTAGCCGATGAGCGTATAGAAAAATACAAGAATATTATATAACTAA
>JAFTFP010000117.1 GCA_017449485.1 Lachnospiraceae bacterium
CCGCATGCACGAAGAGCAGCGTCTGATCAAAGCCTACAATGATCAGGTGCTTGCAATGCAGACGGGTACACCGCCGGAGGAAGCGCTGGCCGGGACGCATTCAACGGCTGACGCGCGCCTGATCAAAATGATCGAGGCTCCCTACGATCCGGAGCGGTATCTTGCCGCAGTCAAAGGCATGGAAGATCTGCCGGAAGGCGGGGACCGCTGCACAGTGTGTTTTGGCCTGCGACTCCGGCGCACGGCGGAGGAGGCCGCAGCAGGCGGATATGATTATTTCACAACTACCCTGACCATCAGTCCGCTGAAAGACGCTGAGCGTCTTAACCGCATCGGAGAAGCCCTGGCGGAGCAGGTCGGCGTGGCATGGCTGCCGTCCGACTTTAAGAAAAAAGAAGGGTACAAGCGCTCCATCGAGCTCTCGAAGCAATTCGACCTTTACCGCCAGAACTACTGCGGCTGCGTTTTCTCAAGGCGCGGGCAGGAAAGTGCGCAGACAGGAAAGTGAAAATTCTGACAGATCAAAAGAATAGATCAGAAGTATAAATCAGGAGTACATATTATGAAAACATTCTTAGAGACAATCAGTGAAGAGATGGGGAAAGCCTTTGAGGCGGCCGGCTATGACAGCGGCCTGGGGAAGGTGACGGTCTCGAACCGCCCTGATCTGTGCGAGTACCAGTGCAACGGCGCGATGGCCGGTGCAAAGCAGTACCACAAGGCGCCGATCATGATTGCGGAAGAAGTCGCGGCAGCTTTTGCGGATTCACCTGTTTTTGCAAAAGTTGAGGCAGTGAAGCCCGGCTTCCTGAACCTGACGATCCGTGAGAGCTTCATCAGTGATTACCTGAACGAGATGAGAGAAGCTGAGAAGTTCGGACTCGAGCATCCGGAGGCGCCGAAGCGCATCATCCTGGACTACGGCGGGCCGAATATTGCAAAGCCTCTGCACGTAGGCCATATGCGCTCCGCAGTCATCGGCGAGGCGATGAAGCGCATCATCCGCTATCACGGCGAAGAGTGCATCGGCGACATTCACATGGGTGACTGGGGTCTGCAGATGGGGCTGGTCATCACCGAGCTGAAGCACCGCTTCCCGGAGCTTCCTTATTTTGCCCCGTGTGCGGACGGCGAGAGCCCGGCGTATCCGGAAGAGGCGCCGTTTACCGTGAGCGATCTCGAGGAAATTTATCCCGCCGCGAGCGCAAAATCCAAGGAGGACGAGGCTTACTACAAGGAGGCCATGGAGAACACGCACAGGCTGCAGGAGGGCGATCCCGGCCTGCGCGCGCTGTGGGAGAAGATTATCGAAGTCTCCGTCACCGACATGAAGCGCAACTACGCGAACCTGAATGTTGATTTTGATCTGTGGAACGGGGAGTCGACGGTCCAGCCGCTGATCCCGGGCATGGTCGAAAAAATGAAAGAGGACGGCTATGCGCACGAGTCCGAAGGTGCGCTGATTGTCGATGTCGCACAGGAGAGCGACAGCAAGGAGATTCCGCCCTGCATCATCCTGAAGTCCGACGGCGCGGCGCTCTACACGACCACGGACCTCGCGACGATCCTTGACCGTGAACAGCAGTATCATCCCGATGAGATGGTCTATATTACCGACAAGCGGCAGGAGCTGCACTTCACACAGGTCTTCCGCACCGCCGAAAAGACCGGCATCAAGGCGCCGGCGACCATCCTGCGACACATCGGCTTCGGCACGATGAACGGAAAAGACGGTAAGCCATTCAAGACGCGCGCCGGCGGTGTTATGCGTCTGGAGAGTCTGATCGAGGATATCAACGAAGAGATGCGCGGAAAGATCGCCGGCAACGACGCGATCCCGGAAGAGGAGCGCGAGGCG
>JAFTFP010000118.1 GCA_017449485.1 Lachnospiraceae bacterium
CCTTAAGGGGCATCACATCGCAGATGCTCGCCAGCGCCGCAAAGGCCAGAAAATCCTGATGCAGCCTCTCCCACTCCGCCGGTCTGTTCTCACTTTTCACATGCAGCGCTTCGCAGAGCTTGAGCGCCGTGAACGCACCGCAGATTTCCGGGAAGGGATAGGGATCACATCCCGGCACCGGCGGACGTTTGGGATCAATCACTGCCTCCGCCGGGGGCAGGTGATGGATTCTGGTTCCATCTGCCTGCAGCGTAAACGGCACTTCATGGTGATCGGTGACGATGACCGTCAGGCCGGCGTCACAAGCCATCTTCAGCGGCTCCGCGGCGGAAATGCCGTTGTCGCAGGTGAGCAGCGTATCCACACCATCTTCCACCGCTTCCTTCACAATCCGTTCGTTGATGCCGTAGCCGTCCAGCACGCGGTCCGGCAGGACCGCATCCGCGCTGCACCCGTATGCCTGCAACGTCCGCACCAGAATATAGCTGGAGCAGATGCCGTCCACATCATAATCTCCGATCACACGGATCCGCGCGCCCTGCCGTATTTTGCCCAGAAGGATCTCGCACGCCCGGTCCATATCCTGCAGCAGGAAGGGATCCCGCAGCTCTGAAAGGGTTCCGGAGAGGAACCGGCGCGTTTCTTCCGATCCGATCACATCGCGGTTCCGGATGATTCTCGCGAGGATCGGAGAGATGCCGCAGTCCGCCGCAATCTGATTAAAATCCGCCCGCTTGGCATATATCTTCCATCCTGCCATCTTCTGCTCCGCGCGGGCACCTGCCCGCCTTAAAAAACACGCCCTGCGAAAAGCAACCTTTCGCAGGGCGCGGACTATCGCATTGTTTTTCCTGTATCAGACGAGGGTCTTGTCCCAGACTCTCTTCTCCTGAAGGCGTTTCTTCTCTTCGTCGGTCTTGGCCTTCTGCTTATTCTGCTTCGGACGCGCGCCGCTGTCATCATGCTTGGGCGGGAACTTCGCGCGAAGCACCAGCCACAGCGAACCGGAAATGCAGACGGATGAATAAGCACCCGCTACGATACCGACCATGATCGGCAGTGCGAATTCCCGGATGGAGGCGACGCCGAAGATGTACAGAATGAAGACCATGATGAAGGTGGTCAGCGAAGTGAACAGGGATCTGGACAGGGTCTGCGTGACGCTTCTGTTGACCAGATCATCCATCTGCTCGCCGGGCTTTCTCATCTGCATATTCTCACGCACACGGTCAAAGATAACGATGGTTGCGTTGACCGAGTAACCGACGATCGTCAGCATGCAGGCGATGAAGGTGGATCCGACCGACACGCGCAGAATCGCATAGCAGGTCAGCGTCACCAGCACGTCGTGTGCCAGCGCGATGACACTGGATGCACCGAAGCGGATGTCCTTGAACCGGAACCAGATATAAACCAGAACCAGCGCCAGCGCCAGGATGACGGCGATCATGGTGCTTCGTCTCATTTCCGAGCTGATGGTGGAGCTGATGGTCTCCGCCTTGATGCTGCTCTCATCAATGCCGAACTGCTCGGTCAGCTTATCTGTCACAGCCTGTCTCTCATCCAGCTCCAGGGTTCTGGTCTTGATGATGACCTCGTTGCTGCCTGCAACCTTCTGCAGCTGAACATTAGAATCGCCCGTGACCGATTCAAAGACCGGCACGACCTGCTGCTCCAGCTCTTCCAGGCTGTAATCCTGGTTGAAGGTGACATCCGTGGAGGTGCCGCCGACAAAGTCGAGGCTGTAGTTCAGTGCACCCTGGCCGGAAGCGCCGCGGATCCCCATGGCAATAAAGCCGGCCAGAATCAAAGCGATGGAAATGCCGAAGAAGATCTTCTTTCTTCCAGTGAAATCGATCACCTTCAGCTCCTTCTGCGCCAGCGCCTTGGAGGAGATATACCACTTCTTATCCTGGAATCCGATGCCATAGAAGATCTTCATCAGGAACTTGGTGATGAACAGTGCAGTCAGCATGGACAGCAGAATACCGATGGCCAGGGTCTGTGCGAAGCCCTTGACCGTGCCCGTGCCGAGCCACATCAGAACGAAAGCTGTGATCAGCGTGGTCACATTACCGTCGATAATGGCGGAAAGGGCCTTCTGATAACCGGTGTCGGTCGCATTCTGCACCGATGCACCTGCCTTAATCTCCTCGCGGATTCTCGCGAAAATAATCACGTTTGCGTCCACGGCCATACCGATGGAAAGCAGGATACCTGCAATGCCCGGCAGGGTGAGCGTCACATCAAACGCATCCAGAATGACAATCATCAGCATGGTGTAGATCACCAGTGCGATGCTGGCTGCAAGGCCTGGGATAAAATACACGCCGATCATGAAGATCATGACCAGGATCAGACCGATGATACCTGCGCGCAGGCTCGTCTGAATCGCGGTCTGGCCCAGCTGTGCGCCGACGACATTGGAACGCAGCTCTTCCAGCTCAACCTTCAGTCCGCCGATACGGATGGTGGAAGCCAGGTTCTGAGCCGATTCAATGCTCTCCTCACCGGTGATGATGGCCTGTCCGTTGGTGATGGCACTCTGTACGCGGGGAACACTGATGAAACCGCCGTCGTAATAGATACCGATGGTCTCACCCTGGTTATAGGCGCGCTGCGTTGCCTCTGCAAACTTCTTGCCGCCCTCATCCGTAAAGATCAGCTCTACGACGATCTGACGGTTGTTCATGCTGTCGGACTGATAACCAGCCGTGGCATTCGCCACATCCGTACCGGAAAGGACGATATCGCCGGTGGAATTCAGTTCCTCAATACTGCGGGTCAGCCCATATCCCAGAGCGCCCTCTTCATTGACCATATAGCCATAGTTCGGATTGCCGTCATCATCTGTCTCACGGATGAAATACAGAGAGCCGGGGCGGCCCAGATCTGCCAGGATCTGGTTCGCGTCGGAGACGCCCGGGATCTCAATGTTGATCCGGTCATCGCCCTCGCGGTATACCTGAGCCTCTGTGCTGTACTGATCCACGCGCTTCTGCAGCTTGTACACCGTATCCGCCATATCCTCAGCAGTCGGAGCGGTCTCCCCGACAGCCTGATAGGTGATACTGACGCCGCCTGCCAGATCCAGGCCGAGGTGAATGTTCGAGATCGAACCACTCTTGTCGGCGCCCAGACCCACGATTGCGGTATAGCACAGACCCGCAACCAGCGCTGCCATGATAATCAAAGATATCACTGCATTCCGTTTTTTCATTTCCTGCTATCTCCTATTCTTTTGAGCATTCACCGTTTTTTGCACAACAAAAATGCGCCGCGAATGCTCACAGCTTTTCGTATTGTACCATTTCTCCCGCCTGTGTGCAATTAGAAACAACTGTGTTATCATGAAATCAATTTATAGTATTTGTAAGGAATTATATGCCCATGTATTCAACTCAGACACTCATCGAAACATTGATTCTTCTCATACTTATTGCGCTCTCCGCATGGTTTTCTTCTGC
>JAFTFP010000119.1 GCA_017449485.1 Lachnospiraceae bacterium
CAGACGGGTGCGACAGCCTTCTTTAGATCACCGCGGCAGGAACGTGCTGTTCCTGAAAGGAGAAAAGTCCTATGCATAACAGGTTGATCGGCAGGAAATGGGTGAAGAAAGCAGCACTTTTCCTATGCGTGCTGCTGGGCGTGTCTGTGCTTACAGGATGCGGGAAAAGTGATTCTCCGTATGCGGATGCACCGGCGGCAGAGGCCGCTCAGGAGGAAGCTGCACCGGCTAAAGCTCCTGAGGAACAGACAGCGGCTCCTGCAGCGGAAGCTGCTGAAACATCTGTGGAAGCGGCGAAGGCACCTGATGCAGAAGCACCTGCGGCGGATACCTATGCTGCAGATCCGCTCTTCGAGAAAAGCGAAGGCGTCATGACGCACGAGGAGTACATGTCCGCGGAGCTGAATGCGAATGTAGTCATTGAGACCTTTGTGCAGGCAAAACAGGCGCTGATCGGCGGAAAGGCAAGTATCTATACGCAGGATCCGGACGGCGGTTATTTCCTGTATGAGGCAGGCTTGACGGATGAGGCCTATCAGCGGCTTGTGCCGGGACAGAAGATCCGGGTGCGCGGAACCAAGTCGGAATATTCCAAGGAGACAGAAATTCTGAATGCGGTCATCGAGCCGCTGGACGGTTTCTGGAAGGCTGAGCCTGAAGATGTGACGGCGCTTCTGGGAACCAGAGATCTCGTGACCTATCAGAACTGCCATGTCCGCTTCAGCGGGATGACAGTAGAACCTGCCGCAGAAGGCAGCGACGAGGCATTTCTGTATCGCTGGGACGGCTCCGGCAAGGAGGGGGATGATCTGTACTTCAATGTTTCAAAAGATGGCCAGACCTATACCTTCACCATTGAGACGATGCTCAGTGACAGCTCCACTCAGATTTATAAGGATGTTCAGGCACTGAAGGTTGGAGATGTTGTGGATATGGAGGGCTATCTGTACTGGTATCTGGGCCCCAGTCCGCACATTATATCGCTGACAAAAGCTGAACAGAATTAAATTTGCAGCATGCTTTTTCATTCTGCCCTTTTCATTTTCATGATTCTGCCGCTGTTTGTGGGCGGCTGGTACTTCCTGGGCCGCTATGAGGACAGAAGACCCAGGCTGTGGTTTGTTATTGCCGTATCCAGCCTGTTCTGCGGACTGTTTGGATGGGAATATCTGATTCTGCTTATCGGATCAGGTATCTTTACGTATCAGATTGGACGTTTCGCACAGAAAAAGGCGGTTTTCATCTGTGGAATAACGGTCCATCTTCTGGTATTGTTTCTGTTTAAATCAGCAGGCCTGCTGGCACCGGAGCGCTTCGGAAGCCTCGCGATGCCGGTAGGACTGTCTTTTTATACCTTTTCACAGATTGCGTATCTGGCTGAGTGCCGGAAGGGGAAAGAAGGACTGATCCGAACGCCGGTCCGTCTTCTGGATTATCTGGCGTATACGGCTTATTTCCCGAAGCTGGCGGAGGGACCGATCACACTGCCGGATGAGGTGCTTCCATCCTTCTCACAGGATGGAAAGACGGTTTTCAGAAAAGACCTCTTTACGCAGGGCGTGATCCTGTTTGTCCTGGGACTTTCGAAAAAGACACTGCTTGCAGACCGACTGGCTCCGGTGGTTGATCAGGCTTATGCCGCTCCGGATGCAATGAATGCTGCAGGTGTCTTCCTGACAGC
This sequence comes from Lachnospiraceae bacterium, assembly GCA_017449485.1. Lineage (GTDB taxonomy): Bacteria > Bacillota > Clostridia > Lachnospirales > Lachnospiraceae > CAG-791. The sequence continues at coordinate 1,682 of JAFTFP010000119.1, forward strand.
CTTTCTGTATATCTTCCAGCTGTATTTTGACTTCAGCGGCTACTGCGATATGGCCTCGGGCATTTCTTCCATGATCGGCATTCCGCTTCCGCTGAATTTCAACTCACCTTTTCAGGCACTGTCGATCCGGGAGAGCTGGCAGCGCTGGCATATGACACTCACGCGCTTTTTCACCAGATATGTCTATATTCCTTTTGGAGGGAGCCGCCGCGGTGAGGGCAGACGGATTCTTAACACGCTGATTGTTTTCTTCCTGAGCGGTTTATGGCACGGCCTGAGCAGCGGATATCTGGTATGGGGAATGCTGCACGGCATCCTCGTCTCTCTGCCGAGACGGAAGGAGAATGCACAGAAAAACCCGCTGATCCGACGGATCGTGACCTTCCTGCTGTTTTCTTTCTCCTTTGTTTTCTTCCGCGCCGAGAAAGTGCAGACCGCCCTGAAGCTGCTGGCGGGACTGAAGGGCGGAAGAGGAAGTGCCGGACTTTACAGAATGGCCGATGCCTTCCGGATCAATGAACTCTATGTCCTTCGGGAGATGATCTATCTGAGAACACCGGAACTGCTCGGACGGTATGACCTGATCCTGATGCTGCTGTTTCTTCTGCTGTGCTTTGTGCTGACAGCAGGAAGAAATGCGCAGGAGATCGCCGGGCAGATGAAGCTGACACGCAGGAATGCCATACTGCTGGCGATCCTGTTCGTCCTCTCACTGCTGTCGCTGGGCAGAGTGAGTACGTTTATGTATTTTAAGTATTAGATATAAAATGGGTCTTTCCGGCCCGGTTAAGCTTAGAATATTGCAGAAAGACAATGACAGAAAATGGCGTAAATGAAAAAGTAAAGAGCGAAAAGTCCGGGGCCGACTCCGGCCGGTTTCTCAGGACCTTCTTCACGGTGAGTGCGGCACTGGCAGCACTTGCCGCTTCACTGGTGCTGCTTTTTGATCCGCTGTATCATTTTCACGGTCCGCTGCCCGGGTTGAAGGCGGTTCTCACAGATAAGGAGTATCAGATTCCCGGCACGCTGCGTAATTTTGACTATAATGCTGTGATTGCGGGATCTTCGATGACAGAGAACAGCGACAATGCGCTTTATGATGAGCTGTTTGGCTGCCGCACGGTCAAGGCGGTCCGCTCGTCCGGTTCTACTGCGGATCTGAACTGGTATCTGGATCTTGCCTTTGAGACGCATGAAGTACAGGCCGTTTTCTACAGTCTGGATCTGTTTTCGCTGGATGCGCCGGGCGGCGTTTCCTTTAAGGATACCGGGTGTCCGATGTACCTTTACGATCGCAATCCTTTCAATGATGTGAAATATCTGCTGAACGTGGATGTTCTGTTTGAGAAGATTCCTTATCAGATTGCGGCCAGTACCTTTGCAGAATATGACGAGCATCATCCTTACAGTTGGGCGCGGGGCAAGGTCTTCTCTAAAGAGGCGGCACTTTCACACTATGAGCGGGTGGAACAGTCCGGGATGCAGCCGGCGGACGAAGCCGCTGCGCGCGCCGGGGAGAACATAGCGCTCCTGCAGAAGATGGTGCGGGAGCACCCGGAGACACAGTTTCATTTCTTCCTGCCGCCGTATTCTGCGTTGTACTGGGATGATCTGATCCGGAAAGGTCTGCGGGATGTGTGGCTTTCTGAGCAGCAGCTTGCGATGGAAACGCTGATGGCAGAGCCGAATGTGAAATTCTATTCATTTCAGGAAGATCTGTCTATCATCACCGATCTGGATCTGTACTGCGACGCGCTGCATTTCCGACCTGAAATCAATGATGAGATGGCGCGCAGAATGGCCTGCGGAGAGGGCCTTCTTTCCATGCAGGACGCTGCAGCCATGCCGGAGAAAATGCGGCTTTTGACGGACGAGCTGGAGCGCACGCTGATTGAGGATCTGTTCTGAAAAGTGCCGTCTGGATCACGCGGCAGACTGCAAGGGATTTTCTTTGTGCATGTTCTGTCAGATGATGCTATAATATCTCTGATTGTGAATCCATATTGAAAGGAGAAGGGACTCATGAAAACTTCATCCATGAATACGCATATGGGCAGCATTTCCATTGATAATGAAGTCATCGCCCAGTTTGCGGGATCTGTCGCCAATGAGTGCTTCGGTATTGTCGGCATGGCGGATGTCAATGCGGCGGAAGGCCTCGTCAGCCTCGTGCTCGGCAATAAGTCAACCAAGGGAATCGGAGTGACGTTCAGCCAGAACAATAAGCTGATCATTGATTTTCATGTCATCGTTTCGTATGGCGTGAATATCCCGACTGTTGCAGATAATCTGATCAGCAGCGTCCGGTATAAGGTGGAGGAGTTCACCGGCCTGGAGGTTGAGAAAATCAATATTTATATAGAAGGCGTCAAGGTTATTGACTGATGACGGCGACAGGAGGAGAGCTGTGAGTAGAACTTCGATTGATTCCGTCCTGCTGACCAGAATGTTTCTGGCAGGCGCCAGAAATCTGGAAGCGAATAAAGAATGGATCAATGAACTGAATGTATTCCCGGTGCCGGATGGTGATACCGGTACCAATATGACAATGACAATTCTGTCTGCGGTCAGAGAAGTGGCGGCACTGGGGGATGAGACCCAGATGAAGCCGATCTGCAAGGCAATGTCTTCCGGTTCTCTGGGGGGAGCCAGAGGAAATTCCGGCGTTATTCTCTCCCAGATTCTGCGCGGATTCTGCAAGGTCGCGCGGGAACAGACCGAGCTGACAGTACCGCTGATGGCGGACGCCTTTGATAAGGCGGTGGAAACGGCCTATAAGGCAGTTATGAAGCCGAAGGAAGGCACGATCCTGACGGTAGCCAAGGGAGCCGCTGTACGCTCCAGAGAACTGGCAGATCAGGGCGTGACGGATTTTGACATTTATCTTCCTCAGATTCTTTCCTATGCGGAGGAGGTACTGGCCTCCACGCCGGATATGCTGCCGGTTCTGAAGCAGGCAGGTGTGGTTGATTCCGGCGGACAGGGCCTGGTGCAGATTTTCAAGGGCGCCTACGCCTATTATCAAGGCGAGGAAATGGACCTGGATGCCTTTGTCCATGCAGTTCTGCATCCGGAAGAAGCAGAGCAGGCGGGCGAAGAGAAGAAAGAGAGCCAGAAGAGCGCGAAGGAAATCCGCTACACTTATGAGATGATATTCCAGATTGCGACGGATCGGCCGCTCAATGTGAAGGCAGAACTCGATCTGAAGAATTATCTTGAGACCATCAGTGAAGAAGTTTCCTGCAAGCCGGAAGGGGACGGCCTGGCGGTGTCCCTGAAGACGAACGATCCGGGACTGGTTCTGATGCGTGCGCTGATGTACGGTCAGATCAAGGGCGTTTCGATCGTGAACCGCCGTCTGGACAACGCGGCTGGCGTGCAGCCGGATTTTGCCCCGGAACAGGTACAGGAAGCAGCTCCGCAGGCGGAGAAGAAGCCGTTCGGCTTTATCGCCATTGCGGCCGGCGAAGGCATCACGGAAATCTTCAGAAGCCTGGGCGTGGACATTGTGATCTCCGGCGGACAGACCATGAATCCGAGCACGGAGGACATTCTGAATGCGGTCGACGAACTGAACGCCGACACAGTCTTTGTCCTGCCGAACAATAAGAATATCGTCATGGCGGCGAACCAGGCGGCCATCATGGACTCTGACAAGAAGAAGGTGATTGTGATTCCCACTAAGACCATTCCGCAGGGCATCACAGCGGTCATCAGCTTCACGCCGGAGCTGGACGCTGAGGCGAACAAGACCAATATGATGGAGGAGATCAGCCGCGTCCACAGCGCAGAAGTCACCTATGCCGTCCGCGACACGGAAATTGACGACGTGGAGATCAAGGAAGGCAATATGATGGCGATCGGCGACAACGGAATTCTCTGTGTCGGAGATGACCGCAATGTGACGGCGCTGGACGCGCTGCGCGCGATGGTTACTGATGAAACCGAACTGATCAGCATCTATTACGGCGAGGATGTGACAGAGAAAGAAGCGGCATCCCTGCAGGAGAAGGCAGCTGAGGCATTCCCGAACATTGATATCGAGCTTCAGTTGGGCGGTCAGCCGGTCTACTATTACATTCTGTCCGCGGAATAATGCGGCAAAATATGACTGCGATTAATGAATCAACCAGCCTTTCGGGGCTGAAGGGAATCGGAGAAAAAACGGCCGCGCTCTATGAAAAGCGCGGCCTTCTGACTGTCCGGGATCTGATCCGTTATTATCCGAGGGACTACGAGTTCTATGGGCGGCCGGTGCCGGTCAGCGAAGCGTAGGACGGGAAGAAGACGTCGCTGCTGCTTAAGATTACAGGCGCGTCCAGGCCTTTCAGGACGGGCCGGACTGTGATGCTGCATCTTTATGCAGTGGATTTAAGCAGTCAGGAAAATCTGCGCATCACCTATTTCAATATGCCTTATAGCCGGAAGAATCTGCCGGATGGGACAGTCCGGGTTTTCCGGGGTATTCTGCGCAGATTCAGGAACGGCTCTGTCGTGCTGGAGCAGCCTTCCTCCTTTACCCGGGAGGAATACGCCGGCATGGAAGAGGCTTATTATCCGAAATATTCCCTCCCGCAGGGGCTCTCGGCGAAAACCTTTGTCCGGATCATGCGGCAGGTCTGCCGCGATTACCCGTATGTGGAGGATGATCTGTCTGATCAGGACCGGGAGAAGCTGGCGCTGGAACTGGAGGACAGCGCCATCCGGAATATACATTTCCCAGCGGATAAGGCGCAGCTCCTGGGTGCCCGGGACCGGCTGGTCTTCGATGAATTCTTCAGTTTCCTCATTGCCATCAGAAAGCAGAGGGCTGCGGGCGGAAGACTGGAAAATGATCATCCGATGCTTCCATCAGCCCTGCCGCGCCGGCTGATCGAGGCCCTTCCCTATGCACTGACCGGTGCGCAGCAGCGGGCCTGGGAAGAGATTGAGGCAGATCTCACCGGCCCCTATGTCATGAACCGGCTGCTGCAGGGAGACGTGGGATCGGGCAAAACCATCCTCGCGTTCCTGGCACTTCTTCTGACGGCAGCAAATGGCCGTCAGGGCGCGCTGATGGCGCCCACAGAGGTCCTGGCTGAGCAGCATATGGAGTCGCTCCGGCGCCTTGTCCGGGAACATCATCTGGATATCACGCCGGCGCTTCTGACGGGTTCTGTAAAAGGAAAAGAGCGAGGGGCAATCCTTTCCGGGATCGCAGACGGATCCATCCAGATTATTATCGGCACGCACGCACTGATTCAGGAAAAAGTGGAATACAGGGATCTGTCTCTGGTGATTACAGATGAACAGCACCGGTTCGGCGTGCGGCAGCGGGAAAGCCTGGCCGGCAAGGGCGAGTCAGTCCCGGTACTGGTCATGAGTGCGACGCCGATCCCTCGTACGCTGGCGATGATTCTGTACGGAGACCTGAATGTGTCCGTGCTGGATGAAATGCCCCGGGACCGCCTTCCCATCAAGAATCTCGCCATGAGTGCCCAGGAAGGACGGGAACGCATCTACCGCTTCCTGTACCGGCAGATCGGAGAGGGACATCAGGTTTATGTCATCTGTCCTGCGATTGAGAAGAACAGCGACCGGGAAGACATCTATGAGGCGGGAGACCGCTTTGCGGATATAGGCGGCACAGAGATGGAAAACGTCGTGGATTACACGGCACATCTGCAGGAAGTCTTCCCGAAGGATGTTGTCATCGCGTCCCTGCACGGGCGCATGAAGCCGGCAGAAAAGAGCCGCGTCATGAATGAATTTGCCGCAGGCCACATCGACATCCTGGTCTCCACCACGGTCATTGAGGTCGGCATCAATGTTCCGAATGCCACAGTCATGCTGGTGGAGAACGCCGAGCGCTTCGGTCTCTCCCAGCTTCATCAGCTGCGCGGACGCGTCGGCAGAGGCAGAGATCAGTCGTACTGCATCTTTCTCTACGCTGAGACGGAGACGGGCGAGAAGCCCAGACGCCTTGCCATTCTGGAGAAGACCAACGACGGCTTCGAGATTGCCCAGGAGGATCTGAAGCTGCGCGGCCCCGGCGATCTCTTCGGCGTGCGGCAGAGCGGTGAGATGGGTTTTGTTCTGGCCGACATCTATGAGGATGCGGATCTGCTGCACAAGGCCGCTGCGCATGCGGACCAGGTGCTCGAAGAAAACCCTGATTTCACACTGAAAAACGGAAAAGCGGTTGACTTTAGAAGCATATAAAATTAGAATAACTTTGTGTGCGCATTTCGAACGTGCGTTTGTTAGTGGTACTTTACAGTGGCTGTAAGTTCACATCAGAATATCGGAGATAAATCTATGAGCAGAGTTGCAGTAGTTACAGACAGCAACAGCGGTATTACACAGGCCCAGGCATTGCAGCTGGGGATTTCGGTAATTCCGATGCCGTTTATGTTCGGCGACGATCCCAAGACCTATTATGAAGATATCAATCTGTCCAGAGAAGAATTCTTCAGGCGGCAGGAGAGCGATGTGCGCATCGTTACCAGCCAGCCCGGACCGACGGATATCTTAAAGCTCTGGAATCGTCTGCTGGAGGAATATGATGAGATCGTTCATATTCCCATGAGCAGCGGCCTGTCCGGATCCTGCCAGAGCGCCCGGATGCTTTCTTCGGATTTTGACGGCAAGGTCGAAGTGGTCAACAACCAGCGGATCTCCGTCACCCAGAAGGCGTCGGTTCTGGATGCGATGAATCTGGCCCGCGCCGGTCTTTCCGCGAAGGAAATCCGCGAAGAGCTGGAGGCTGTCAAATTTGAATCCAGTATTTATATCATGCTGGATACGCTGAAGTATCTGAAGGCAGGCGGAAGAATCACCCCGGCCGCTGCGGCGATCGGGACGCTTCTTCGCATCAAGCCTGTTCTGCAGATCAAGGGTGAGCGGCTGGATGCATTTTCCAAGGCGCGGACCGTTCAGCAGGGCAAGACAACCATGATCAACGCAATGAAGAATGATATCGAGACGCTGTACGGCGGAACGGATCAGGAGACCTGCTGGGTGTACGCAGTACAGTCCAACAGCCCGGACACCTTCCCGCAGTGGAGCAGCGAGGTGCGGGCCGCGTTCCCGAACTTCAATGTGCAGGATGACATGCTTTCCCTGTCTGTTTCCTGCCACATCGGTTCCGGCGCGCTGGCGATTGCCTGCTCGAAGAAAATCAAAGTCTGATCAGTCAGTATTGGGGGACGAATGGCAGTAAAAGAATCCTATGATGCAACAAGTATCCGGGTGCTGGAAGGACTGGAAGCAGTCCGTACCAGGCCCGGTATGTATATCGGCAGTGTTTCCACCAGAGGTCTGAACCATCTGATCTACGAAATCGTGGACAATTCCGTGGACGAACACCTGGCAGGATACTGCTCGGAAATTCATGTGACGCTGGAGGCGGACGGCTCCTGTACCGTTGAGGACAACGGCCGCGGCATTCCGATTGACATGCATGAGAAAGGCGTCTCTGCAGAGCGTGTCGTCATGACGACGCTGCACGCGGGCGGAAAGTTCGACAACAAGGCTTATGCCACGTCGGGCGGTCTGCACGGCGTGGGCTCTTCTGTTGTCAATGCGCTTTCCGAGCGCATGACAGTCACAGTCAGCAAGGACGGACAGATCAGCGAGGACCGCTTTGAGCGCGGTATCCCTGTACAGGAGCTGGTGAACGGCCTGCTGCCGGTCATCGGCAAGACGAAGAAAACCGGAACCCGGATCAATTTCCTGCCGGACCCGGAAATCTTCGAGCGCACCCGGTTCAAGGAAGAAGATGTGAAGAGCCGCCTGCACGAGACGGCTTATCTGAATCCGGAGCTGACGATTGTCTATGAGGACTGCCGGCCGGGCACGGAGGAGCAGATTTCCTTCCATGAGCCGGAGGGCATCATCGGCTTTATCAAGGAAATCAACAAAAACAACGAAGCTGTCTCGGATGTCATCTATTTCAAGGGCGCCTTCGAGGAAATCCGCGTGGAGGTAGCCTTCCAGTATATCAACGAGTTCCATGAGGAAGTCATGGGCTTCTGCAACAATATCTATAACGCGGAGGGCGGCACGCATCTGACCGGCTTCAAGACCGCGTTTACGACGATTATCAACAATTACGCCAAGGAACTGGGCATCTTAAAGGACAAGGACGCCAACTTCACCGGAGCGGACGTACGGAACGGCATGACTGCGGTTGTGTCGGTCAAGCACCCCGATCCGCGCTTTGAGGGACAGACCAAGAC